>JBPPMX010000109.1:0-11037 GCA_051306275.1 Tepidiformaceae bacterium
GGACGGCTGGCGCGGGTTGGCTCGTCGTTCCGGCGGGAGAGCGCCTTCATGTTAGCGAGGGCGGCGATGGGAAGCGGGTGGAGGGCGGCTTCGGTGCCGCCGGCGAGGACGATATCGGCGCGACCGGAATCGATGAGCATCTTGGCTTCGATGTAGGCGTAGAGGCCGGCGGCGCAGGCGGCAACGCTGGTGAGGGCGGGGCCGCGGAGACCGAGATGCATCGCAACCTGGCAGGAGGCCATGTTGGGCGCCATGGTCGGGACGAAGAACGGGCTTACGCGCCCGGGGCCCTTGTCGAGGAGGACGAGCATCTCGTCGGCGGTATCGATGAGGCCGCCGCCGCCGGTTGCGACGCTTGTGGCAGCACGGCTGCGCTCGCTGTCGGCGATGGTTAGCTTCGCGTCGTCGACGGCGATCTGGGCCGCGGCGACGGAGAACTGGGCGAATCGCGACATGCGGCGCGCCGTCTTGTGGTCCATGTAGTGGCCAGCCTCGAAGTCCTTCACCTCGCCGGCGATGCGGACGGGGAGGTTGCTTGCGTCGAAGCGGGTGATCGGGCCGATACCGGATTCGCCGGCAAGAAGGTTTTTCCAGTAGTCATGGGCGGTCAGGCCGATGGGCGTGATCGCGCCAACGCCGGTCACAAGGGCTCGGGTCACGGGTGTCCTCCGGGGGTCAATCTTCGAATCGGCGGAAGATGATTGCGGCGTTGTGGCCGCCAAGGCCGACCGATGTGCTCATCGCGACGCGAACATCGCGGTCACGAGCGACGTTCGGGACGTAGTCGAGGTCGCAATCGGGGTCAGGGGTGGTGTAGTTGATGGTGGGGGGTACGCGCTGATCGCGGATGGCCATGACACATGCGAGCGCTTCGACGGAGCCGGAGGCGCCCATGCAGTGGCCAGTAATGGGCTTGATCGAGCTGATCGCGGCGCCGTAGGCGGCTTCGCCCATGAGTTGCTTGAAGACGTGGGTCTCGACGCGATCGTTCAGCGGGGTACCGCTCCCGTGGGGGTTGATGTAGTCGATGATCGCGGGGTCGAGCGCGGCCTTGCGGACGGCGTGGTTCACGGCGCGGGTGAGTCCGCGGCCGTTTTCGGCGAGAGCGATCATGTCGTAGGCGTCGTTGGAGGTGCCGTAGCCGACGACTTCGCAGTAGATCTTCGCGCCGCGAGCACGGGCGTGGTCGAGGTCTTCGAGGATCATGGCGCCTGCGCCTTCGCCTGCGACGAAGCCGTCGCGGTTAAGGTCGAAGGGCTTGAGGGCTTTTTCCGGGTGGTCGTTGTCGCCGGCGAGGGCGCGCATGGAGCACCAGGTGGCGTGGTAGAGGGGGAGGAGGACGGCTTCGGAGCTGCCGCTGATGATGGCATCGGCATCGCCGCGGCGGATGGTCTCGAAGGCTTCCCCGAGGCTGGCGGCGCCGGTCGCGCATGCGCTGACGACGGCCATGTTGGGCCCGCGGGCGCCGGTGGCGATGGCGATGTGGCCGCTGGCGGCATCGGGGATGAAGTTTGCGACGAGGAAGGGCGTGATGCGGCGGGGGCCCTTCTCGTCAAGGATGCGCTGGTGCTCGATCACGAGGTCGGTGCCGCCGCCTCCGGAGGAGAAGATGACGCCAACCATCTCGGCGTTCTCCTCGGTGATGGGGAGCGCTGAATCATCGAGGGCTTCGAGGGCGGCGCTCATGCCAAAGGTGACGCCGCGGTTCATGTGGCGCTGCTGCTTGGGGTCGACGCGGTCGCCGAGGGCGAAGTCTTTGACTTCGGCCTGGATGCGAACCGGGTAGGGCTCGGGGTCGAAGAGGGTGATGGGGCCGATACCGCTGCGGCCATCAAGCATTGCCTGCCAGGTGGATTCGGCTGAATTGCCAACGGCAGTGACGGCGCCAATGCCGGTCACAACGACGCGACGGGTCATGAGGCGGTGGCCTCCACGAGATGGAAGCGCTCGCCGAGCATGCCGTCGTAGTCGTCGCTGAGGCTGATGCTGTTGACGTTGTAGTCGATGCGGCGGATGACGCGGGTGAGGACGTTGCCGGGGCCAACTTCGATGAACATGTCGATCCCGCGAGCGAGCATCTGTTCGACGCCCTTCTGCCAGCGGACGCCGGCAGTGAGCTGGCCGCGGAGCTCGTCGTGGACGGCGGGTGCGGTTTCGAGGATGTCCCCGTTGATGTTGCCGACGAGGGGCTCCCGGGGATCGCGGATCTGGAAGCGGTGGAGGACAGCGGCCATTCCTTCGCTCGCCTTCGCCATGAGGGGAGAGTGGGAGGCGATGGTGATGGGGAGGCGGACGACTTTGCGGGCGCCGGCCTTTTCGGCGAGTTCCATGGCGCGTTGGAGGGGGCGGATTGCGCCGGAGATGGCGTTCTGCCCTTCGCAGTTGGCGGTGGCGAGGCCGATCAGGCCTTCCTTGCCAGCTTCTTCGCAGATCTCGCGGACCTGGGCTTCGGTTAGGCCGAGGATGGAGGCCATGCCGCCGGGGTTTTCGCGTCCCGCTTCGTCCATGAGGATTCCGCGCTCCTTCACGAGGAGGAGGCCTTCTTCGAAGGTGAGGGAGCCTGCTGCCACCGCGGCGGTGAATTCGCCAAGGGAGTGGCCGGCGACAAGATCCGGGGTAGTCGAGCGGCCGAGGCCTTCCCAGCGTTCGCGGAGGGCGGCGAGCCAGGCGATGGAGGTGGTGAAGGTCGCGGGTTGCTGGTTGATAGTCGATTCGAGGTCGTCGGCGGGGCCCTCCCAACAGAGCTTCGAGAGCTGCATGTCGAGGACTTCGTCGGCGCGGCGGAAGACATCACGGGCGGCGGTGGAGAGTTCGGCGAGGCGCTGACCCATGCCGACGTGCTGGGAGCCCTGACCGGGGAAGATGAGCGCGAGGCGCTTCCAGGGACGAATCTCCTGATCCATAGACGCCCTGGTCCCTCCTGCCGGGTTGCTGCGCCCGAGCGTGGAATCGAGGATAGCAGAGGGAGTGGTGTGGAGGTATTGGGCGGTTCGATGCAGATCGGCCACATGCAGGGGCTAGAATGCGGCTGAAGCGGAACGCGGAGGAGCCCGATGAACACTCGAATCGTGACGGTTGCCAGGCAGGTTGGGACTGGTGGTGAGGAGGTCTCGCAGGGCATAGCGGACCGGCTGGGATTCCGGTACATCGATTACCAGGTGATCCAGGCGGCAGCCTCTGACGCGAATGTGTCGCCGGAGACGGTGAGCGAATCGGAGCATTCGCCATCGTTGATGACGCGGATCCTGGAGGCGCTTGCGAGGAATCCGACGATGCCGGCGGCTGCGTGGGCCGACCCGATCCCGCTCAATACGAGCCCGCTGACGACCTCAGGTGATTACCGCCACTTCATCGAGGATGTGATCCGGGACCTGGCGCAGCAGGGGGACTGCGTGATCATCGGCCACGCGGCGCAGGTGATCCTTCGGGACAGGCTCGATACGCTGACGTTGCTTGTGACGGGTTCGAATGAGCACCGCGCCCGGCGGATCATGGCCGGGATGGGGGTCGACCAGAAGGCGGCCCTGAAGACGGTGGAGCGGACGGACCAGGAGCGGGTGGACTACTACCGGCGGTTTTACGAAACGGGATGGCTTTCACCGCAGACCTACGACCTTTGCATCAGCACGGACCACATGAACCCGGAGCAGGCGGCAGACCTGGCGGCAACGGCCGCGCGTATGCGGTAGGACTGCTGTGGGCGCTCGTACTGAGCGCCCTGATCCTGGGCGCCTGCGGGGATGGGGATTCGACGCCCGCAACGGCGACGCCGGACGCGAACGACCCCACGGGCTATCAGCCGGATGTCAGCGATCTGGGGTATGAGCGGCTGCCGACGAATGGCGAGGTGATCACGCAGCCGGGGGCGAAGATCCTGCGATACGACTATCAGATCACGGGGGACGCGACGCGGAAGCTGACGGTGTATGCGTACGTCTACGAGCAGGAGCCGGTTGCGACGACAACGTATGCGACGCTGCGGGACGCCCTGCGAAACCCACCGCCGGGGTCGCTGGGAGCGCAGGACGCGAAGAATGAGGACACGAGCGGGCCGGAGCTGGGCGACGAACAGCATTCGTACCGGGTGACCCGGGCGGTGCAGGGCAACCGGATCTGGTCGGACATCTACCGGTTCGGGAACGTGATTTACGTGATCCAGGTGCTGGACCGGGACGAGGCGGACCAGATGGAGCTGCGCGAGGAGCTCGCATCACGGGCGGGGGCGAAGGCGGGAAGTTAGGCGCGTAGGATTCCGCCGGTGCGATGAGCACTGGAGGCGGCTGTGACGCAAACGTTCGCCGACCACAGGCGGCGGCTGCCGTTCGCGTTCCGGGAGATCGACCCGGAGGTGCGGCGCGAGATCGTGTACCTCGAGGCGAGCGACAGCGCGCTGAGCTTCGGTGTGCTGTACGGGCCGGCGGGGGTGGAGACGTCGACGGTCGCGTACGTCGTGCATCCGCGGGCCGAGTTTTCGCGCCACTACCTGGCCCCGGGACTGGCCGCGCGCGGGATCGCGCTGTTCGCGCACAACACGCGGTACGTGAACAACGACACGGACATGGTGCACGAGCGGATCATGCTCGATATCGGGGCGGGGATGCGGGACTCCGGGAGCGCGGCTTCGAGCGGGTGGTTCTGATCGGCAACAGCGGCGGGGGTTCGTTGATAGGGATGTACCAGGCGGAAGCCGAGGCGCAGACGGCGGCAAGGCTGCGGGACAGGCGGCGGGGGAGCCGCTCGACCTCGGCAAGGAGGTGATGCCCGCGGGCGATCGGTTCATCGTGCTGGCGGCGCATCCCGGCCAGGGGCGGTACATGTTGCAGACGATCGACCCGGCAGTGGTCGACCAGGCGAACCCGCTGCTCAGCGACGACGCATGGGACATGTACAACCCGGCCAACGGCTATCGCCCATTCCCGGAGGCGAGCGCGTATCCGGAGGAGTGGGTTGCGGAGTACCGGGCACGGCAGCGAGAACGGGTAGCCCGGCTGGACGTGGTGGCGCGAGGGTACGTCGCGGAGCAGGCGCACTTCCGGAAGGTGATGGGGGTGGAGACCGACGACGAGGAGTCGCAAGCGATGGTGGCGCGGCGGGGGACGCTGGGCGGACCACTTCCTGCGGGCGGTTGGGGAAGAAGGGCGGAAGCTGGCAGACCCGCGGGAGCGGGTGATCGACCTGCTGGCGCCGTGGGTCGAGACGCGGGTGTAGTCGAACGAGCGGGCACGACGGCGCACGGATCTTTACGGAGCGAAAGACTTGCGATGGAAGCGCGGATTGCTCTAGGGTTCGCGGGTCGGCAGTACGTCCGGCCATGGTGTCCGATCTAGCAATCCGACCGAAATGGATGGACGTACATTCGATCAGTCAGCGTTCACCAATTTTACCTATCGGTGGCATGTTGACTATCGATTTCGGGCGGCGTATACCGCCCGCTCAGGAGGGGATGGAACGTTCTGAGCGAAGACAGCTACCGGCATTGCTTCAAGAGAACCCGGTAGGCCGTTGGCGGAGCTGTACGCGGATGGATGGACTGCGCTCTTCGGAGCAGCTTCGCCCGCGTCCTCAGCAAGGCGTACCGGAACGACGAACTCCATGACCAGGGTCGTGCAGCTCCTGTCAGGCGGGGGCTGCGGGGTCCGACAATCCGTGGCTCAGAGACGCCCAGGAGCCAGGCAACCGGCCACACGCGACGCAAATGGGCGACGCACATGGCTACCAGGGAAGGGGACAGGCCCGTGACGCAATACATCATCAGGCGACTGCTGACCGCGATTCCCTCGCTGTTCCTGGTGTCGATCATCATCTTTTCGCTCGTGCGGGTGGTGGATGGGGACGTGGTGATGGCGCGCCTTTCCGAGGGCGGCTACGTGACCGACGAGCAACTCCAGGCGATGCGTTCAGAACTCGGTATCGACCGGCCATTCGTGACGCAGTACGTGGACTACATGAGCCACCTGCTCCGGGGAGACTTCGGGGTCTCGCTGTGGAACAAGCAGCCCGTGTGGGGACTGATCACGGACAGCATGGAGGTTTCGGTACAGCTCGCGGCGATGTCGATTGTCCTCGCCATCGTGCTCGCGATACCGCTCGGGGTTATCTCGGCGATCCGGGCGAACACGCCGCTGGACTACGGCGCGCGGCTCTTCGCTGTGCTGGGCCTTTCGCTCCCGGACTTCTGGATCGCAACGATGCTGATCCTGGGGCTCACGCTGTGGGTCGGGTGGTTACCGGAGTTTGGGTACTTCCCGATCTGGGAGGACCCCGGGAAGAACCTTGAGGCGTTGATCTTCCCGGCGCTGATCACGGGGTACCGGTTCTCGGCGGTGACGTCGCGCATGACGCGGTCAGCGACGCTAGAAGTGCTGCGGGAGGACTACATCCGAACGGCGTGGTCGAAGGGCCTCCGGGAGCGCGTGGTCATCACGCGGCACGCGCTCCGGAACGCGCTCATCCCGGTGATCACAATCATGGGGAGCCAGCTCGGCTTCCTGCTCGGCGGCCTGGTGGTGATTGAGACGATCTTCGCGCTGCCCGGTATGGGCCGCTTGATGCTCGGAGCGATCAACCAGCGTGACTACCCGATTATCCAGGGCGTCACGATGGTGATGGCGACGATCTTCATCCTCGTGAACCTGTTGGTCGACCTGACGTACGCCGTCATCGACCCGCGGATTCGGTACAGCTAGCCGGGACGCCGAGACAGGAGACAGGACATGGCTACAAGCACCTACCAGGGCGGTGATGTCATTATCGCGGCACCGCGGAAGCGGTCCCCGACGTTGCAGTTCACGATCCGGTTAGCGAAGCAGCCGGTAGCGGCTGTTTCGCTGGTATTGATCTTTCTGATCGTGTTCAGCGCGTTGTTCGCGAACGTCGTGTCGCCGTTCGACCCGATCCGGATTTCGCGGGACACGTTCCAGTCGCCGTCGCTTTCGCATCCGATGGGGACGGACGACCTCGGGCGCGACATGTTCAGCCGGATCATCCACGGGGCGCGTATCTCGCTGTATGTAGGGCTGGTGTCGGTATTCGTGGGTGTGTTCCTCGGTAGCACCGTCGGCCTCATCAGCGGCACCGCGGGCGGCCTCACGGACCTCCTGGTCCAGCGTGTGGTGGATGCGATGCTGGCGTTTCCGGCGCTCGTCCTGACGATGGCGCTGGTGTCGGTCTTCGGCGCGAGCACATCGAGCGCGCTTATCGCGATCGCAATTGTGTTCATACCGGGGACGTCACGGATCGTGCGGAGCGCGGTGCTCTCGGTGAAACAGAACATGTACATCGAGGCGGCGCGGAGCGTGGGCGCGACAAACATGCGGATCATGCTGCGGCACATCCTGCCGAACGTGATGGCGCCGATCCTGATCCTGATCTCGGCGTACGTCGGGGCGGCGATCCTGATCGAGGCGTCGCTCAGCTTCCTGGGGCTGGGGACACAACCTCCGAACCCGTCGTGGGGGCTGATGCTGAGCGGCACGGGCCGCCGGTACATGGAAGAAGCGCCGTGGATGGCGATCTTCCCGGGCATCGCGATCAGCCTGACCGTGCTGGCGTTCAACATGCTCGGCGATGTACTGCGGGACATGCTCGACCCGCGCCTGCGCGCTCGATAACCGCGGGCTACCCCGTTACCTCTCGCCCGGGGGGCTCCAGGTGTGGAGCCCCCCGGACTGATCTACGGCGAGGATGGTGTGGCCGGCGGCCGCTGCGAGCGATGCCGTGGGCGAGCCCCCGATGAGGACGGCCTTCGCCCAGACTTCGGCATCTGAGCAGCTTTCCCCGAAGACCGACACCTGGACGAAGGGGGATTCGGCCGGGAGGCCCGTGCGGGGGTCGATGAGGTGGTGGGCGGCGAGGCCCGAGGTGGTGGTCCAACGGCGACGAGCGGAAGTGGAGGTGGCGAGGGCGCCAGAGACGCGGCCCTGCCAACCGACAATCGGAGCGTTCGGGTGTTCGATCACCATCTCCCAGCCGTGACCGCCGGGCTCATCGCCGTGCGTTCGAAGGTCGCCGCCAGCGTTCACGATGAAGGCGCCGACCGAGACTGCGAGGGTTTCGACGGCGTGGTCGACAGTGAATCCCTTGGCGATGCCACCGAGATCGAGCTGTCCTGCGCGCAGCGAGATGGCGCCGTTGCGGATGTCGAGGCAGAGGCGGGGGTCCGGGACGAGCGTGGGCCGGAGCTCTCCACCGGAGATGGAGGCGAACGTCGTGTCGTAGCCGGAGCGAGTGAGAGCGGGGAGGATCATCGGGTTGAAGAGCCCCCCGGTTAGCTCGAACGCAGAGAGAGCGAGGCGGCAGACAGAGACGAAGGTGGGGTCGTCGATGGCTTCGCCGCGGTTGAGGCGGGACAGGAGAGATGAGCGCCGGAATCGGGAGAAGCGCTGCTCGGCGTCCTCGAAGAGGGCCGGGACCTGGTCGACCAGCGCGGGGCGAGTGGGCGCGAGGGCGAGGACGTCAACAGCGGTATCCATCGCGCGAAAGCTGAGGGCGTGCTCCAAGAGGTTAGCGAAGGTTCTCGGGGATTCGGGCGGTGAAGGTCGTCCCCTGGCCAAGCTCGGATTCCACCGTCAGGCGGCCGCCGTGGGCTTCGGCGATCGAGCGGGCAATCGCAAGCCCGAGGCCAGTGCCACCGGGTGCGGCGCGGGAGCGGGACAGGTCGGCGCGGTAGAACCGGTCGAAGATCCGCTGCTGCTCGGCGGGAGGGATGCCGGGGCCTGCGTCGCTCACTGAGAGGTCGACATTGCCGCGAGTGAGGCGCGTCGCGACAACGACGGCGGTGCCGGGCGGCGCGTACTTCAGGGCGTTGTCGATAAGGATGACCGCGACCTGGCGGATGCGTTGCCGGTCGGCGAGGAGGTCGACGGGGGTGAAGTCGCCGGTGAGGGATACGTCGCGATAGGCGGCGATCGGGGTCATGTCACGAATGAGCTCGGCGAGCAGGGCATCGAGGGAGAAGCGTTCGCGCTGGAGTTCGAGGCGGCCTTCGTCGGCGCGAGCGAGGGTGAGGAGATCGGCGACGAGGGCGGCCATGTGACCGGTTTCGCTGGAGATGGCCTCGAGTATTTCGAGGTTGTCCTCGATGGCGGATTCTGGGTGGCGGGCAAGGAGCTCAGCGTTGGCGCGGACGACCGCGAGAGGAGTACGGAGCTCGTGCGAAGCATCGGAGACGAAGCGGCGCTGGGTTTCGAGGGCGGCGCGGACGGGGATGAGCGCGCGGCCGGCGAGCGCGACGCCGCCTACCGCGGCGAGGGCGACACCTGCGAGTCCCCCGATAACGAGCGTCCGGGCGAGGCTGGCGAGCTGGCTATCGCGGGATTCGAGTGAGCGGCCGATGTGGAGGTAAGCGGCAGCGGGCGCGGCGGAGTCGAGGGGGAGGGACGTCATGCGGTAGCGATCATCGCCGGCGTCGATCGTTGTCCGGTGCTCGGTCGAGCCGGCGGACGCCACGAGGTCAGACAGGGGGATGGCGGAGAGGCCGACGTTGCGTGGGTTCCAGAGGACTGCGCCAGAAGCATCGGTCGTCACGAAGAAGACGTCAGTAGCGATGATGGTGGCGGGGTCATCGGAATCGCCGTCGTCGTCATCGCCGGGTCTTGGATCGTCGTCGTCGTCGCTGGACGCATCGTGGTCGTCGCCGGGTTCGGGGGTGGACTTGCCGGAGCTGTCATCGTCGTCGTCGCGGGGTTCGGCTGTCCGGGTGGCGTCGTCGTCGTCATCGAAGTTGGCGAGGATGACGGACGAGCCGAAGGCTGCCGGGGCGGGGGTGGCCGTTGGTGCGAGGGCGGCCGGGTTCGAAAGGAGGTCGTCGCGGGAACGGGAGAGGGAGGCTTCGATCTCCTGGTCGAGGGAGTGCCGAACGCCGGTGTAGATGGCGAAACCGAGTGTGAGGAGGATGAGGGCGAGGGCACCGGTGTACCAGGCGGCAAGCTTGAGACGGACGCGCCAGAACATCAGGAGGTCCTCAGTGCGTAGCCGGCGCCGCGGACGGTCCGGATGAGGCGCGGTTCGAAGTCGCGGTCGATCTTGTTGCGCAGGTAGTGAATGTAGATGTCGACGACGTTCGACTCGGTGGCGGCGTCGTAGCTCCATACGCGATCGAGGAGCTGGGAGCGGGTGAGCACCTGGCCGGGGTGGCGCATCAGGACTTCGAGGAGGGCGAACTCCTTCGTGGTGAGTTCGATGCGCTTTCCGCCGCGGACGGCTTCGCGGGTGCGGAGGTCGAGTTCGAGGTCGGCGACGCGGAGGCTGGTGGTTTCGAGGCCGGACATATGGGCGCGGCGGGTGAGGGCGCGCACCCGGGCGAGGAGCTCGTCGAGGGCGAAGGGCTTCACGAGGTAGTCGTCGGCGCCGGAATCAAGGCCTTTGACGCGGTCCTGCACGGAGTCGCGAGCGGTGAGCATGAGGATGGGCGGCGTGAAGCCCCCAGCGCGAAGGCGGCGGGCAACTTCGTAGACATCGAGGCCGGGGAGCATCACGTCGAGGAGGACGATGTCGTATTCGCCGTCGGCTGCCTGGAGGACGGCTTCAGCGCCATTGCCGGAGACATCGGCGATGTGGCCCTCTTCTTCGAGGACTCGCTGGATAGCGCGGGCGAGGCGTGGCTCGTCTTCGACGACAAGGATGTGCACAGAGAGATCGAACCACAATGGCGGGCGGGTGGCATTAGAGCATTCCAATGTTCGTCACATGAAGGGCAAAGGGAGGAGCGCGAAGGTAAGGGCATCTCGAAGCGACGGAGGTCCCTCATGGACGGACGACTGGCAATACTTTCAGGAGCAGCATTCCTCGGGGTGCTCGTGGCAGGGGCGACGGCAACGGGTCAGACACCGCTCGGCGGTGATTCCGATAGGGGGAGCTCGACCGCGCTTGAGTCGGCTGTGCTGACGATTAATGACGACGGCACTGCCGACCAGGGGAGCGGCGACGCGCCGGGAACCGCGGGCAGTAGCGAAAGCACGGATGACGATGGAACAACGGACCAGGGAAGCGGAGACGCGCTGGGAACCGCCAGCAGCCACTCGGACCTGTCTCTTATAC
>JBPPMX010000110.1:0-2366 GCA_051306275.1 Tepidiformaceae bacterium
GTTCCGCAAGAACATCGAGTACGCGCGCCGGACCGGCGCATCCCGCGTCTACCTGTGGGGCGCCGAATGGTGGCTCATGCAGGCCGACCGCTACGGGGACCGAACCTGGCTCGCCCTCGCCCGCGATGCCATCAACCCGTAGCACAGCCCGTGCAGCTGCCGCGCAACCTCGTGAGACACGAGCATTGCCCTGCCGCCGGTGCCATAGGGGTGTTTAAGGTTAGACGCGCTCTCCTATACTTTCCCTCCCTGCGCACCAAACACGGGAGTGAACATCTATGGAATACGTCGGACAGGTCACAGCGGCAATCAACGTCAGCGACTTCGATCGCTCGATTGACTGGTACACCTCGAACCTCGGGCTTGAGATCCTCTTTCGCGCCGATGAGGTTGGCTGGTGCGACATGCTCTCGCCGGTCGATGGCTTCACGCTCGGCCTTTCGAAGTCCGACTCCGGCTGGGGCGAAGGCGGCGCCCGCCTCACCCTTGGCGTCCCCGATGCCGAAGCGGCGATGGCCGAGCTCCAGGCGAAAGGCGTCGTCTTCGACGGCCCGATCCAGGTGATCCCCGGCATGGTCAAGCTCGCCAGCTTCCGCGACCCCGATGGCAACCCGCTGATGCTCGCCCAGACCCTCATGGAGGGCTAGTCGGTCCGCCCGGGCGGTTGGAGGTATGCAAATGACTCGACTCATACTCCTCGTCGGCACGCGCAAGGGCGCGTTCATCGTTGAGAGCGATCCAGCCCGGGCGAAATGGGATGTCCGTGGCCCTTTCTGCGAAACCTGGCCGGTCCAGCACATGAGCTACGACCCGGCCACCGGGAATACCTACGCAGCCGCTGGCAATGCATGGTTTGGCCCGAGCGTCTGGCGCTCGCCCGACCTCGGCGCGACCTGGACGCAGTCCAGTGCGGGGCTCGAATACGGTCCAGACGAACCAGCGGTCGAACTCGCCTGGAACGTCACCCCCGCCCACGGTGTGCTCTACGCTGGTGTCGCGCCCGCCGGACTCTTCCGCAGCGACGATAACGGCGACACATGGACGCACGTTAAGGGGCTTCGCGACCATCCGTCGCGACCCGGCTGGGAAGCGGGCGGTGGCGGACTCATGGTGCATGGCATCGTCCCGCACCCGTCTGACCGCAACAGCATGTGGGTTGCGATCTCTGCGGCGGGGACCTTCCGCACGCGCGACGGGGGAAAGACATGGGTGCCGCTGAACCACGGAGTTCGTGCCGACCACCTGCCCGGCGAGAACCCCGAGACCGGCCAGTGCGTCCACTGCCTCGTCATGGCCCCTGGTAGTCCGTCGACCCTCTATCAGCAGAACCACTTCGGCGTGTACCGCACCACCGATGCGGGCGAATCATGGCAGGAGATCAGCGCAGGACTCCCGTCGACCTTCGGTTTCCCGATGGCCATCCACCCGCGCGACGACACGACCGTCTTCACCATCCCGCTCAACGGCGATAGCGATGGCCGCTACCCGCCCGACGCCTCAGCCGCCGTCTGGCGGACGCGCGACGGCGGCGATACGTGGCATCGCCTTTCGCAGGGCCTGCCCCAGTCTGGCGCCTACTTTGGAATCTTCCGCCAGGCGATGGCGACTGACCCGCTGACGCCCGCGGGCGTCTACTTCGGTACCACCGACGGCACCCTCTACGGCAGCAACGACGAAGGCGAGTCCTGGCAGACCATCGCGAGCCATCTCCCCGGCGTTTCGTCGGTCGCTGCCGTAGCGCTCGACGGCTAGCCGTGCCGACCGTTTACCTCCCCGCCGCTCTCGAACGCCTCGTCCCCGGGGTTGAGCGCCGCGTGGAGCTCGATGCCGCGACCGTCGAGGCAGTCATCGACCAGCTCGACCGCCGTTGGCCCGGCATCCGAGACCGTCTCTGCGAGCCATCCCGCCTCCGAAAACACATCAGCGTCTTCGTCGATGGCGAACGCGCCACCCTCGCCACTGAAGTCGGCGCCGACAGCGAAGTGCGCGTCATCCCGGCTGTCTCTGGTGGTGGACTCGCGTGAAGGCGAAAGGCGCTGTGGGTACCCCTGCGGAGTACATTGCGGCGATCGAAGATCCCGCCCGCCGGGCGGACATCGCCGCGATCGATGTGCTCATCCGCGAGACCGTCCCGGACCTCGCGCCCCACGTCGACGGTGCGATGCTCGGCTACGGCCGCTACCGATATCGCTACCCGACCGGCAATGGCGGCGAAGCGGCGGTCGTCGGCCTCGCCAGCAACGTCCGCTATATCAGCCTCTATCTTCTCGGCGCGGACGACCGCGGATACGTCGCCGAACGCTACGCACCGCGATTCCCGAAGGCGAGTATCGGCAAGTCCTGCATCCGCTTCAAGCGCCTCTCCG
>JBPPMX010000111.1:0-3430 GCA_051306275.1 Tepidiformaceae bacterium
CCTCCCTTCCGTTGACCTCGATACCGGTGAGGAGGTCATAGCCCACTACGAGCGCAGCGATGTCTGTGTCGTCCCCGCCGCCGGCGTCGTCGCCGAAGCGATGATCGCCCTCGTCCTCGCCGATGCCTGGCTCGAGAAGTTCGGCGGCGACACCCTCGACGAAATCCGCGCGAACGTCGAGCAATATCGCACCACCATGGCGCCACGCCGCCGCGCCGAATGACGATGGACGCCACCAGGCGCCCCGACCGCATCTTCCTGATTGGCCTGTCCGGCAGCGGCAAGTCAACCGTTGCCACGATCGTCGCCCAGCGCCTCGGCTGGGATGTCGCCGACAGTGACGACATCATCGAGCACGCTGCCGGTCGCACCATCCCCGAACTCTTCGCCGACGAAGGCGAGCCCAGCTTCCGCGAACGCGAGCGCCACGCTCTCGAACTCGTCGCCGGCCTCGACCACGTCATCGTCGCGACCGGCGGCGGGGCCATCCTCACGCCCCTTTCCCGTCGTGCCATCGCCAGCGGGTTCGTCGTCTGGCTCTCCGTGAGCCCACGCGCCGCCGCCGAACGCCTCGAAGCCACGCCCGGTTCGCACGGTCGCCCACTCCTCGAAGGCGGCATCGAATCCCGCCTGACTGGCCTCCTCGAGGACCGCACCCGCTACTACTCACTCGCCGATGCGGTCGTCGATGTCGAAGGCCGGACGCCCGCTCAGGTCGCTGCCGAAGTCGTCCGGCGCTGGCAGGAAGCCGCCCACCGCCTCGCCTCCTACGACCTCGACCGCCTCGATCCCGCCCTCGTCTCGGAGACCGCTGCCCCCACTCCCGAGCCCGCTCCCGCTGAACTCGAACCGCCTCCTGTGCTGATCGAACCCGGCCGCACTTTCCCGCCCGTAATCCTCTCGGCTCCCGAGCCCTCTTTCACGCTCCCCCCGAACGGTCTCGCCGCAACCGTCCGCACCCAAACGCGTTCATACGACATAACCGTCGCCGAAGGCGTCGCCGACCGCCTCGGCGCGATCTGCCGCGAAGCCGGCCTAACCGGCCGCGCCTTCCTCGTCACCGACTCCGCCGTCGGCCCGCGCTTCGCCGAATCGGTCTCCTCCGCCCTCTCCAACGCCGGGTATATCACCTCGACGATAACCATCCCCTCCGGTGAGGCGTACAAGACGCTCGCCACCGTCCAGCTCGTCTTCGACCGCCTCCTCGATGCCCGCGCCGAGCGCACGGACTTCCTCGTCTGTCTTGGCGGCGGCGTTGTCACAGACCTCGCCGGTTTCGCCGCTTCGACCTATCTCCGTGGCATCGACTTCGTCCACGTCCCGACCACCCTCCTCGGCATGGTCGACGCCTCCATCGGCGGCAAGACCGGTGTCGACCACGCCCGCGGCAAGAACCTCATCGGCGCTTTCGCCCAGCCCCGCGCCGTCGTCATCGACCCCGCTTTCCTTCAAACCCTCCCGCCCCGCGAACTCCGCGCAGGCTGGGCTGAGGTCATCAAGCACGGCCTCATCCTCGACCCAGACCTCGTCTCGGCCCTCGAAGCTGGCGCCTCCGACCCGCGCGCGATGATGTCCCCCCACCTCATCGGCTGGAGCACTGCCATCAAGGCCGCCGTCGTCTCCGAAGACGAGCGCGAAGCCGACCGCCGCATGCTCCTGAACTACGGCCACACCGTCGGCCACGCCCTCGAAGCCGTCACCGGCTACAGCGCCTGGCTCCACGGCGAAGCCGTCGCGATCGGCATGCGCGCCGCCGGGTTTATCTCCCGCGAACTCGGCCTCCTCACCCCCGCCGACTTCGACCGCCAGCAGTCGCTCATCCGCGCCTACGGCCTCCCCGAATCCGCACCCGGCGTCCCCGTCGACCAGGTCATCGAAGCTACCGCCCTCGACAAGAAAGTCCGCTCCGGCGCCATCCGCTGGGTCATCCTCGATGGCATCGGCAACGCCACCACCCGCAACGACATCCCCGAGTCCCTCGTCCGCACCGCCGTCGAAACCGTATTGCAGTGACCTTCTCGTTCGCCCTCACCAGCGCCCCCGAATCCCCGGTCGACCCACGCACCGGCGTCATCACCACCAGCCGCGGCGCCATCCGCACCCCCGCGTTCATGCCCGTCGGCACCCTCGCCACCGTGAAGGCCCTCCTCCCCGATGAAGTCCGCGCCACCGGCGCCGACATCCTCCTCGTCAACGCATACCACCTCTATCTCCGCCCCGGCCACGCCCTCATCGAAACCCTCGGCGGCGTCCACCGCTTCATGGATTGGCCCGGCCCAATCCTCTCCGACTCCGGTGGCTTCCAGGTCTTCTCGCTCGCCCGCATTCGCAAGATCGAAGAATCCGGCGTCCGCTTCCAGTCTCACATCGATGGCTCCGACCACCACTACACCCCCGAACTCGCTCTCGAAGTCCAGCGCGCCCTCGGCGTCGATATCGCCATGCCCCTCGACCACGTCCTCCCCGGCCAGGCTCCCCACGACGAAGCCGCTGACGCCCTCCAGCGCACCCTCCGCTGGTACGAACGCTCCCGCGCCGCTGCTGGCCCGCTCACCGTCTTCCCAATCATCCAGGGAGGCATCCACCTCGACCTCCGCCGCGAGCACGCCCGCCAGGCAGCCCTCCTCGACCCACCGGGCGTCAGCATCGGCGGCCTCTCCGTCGGCGAATCCAAGGCCGACACGTGGGCGACCGCAGCCGCCGTCACTGCCGAACTCCCCCTCGACCGCCCCCGCTACCTCATGGGCGTCGGCAGCCCCGAAGACCTCGTTACCGCCGTCGGACTCGGCATCGACATGTTCGATTGCGTCCTCCCCACCCGCCTCGGACGCAACGGCTCCCTCTTCACCGACGATGGCCGCGTCACCATCACCAACGCCCGCTTCCGCGAAGACCCCGGCCCCGTCGATCCCGGCTGCGACTGCGCCCTCTGCATCCGCTTCAGCGCCGCCTATCTCCACCACCTCTTCCGCAACGATGAACTCCTCGCCTACCGCCTGGCCAGCATCCACAACGTCCGCTACCTCGTCCGCCTCACCGAACGCCTCCACGCCGCCATCCAGGCAAACGACTACCTCACCTTCGCCACCGCATACCTCACCCGCTACCGCCCCGCCGACGAATCCGCCCGCACCGACCAGCGCCAAAAATGGCTAGCCTCCCGAGACTCCTAGGGATTCCCGGCCCCCCGTGGCGGCGGCTACCTCCAATCGTTCTGCGCTTCGTAACCCTGCCACGCCACCTGTAGCCGCGCCCCACAGCGGGCGCTGATGGCCCACCAAAGCGGGGCGCCGTCCGCAGACCCCCGTGCAACGAAGAAGCGCCCGGCCATTACTGACCGGGCGCTCTCGAGTTCGTCCCAACCCCGACTCTAGTCGAGATACTCCTTTAGCTTCCGCGACCGGCTCGGATGCCGCAGCTTCCGCAGCGC
>JBPPMX010000112.1:0-8756 GCA_051306275.1 Tepidiformaceae bacterium
GCCTGTCCGCGCATGTACAGAAAGGCGACCCGTGGATGCGTCGCGCCCGCTGGGATTCCGCCGCGCGCCGACTCGAACTCCGCCTCGGTCCTCGCGACAAGCTCCTCCCCTGCTGCCGGCACCCCGAGCGCCGCCGCGATCGCGCGGATGCGGGGGACAATTTCGTCTATGCTCGTCGGCTCGTCGAAAACCACCACCGGCACTCCAACGTTCCGGATGTGGGTCAGCGCTGTGTCCGGCCCGGTGTCCTCCGAGGCGAGCACGAGCGTTGGCTCGAGCGAAAGCACCGACTCCGCGGAGACCTCGTGCGCCCGCGTCACGATCGGGAGCCCGTCCGCGTCCTCGAACGTCGCTGTCACATCGCGCCCGACCACCCGGTCGCCGAGCCCCAGCCCAAACACGATCTCCGTGAGATTTCCCCAGAGTGGCACGATCCGGGTAGCGTCGCTGATCGTGACTTCTCGCCCGTCGGCGTCGGTGACCGTGACCGGCAGGTCCGGTGCCGCATCGCCGTCCACCGTCACGATCCCGACGTCAGCTCCGTGATCCCCCGGAAGGCTGGGCGTCGCGGCGTCGCCCGAGGAGCACGCCCCGAGAAGCAGGAGCCCGAGCAAGCCCGTTAGGACGGCTCCCCGCCGTGAGCGCCAGACGAAAATCCCAAGTCCACCGAAGGCGAGCAACGCGAGTATCCCCGTGCCGATCAGCCACGGGGTCGCGCCACTCCCGGGGCCGTCGGCGCTCCCGCTGGCATCCGGTACCTCCGCGGGTTCGGATGTCGGCTCCGCCACTTCCCCGGAGGATGCGGCGAAGGTGACGGGCACGACCACTTCCTGCGCGCGCTTGTCCGTCGCCGTGTCGTCCGCGCGGGCGACGATCGCACACGCCACCTTGCGGCAGTCGGTCTGCGCGTCGATCACTGGCCTGGGGACGAGGGTGACTTCGAATGACCCGCCTGTCCCATACGGCTTCGCGAGGTTTGCCGCATACGACGGTGGATTCGACGATATCCAGGCCGACGCATCCGCTGAGCCAGCAGCACACGGACCGGGCGCCACGGAGGCCGATGACGGAACCGCGCACAGCGAGACATAAACGCCGACGGCCTCATCGAAGCCCTCGCCCGTGATCTCGATCTCCTGGCCCTTGGGGTCCAGGCCCTCCGCGTTCGCAAGAGTCAGCGATCGGCTGCCGACCGTCCCGGTACGCCCGTCCGACGAAAGGGAGGTCGACGGAGGCGGCGTCGGCGTTGGTGTCGCCGGGATCGGAGTAATCGTCGGTGTGAGTGTCGCGGTTGGAGGAGGCGGAACCGTCGGCTGGCTCGGCTGATTCGCCTGGGTTGGTGGGACCGCCGTCGGGACGACCGGCTGCACGAACGTGATCGGCACCTTCAGGTCCTGGCTGCGGTCATCGCGCCGGGTGTGGTCGTTCCGGGTCGCGATTGCGCACTGGACAACCCGGCAGTCGATCGCGCTGTTGACCACCGGGCCCACATTCAGCGTCACGGTGAACGAGCCGCCCGCGCCGTACGGGATCGCAAGCCCTTCACCGACACTACCCGCGTTTGACGAGATCCACGCTGAACTGCCGCTCGTCCCTGCTGTATCGACGCCGCCTCCGCACGGGCTCGGGATGACGCCAGGCGCTGTCATAACGCAGAGCGCCACGTAGATGCCCTTCTCCATGTCATAGCCCGAACCGCTGACCGTCACGACGTCCCCGTTCACATTCAGCGTCGTCGCGTTGGAGACATACAGCGACCGCGTCCCATCGCCGGTCGACCCGGGGGCGGCCGAGGCCGAACCGGCGGTCAGGAGTACCCCGATGACAAGCGCAAGAAGCACGACCGGACCGAGAAGCGGCTCGCGCCGGCGTCGTACTGTGCTACGATGAATGAAGGCAGAGCTAATGTCCATACAAAGTCCTGCCTAATCTTACTCGAACCGACAAGCCCAGGTCTCCATTCCTGTGTTCGAACCTGCCAAACCTCTCAGGGGGCTTGTCCGGTTCGAAGGAACGCAGCTGGTGAGGCGGGCAAATCTGTGGAGAACCTGACCGATGAGCGTATCCGAAGCGATCGAAGTTCCATCCTTTTCGGCGAGCATCCGCGCGGCAACCTGGGGCGCCCACGGGACCGCTGAATCTGCGCCGTTCATGCGCGATTTGCTCGCCGGGACGGCCTCTCGCGAGCAGTACGCCGCCTTCACGGCCCAGCAGTACTTCGTCTACCGCGCGCTTGAAAACGCGGCGGAGTTGATGCGCAACGACCCTCTCGCCGGCCCATTCGTCCGCGACGAACTGACCCGCCTGCCCGAACTCGCTGCGGACCTCGAGTTCTTCCTCGGCCCAACGTGGCAGGCGACCATCGTCGAGAGGGACGCAGCCCGCGCCTATCGGCAGCGAATCGAGGATGTCTGCTTCAACTGGTCGGGGGGCTTTGTCGCGCACCACTACGTCCGTTACATGGGTGACCTGTCGGGTGGCCAGTTTATTGGGCGCGCGGTGCAGGGAGCGTATGGAGCCACCGCGGATCGCGGCGCGCGTTTCTTCGCCTTCCCTGAGATCGCGGACCGCGATGCCTTCAAGAACGGATACCGCGCCCGCCTTGACGCCTGGCCCGATGACGCCGTCGATCGTCAGCGGATGATCGACGAAATCCTCGTCGCCTACCAGCTGAATACGGAACTCGCAGCACAGATCCGCTAGCACGGCGACCGACCCGGCCGCAGCCGTGGAGTATCCGCCGCCGACGATCTGGTGGGGCACAGCCTAGCCCTCTTCGCGCGGTTCAATACCCAGCAGACCGCACGCTTCGCGGTACATGCGAACGACTTCGTTCCGGATTGCTGCCCGCTCTACGGGCGTTTCCGACCAGGGCACCCGGACGCCGATCGGGCCGGACGGCACGGTCGCCGTGAACTCGATCCCGTCGACGTCCATGCCGCTCATCTCTGCCGCGGTCGCGTCAGGTGTTCCGCCTAGCGCCCTGCAGATGAGCAACGAGTCTTCGCCGTGATCGCCATTCATGTGGCGCATGACTGCGGCGGTGACTTCCGGCGTGAAGAGCGATCCGGGCGCTGCGCCCATGTGAGGCCTCCTTGGCGGCGTCTGCAGCGGCTCCCGGGTGTGAGATCTGCTGCAGACGCCCGTTCGGGCGTTAGCTGCGCGGTGACCGCACCACGACCCAGGCCCCGGTCCCCGTGGCGATGACGAGCAGCGCCACGGCTGCAAATGGAAGCACGCTCCCGGATTCGGATTCGATCGACGGGCCGCTCCCCGTGACGGGTGCCTTGGGAGTCGCGGTCGCTACCGGCGCCGTTGCCGATGCCGTGGCGGATGCTGAAGCTGTCGCGGAAGCCGTCGCCGTCGCGGTTGCTGTCGCGGTCGGCTCGGGAGTCGAAAGGCCGAGTACGGTGAGCGGGGTGAACGTCTCGAACAGCGGCTGGATAGCGCCGCTACCCGCGTACGTATAGATGCCGTAGTTGTCCGCGTCGATGGCGCCGGCATACTCCCGGACACTGAGCGTGGCGGTGAACGTCCCGTCGGGGTTGAGCGTCACCGAGTCGTTGAACCCGACGATGTTGCGGCTTTCTTCGAGCACTACCCACTTGATGGCGCCTTCCGCCTGCGGGATCGTCGGGCGCGCGCCGCCGCCAGCACCCTCCGACGGCTTCCACACATCGGCGAACGCCGCGAACGTGACATAGAACCCCGACGGCAGGCCTGCCAGTGGCGGGCGCGTCCCGATCGCGAGCGACGGGTCGAATCCAGTGCCCGTGACCGTGATGGTGTCACCCGAGGCGTTCACTTCGGTCTTCGAGACCTGGATCGATGGCACGCTGGATTGCGCCACCGGGACGTCGTCGGAGCCCGAGGGCGCTACCGGAGCCGCACCGGCGGAGTTCACTGCGATGAGAAGCGCAAGCCCGGCGATGGCCGTGATCGCGAGTGCAGCAACGCGGCTGCCCGTTCGTGTCTGAGTCTTCAACCCTGTTCTCCTGAGCGTGATCCAGCCAGCGCAGAGCTCAGCCGAACCGCGTGATTTCATTCGGGGCTTAGTGTCCGGATTAGGCGAGGCTGTGTCAACGAATTAGTTTCGCGCACTATCGTTCGATTGTATTTACGAACCCGATGACACCCCGGCGTGCCTTGAAAGGCACGAGCTACCGGCTGCTCTCGGGGAGATTCTGCCCATACGCGGTAAATCCGTCAAGAACGTCGGATCACCGAGTCAAAAACTGGAGATTTGGTAGAATTTGTTGTCCCTGCGGTTACGCCTGCACAAGTCCGAGCACATGGCCCTCCGGATCCGCCACGATCGCGAACGTCGCCGAACCCGGCGGATCGGTCCGCCCGCGGATGACCCGGCCGCCATGCGCCGTCACTTCCTGGAGCGTTGCATCGATATCCGGGACGCGGACATACACCGCGACCCATCCGTCACCTGACCCCGCCGCCACGCTGCCGCTCAGACCGAACCCATCATCCTTGTCGTTCCCATCGACCGGCACCGTGCGCGCATCGGTCTCCGGGAACTTCCAATCGAACAAACTCCCGTAGAAGTCACGCAGGACACCCATGTCCCTCCCTCGGATCTCCCAGAAAACCACCGGCGTCGCTGTCCCCATCTCTGTACCTCAAGCTGGATTGTGCGCGGACGATACCATGCGGCGACACGAGTCTGGCCCCCGCACCGGGGCGCAGAAGGTGGGTTCGGGGCCGGGCACACCTGGGCCCGAACCGCTACAGAAGCATCGGCTCGCGGCTCGTAAACTCGAAGAGCATCGCGGGCCGATGCGCGCCCTTCTTCGTCGTCTTTCCGGTCTCTCGCACGATGTTCAGCCCAACCACCCGCCGCCGGAAGTTCCGCTTATCAAGCTCTTCGCCGAGGATCGCCTCGTACACCCGCTGCATTTCGGTCAGCGTGAACGTCTCCGGGAGGAGGCTGTACACGACGTTCGTGTATTCGAGCTTGTTACGGAGGCGCTCCTCTGCGTAGGCCAGGATCCGTTCGTTACCGAATGCGAGCGGTTCCAGTGCCCGCACTTCATGCCAGTCCGGCCGCCACTCGAGCCGTGTCCGGAGTCGCGTGCGCTCAAGGTCGACAAGCGCGAAGTAGCTCACGATCGCGTCCGAATGCTGGTCGCCATCGAATGTGTATAGCTGTTCGAGGTACACGTCCGAGACACCCGTCTCGTCCGCGAGCTTGCGGGTCGCCGCACCATCGAGTGATTCGCCGGCGAGCAGCAGTCCGCCGGGCAACGCCCATTCCCCCCGGTGGGGGTCGGCTGCCCGCTCGATCAGAAGGACGCTGAGGTGTTCTTCCTGGACAGTGAAGATGACGACGACGACGGCGACGGCCACACCGTGAGTGTAGCGGTGGCCGGTGAACGGGGAATCACGTAGTGGCGCGCGGGCGGGCGTTCCGGTAGATCGATGGAGTCGGAGGAGGGATCGACCGTGGATGATCGGCTGCTGTCCGAGATCGGAGCCTGGGCGCGCGATGCGCGTTCGATCGTGGTCATGACCGGCGCGGGGATTTCCACCGAGTCCGGAATCCCCGACTTCCGTGGGCCGCAGGGAGTCTGGACGAAGAACCCCGAGGCGGAGCGGGCGGCGACGCTCCAGCACTACATGGCCCATCCCGACGCGCGTACTCGCTCCTGGCAGAACCGTCTCTCAAGCCCAATGGATTCCGCGCAGCCGAACGCCGGCCACCTTGCCCTCGCAGAGCTGGAGCGAAAAGCTGCCCTCAGCATGCTCGTCACGCAGAACATCGACGGCCTCCACCACCGCGCGGGCTCCGACCCCTCCCGGATCGTCGAGATCCACGGGAACGTCCGCGAGTTCATGTGCATGAACTGCGACGACCGCGGGCCGATTGATCGCGTTCTGGACCGCGTCCGGGCAGGCGAGGACGACCCGCCCTGCCGGACATGTGGCGGCGTGCTGAAGTCGGCGACCATCTCGTTCGGGCAGAACCTCGTCCCGGCTGACCTCGCGCGGGCTGAGCGGGCAGCGGCCGCCTGCGACCTCTTCTTCGCCCTCGGGACCTCACTCGCCGTCTATCCCGTGGCGAGTCTCCCGGCGATCGCCCTTCGTGTGGAGGCGCGGCTCGTGATTATGAACGCCGAGGAGACGCCCTACGACCACGTGGCGCACGCCATCATCCGCGACCCGCTCGGGACCGCGCTCCCTGCCCTCGTCGCGGCAATCTGAGGCGTAAAACGCGATGCTGTCCTACACTGGGCATCTCCGGAGGGGTCGCATAGTGGCCTAGTGCGCCCGCCTGCTAAGCGGGTTCCGGCGTAAGTCGGTCGAGGGTTCGAATCCCTCCCCCTCCGCCACAACTGCCCCCGGTGAACGTGGCCGCCTGGCGCGGCCTGGAAGCGACGAATGAACACCGCAAGCCCAACTTCGCGCTACTACCTGTGGACCGTTGGCTGCCAGATGAACCGGGCAGACAGCGAAAAGCTGGCCGCCGGCTTCGATCGCCTCGGGATGAAGGCAGTCGACCGGATCGAGCGCGCGGACATCGTCGTGCTTAACACCTGCAGCGTCCGCCAGCATGCGGAGGATCGCGCCTATTCGAAGCTCGGCCGCGTGCGCCAGTTGAAGCAGGAACGGCCCGAACTCAAGGTCGCACTGATGGGCTGCATGGTCGGCCTCAAGACCGATGACCTCGAACGGCGCTTCCCACAGGTCGACGTGTTCGCCCGTCCGCAGGACTTCGCACCGATCATGGAGCTGCTCGAAGGCCCGCCAGAAGACCTCGGCGGCGAGTTCTGGCCCTCCACCTACGCCATCCCTGAAGGCCCGACGGCCTACGTACCCGTAGTCCACGGATGCAACAAGTTCTGCACCTATTGCATCGTCCCCTACCGCCGCGGGCGCGAAAAGAGCCGCCCGATGGACGAGGTCGTCCGCGAAGTCGCCTACCTCGCCGCGAACGGCGTGCGCGAAGTGACCCTCCTCGGCCAGACAGTCGAGGCGTACGGGCATGACCTCGCCGAACAGCCGGACCTCGGCGACCTCATGCGTGCCCTCTCCGCAATCGAACGCCTCGAGCGCATCCGTTTCTTGACCTCGTACCCGAAGGACATGACCCATCGGATCCTCGAAGCCGTAGCCGATCTGCCAAAGGTGATGGAGTGCTTCAGCCTCCCCTTCCAGGCTGGCAGCGACGCAGTCCTCGATTCCATGCGACGCGGTTACACGCGGGCGGAGTACGTCGCGAAGGTGACTGAAGTCCGCGAGCTCATGCCCGCCGCTGGGATCACGACCGACGTCATCGTCGGGTATCCGGGTGAGACCGAAGCCGACTTCGAGGCCACGTGCGACCTCCTGGAGACGCTCCGGTTCGACAAAGTGCACGTCGCCGCGTATTCGCCGCGGCCGGGCACCATTGCCTTCCGCAAGATGGAAGACGATGTGCCCGCCGATGTGAAAAGCGCCCGGCTGCACCGCATCGAGGAGATCGAGCACCGCATCTCACAGCAGATCAACAACGGTTACGCCGGCACAGTCCAGGCCGTCCTTGTCGAAGGAGCGCGCGATGGGCAGCCCTTCGGGCGGACGCGCACCGGCAAGCTCGTCCATATTGATGCGCCCGCTCGTGTGGGTTCGATGGTGGATGTCCGCGTGGAGCACGCTGGCCCGTTCTCCCTGCGCGGAATGCCCGAGGATGCGCTGACCCTCGCCTGACCGGTGACAGGAAGGCGGACGCCCGGCGACAGCAGGGTTTCGCAGCTTCGAAGTAGGGATCTCCCCGGGCTAAGCGTGAAGCCCTTCGCAGTCGATTCTCCGTGTACATGGGACGTACACGCTTCAACTTCGCCCTCCGCCCGCTCACATGGGCCATGGCGCGAGCCCGGCGCACCGGCGGCGCAGTCGCCACGACCGCGCTCCGGCCCTTCGCCCAGCCGTCGGCCGTTATTGGTGCTCTCGCGGGGGCAGCCGGACTCGGCCTGGGGTTTCTCGCGCTCGTCCCGGAAGCCCACGGGAGTTGGGGTGACCTCGGCCTTGAGTCTTCTCTCGAACCCCACGTCGCGGAGGTTCCCGACGACTTCGTCCGGGTCGAGCGGGCCTACGGCTACGACCGGCTACTGATTGAAGTCGAAGACGCGGCCCCCGAGGGTGGCATCGCCGAGGCGGATGTCCCCGTGGAGACCCAAGCGAGCGCCCCCGCCCAGAAGGCTCGCTTCGTGATGCCACTCACGGCCTGGCGGCACGTGACAGATCGCTATGGCGCCTACCGCGGTCCCGGCTGGGTTCACGGCGGGATCGATCTGGACGTGTACGGCTATTCCCGTTCGCCGATCTACTCGTCCTGCGAAGGCACAGTGGCGAAGACCGGCTACTCAGCTTCCTACGGCTATCACGTCATCGTCGACTGCGGCGAAGAGTGGAGCACCCTCTACGGACACATGAGCGCAATCTACGTGACGGTCGGACAGGCCGTGACCGGCGGCGAGTCGGTACTTGGAACCACAGGGAACACGGGCTTTTCGACAGGCGAGCACCTGCACTTCGAGATCATGTACCAGGGCGCCCGCGTAAACCCGGAAAGGTACCTCGACTTCAAGATCGCGCCGGGGACCCCGCTTTCCAGCGGGCCGCTCGTTTGGTCCACCCGCAAGACCACGACGGCTGGCTCGGCTGATGTGGCAGCCACGACTGAATCGGATCCCGGCAAGACAGGCACCCCAGCTCCAACAGGCACGCCGACCCCCCCGCCGACGAACACGCCAACCCCCCCT
>JBPPMX010000113.1:0-8966 GCA_051306275.1 Tepidiformaceae bacterium
AACGCCGTCGCGAGGCGGGTCGAGCGCATGCGCCCGTCGGCTTTCGTTGGCATTACGGCGCACTGCACCGAATCGATGGAAGCCGCACGGCGCGTCGGTGCCACCACGTTCCTCAACGTCAACAATCACGCTTGGGACGCTATGGAAGGCTTCGAACGCGAGATCGCACTCGCGCGCACCGATCTCGAGGCCGCCGACATCCAGGCTGAGGTCGCCCCACCCGCCCGCTATGCCGCTAAGAACCGCGAACTCGAACTCGCCGACGTCGTCATCGCTGAATCCCGCCGAATCCAGTCTGCAGTCATCGAGCGCGGCGTCGACCCCGAGAACGTCTTCTACCTTCCGCAGGCGGTCGATCTCGAAGCCTTCACTCCGTCCGAACGCCCCGGCGGTGCGCGCAAGCTCAACGTCATCTACGTCGGCAGCATCGGCTACCGGAAGGGACTCCGCTGGATCGGCGAGGCCGTCGAACGCGCGCCGGACGCCGTAAACCGCTTCACCGTCGTAGGCTACGTCCTCGTGTCAGCGCGCGAGCTTCAGCGCCGGCTTGCCCCTGTCGCAACCTTCACGGGCGAAGTCCCCCACAGCGAGGTCGTCCGTCACTACCAGCAGGCCGATGTCTTCGTCCTAACCAGCTTCGCCGAAGGCATGGTCCGCGTCGTCCTCGAAGCCATGGCCTCCGGCCTCCCCGTCATCGTCACGCCGAACACCGGCTATGAAGGCGTAATCACTGACGGCGTGGAGGGCTTCTTCGTCCCAACGTTCGACGCCGACGCGATCGCCGAGAAACTCACACTCCTCGCAAACGATGCCGACCTCCGGCTGCGCATGGGCCGTGCCGCCCGCGCTCTCGCCGAGCAGTACCCGTGGTCCCGCTTCGAAGCCACCTTCCTTCGCGAACTGACCGCCCGGGTACCCCGGCTCGCCTAGTTCGCAGCCCCCAGCCCAGCGAACTTCTGACGCCTGTGGTCCGCAGCCTGCTCTCGCGTCCGAATCAACAGGTCGTCTACCACCTCTGCCAGGTACGCCACCCGCTCGGGCGCTCCCTCGACCTCCAACAGCCGCTGCTTCACCTCCTCCTCCACCTGCAGCCACGGCGCCACGAAGTTCACCAGCTCGTGCGGATCTCGTGGCAGTCGGAGTCCCTTCGCCCACTGTCCGGAGAGTGACAACGCCAGCCGGAAGTACACGGGAAACGTTGTCCGCACGGTCTCCAGGCTCTTCTTCAGCAGGACGCTATCATGGTCGACCGCCTCGTCGTCCAGCAGCTCAATCTCCCCGTACGGGTACGGTCGTGGTGGCAACCAGTCCCTGAGCCTGAAGCGCTGCGTCCCGCGCGTTGTCAGGATGTACTGGCCGTTCGCCAGCTCCTCCCACTCGGTGATCTCCGCGATCGTCCCAACGTCGAACGGCACCGCGCCGCCCCCGACTTCGCTGCCCTCGCGGATCAGGAGGACGCCGAATCGCCTGTCCGCGTTCAAGAGCTCCCGCGTCATCTGGCGATACCGATCCTCGAACACCCGGAGCGGTAGCTCCTGCCCCGGGAACAGCACCGATCGCAGCGGGAACAGCGGCAATTCCATGCCCAGCCAGTGTACGAGACACCCCCCAAAAACAACGAAGCCCGCGATCACTCGCGGGCCACGTGGATTTGCCGGGGGCCCCGCCTTTAGAGCGGGATGTTCCCGTGCTTCTTCGGCGGGTTTCGGTCCGCCTTGTTCGCAAGCATGTCGAGCGACCGGATGATTCGCGCTCGAGTCTGCCGTGGGTCGATCACGTCGTCCAGGAACCCGCGCCCCGCCGGGATGTACGGGTTCCCGAACTTCTCGCGGTACTCCTCGATCAGTTCGCGGCGCCGTGCTTCGGGGTCCGCCGATTGCTGCAGCTCTTCGCGGTAGACGATATTCACCGCTCCGTCCGGGCCGGTCACCGCGATCTCCGCCGTTGGCCATGCGAGGTTGATGTCGCCACGGAGGTGCTTGCTGGACATAACCAGATACGCACCGCCGTACGCCTTCCGCATGATCACCGCGATTTTCGGCACCGTCGCTTCGCTGTAGGCATACAGCAGCTTCGCCCCGTGCGTGATGATGCCGCCGTACTCCTGCGTGACGCCCGGCAGATACCCGGGCACGTCCACCAGCGTAATGATCGGGATGTTGAAGCAGTCGCACGTCCGCACGAATCGCGCGGCTTTCCGGCTCGCCGCGATGTCCAGCGACCCCGCCATGTGCATCGGCTGGTTGGCAACGAAGCCCACCGGCTTCCCGCCCATTCGCGCGAACCCGACCACGACGTTCTGCGCGTATAGCTCGTGGATCTCCATGAAATCGCCGTCGTCGACGATCCGGAAGATCACCTCACGAACGTCGTACGGCCGGTTCGGCTCTGCCGGGACGATCGTCAGGAGCTCGTCCTCGGCCCGCTCGATGTCATCGCCTGAAGGCGTGTACGGCGGGTCCTCGGTGTTGTTCGAAGGCAGGAACGAGAGCAGCCGGCGGACCTCCGCAAGCGTCTCTTCCTCACCGGCGATCGCGAAGTGCGCCACGCCTGAACGCGTCGCATGCGCATCAGCGCCGCCGAGCTCTTCGTGCGTAACCTCTTCGCCCGTGACCGCGCGGATGACGTCCGGACCGGTGATGTACATCTGGCCCGTGCCCTCGGTCATGAAAATGAAGTCCGTGATCGCCGGGCTGTAGACCGCCCCACCGGCGCAAGGCCCCATGATGACGCTGATCTGCGGCACCACGCCCGATGCCAGCGTGTTCATCGTGAAAATCTCACCAAACCCGCGCAGGCTCTCCGGCCCGTCCTGGATGCGCGCCCCGCCCGAGTCCTGGATACCGATGATCGGCGCTCCCGTCATCATCCCGAGGTCCATCACCTTCAGGATCTTCTCCGCCACGGCCTCGCTCAGCGAACCGCCAAGCATCGTGAAGTCGAACGAGAAAACGTACACCGGGCGTCCGTCGACCTTGCCCCAGCCCGTCACTACCGCCTCGCCGGCTGGTGCGTCACCGCTGACGCTCGCGCCACGGGGGCGCATCAGCGTGTCCAGCTCGTCGAACGAGCCCGGGTCGAGAAGCAGTTCGATGCGCTCTCGCGCCGTCAGCTTGCCCCGCGCGTGCTGCGCCTCGATCCGCTTCGTGCCACCACCAAGGGCGGCGGCCGCCTTCATCGTTACCAGTTGCTCGAGCTTCTGTTCCGCGGTCAGTTGTTCTGGCATACATCCCCTCGTGGGTCGCGCGCTCGGCCCGCAACCGCTGTCAGTTCTGCCGCGAAAAACCCGGCCGCATCGTCAAGGGCCGGGTCGTGTTGGGTGCGCGGCGGCGCGGCCAATCGTAGCACTGGCCCATGTTCGGCGCTATGGAAATCAAGGGCTGATAGACGACCCATCCCTCGCAACAGGATGGTTGGTGGAGACAGGGGGGCTCGAACCCCCGACCTCAGCAGTGCGATTGCTGCGCTCTCCCAACTGAGCTATGTCCCCACAAGCACGAAGGCCGCTCCCCATGCTAGGGATCGGCCTCCGACAGCGTCAAACCGCGAAGCTCAGGACCGGTGCGATGAGCCTCTTCCGATGCGATAGCTCGTCTCGCCCGTAAACTCCCGCTCCTTGCCGCACTTCTTACAACGTCCCGGCGTCAGTTCGCCCCTCGGAGGATCCAGTACCCAGTGGTGCACACAGTCACCTACCAGCTGGAGCGCTTCAGCCTTCGACATGAAGTAAGTCCCCTCTCATTGCTTGCTGCCGAACGGCGGTAGAATTTCGCCGAACGTCGTGCAGTCTAGCTAATCGCTATAGAGGGTTTCAATAGCTTATTGCGGAACGTCTAACAGCCCGTCCAGAGGTGTAATGTGCACCTCGCCCGCGGACACGTCGATCCGCTGCACAACATCGCCGATCGCGGGGATCAGGACCTCGCCGTACGGCCCTTCCACGACGTACACGTCGTTCGCCCCCGGCTGCAGCACATCTACGATCCGCCCGATCCGTAGTCCCGCATCCGTCACCACCTCGAGCCCGATGATCTCGTGCACAAAGTACGACTCGTCGTCAGCCCGGAGTACGCTCGCGTCCGGCGCCTCGATAAGCCCGCCCCGCAGCGCCTCCGCTTCCTCGCGATTCCTGATCCGATCGAACGTCAATAGCCAGGCCTCGCGATCCGGTCGCGCTGCGGTGATCGTGTATTGCGCTTCCGCCACCCAGATCCGCCGCCCACGCTGCAGGTTTGGCGCGCCGTGCTGGAACGGCTGAACCCGCAGTTCACCCCGGACGCCATGCGTACGGAGTACCCGCCCTAGCGCGGTAAAGCCCTCGCGCGGCTCTTGAACGACGGGATCAGGGGGTGTTCGCGGCATACGCCGCCTTGCGGGAGCGGGCTCGCTCAGTCCCCGATCTCCAGGTTCGCCCGCACGTCATCCTTCACGGCCGCTACCTTGAGCATCGATCGCATCGCCGAGGCAATCCGGCCACCCTTGCCGATCACTTTGCCCCAGTCCTCATCCCCGACGTCAAGGCGCACAACCACCCGGTCGCCATCTCGCGTCTCCTGGACACGGACCGCCTCCGCGTCGTCCACAACGGCCTTCGCGATGTACTCGATGATGTCCGCCGTCCGGCTCGTCACGCTTTCGCTTCCTCGTCTGCGGCGGGCGCCTCAGCGACAGCCTCTGGCTCGGCTTCAGATGCCGGAGCCTCCGCTACCACCTCTGGCTCGGCTTCAGCCACCGTGGCCTCAGCGACCTGAGGTTCGGCTTCAGCGACGGGTGCGGCCTCGGCCACCGCAGCTGCGGGCGCAGGCGCTGGTGCGGCCGCGACCGGTGCCTTTGTTCGAGCCGCGATCCTCACTGCCTCACGCTTCGCCGTCTTTGCGCCGAGCTTTGCGGGAACCAGCGGGCCAAGCACGCCAATGCGGCGGAGGAGCTTCTCAGCCGCTTCCGAAGGCTGTGCGCCCTTGCTGATCCACTCGCGCGCCTTCTCTTCGTTCAGGTCGATTACCGGGGGGTTCGAGTGCGGGTCGTACGAACCCAGCGTCTCGAGGAACGCACCATCGCGCTTGGCCTGCTGGTTGGCCACGACCACGCGGTAGTACGGCTGCCGCTTCTTGCCGATGCGGCGGAGGCGAATTCGGAGCATCCTGGACCTTTCCTCGGGGCGCACGAACGCTGCCCCGCTCAAAATCATGTCGTAACCAGCAATGCTACATCAGCTTTTCGGAATGCGCTCCGTCCTAGCGCATCCCCGGCAACATCGGAAACTTCCCGGAGCTCAGCGACTTCGCGAGCTTCCGCGCCTCGAAGAACTGCTTAAGCAGCTGGTTCACCTGCGAAGCGTCCGTCCCGCTCCCTCGTGCAATCCGCTTCCGCCGTTTCCCGTCGATCTTCTCCGGGTGACGCCGTTCCCACGGTGTCATCGAGAACACGATCGCCTCCGCCTGGTTGAAGAAGCGGTCGTCCACGTTGTCGACATCGAGCTGCATCTTGATCTTGTTGAACCCCGGCAGCATCTGCACGAGCTGGCCCAACGGCCCCATGTTCCGCACCCGCTGCATCTGCTCCACAAAGTCCTGCAGGTCGAACGTCCCCTTCTTCAGCTTGTCGCCGAACTTGCTGGTGTCCTCATCCCCCATCGTCTCCTTGGCCTTCTCGATGAGCGAAAGCATGTCGCCCATCCCAAGGATTCGCCCCGCCAGCCGATCCGGGTAGAACGGCTCCAGCGCGTCCGCCTTCTCCCCCATCCCGATGAACTTCACCGGCACCCCGGTCACCTGCCGGATGCTCAGGGCAGCGCCACCGCGGGCATCGCCGTCCATCTTCGTCAGGATTAGCCCGGTCGTTCCAACCTGGTCGTGGAACTCCTTCGCCGCCGTAACCGCGTCCTGCCCCGCCATCGCGTCCGCGACGAATAGCACCTCGGCAGGCTCCAGCTGCCTCCGCAGCTCCGCCACCTCACCCATCATCGCTTCGTCGATGTGCAGCCGCCCTGCCGTGTCGACGAGGACGTGCGTGCAGTTCATCCGCCGCGCTTTCTCCAGCCCGTTCGCCGCGATTACCGCTGGTGTCGCGCTCGTGCCCTCCTCGTGGACGGGCACGTCCAGCTGTCTTGCCAGCGTCACTAGCTGATCCACCGCCGCCGGCCGATACACATCACACGCCACCACCAGCGGGCGCTGCCCCTGCTTCTTCAGCAGGTTCGCGAGCTTCGCGATGCTCGTCGTCTTGCCCGAACCCTGCAGCCCAACCAGCATGATCACTGTCGGCGGCCGCGCGGACGTCGCCAGCTTCGGCGCCTCCCCACCGAGGATGTCGATCAGCTCCTGGTGGACGATGTCGATGACCTGCTGAGCAGGCGTCAGACTTCGCAGCACCTGCGAGCCGAGCGCCTTCTCCTTCACCCGCGTTGTGAACTCACGCACGACCTTGAAGTTCACATCCGCTTCGAGCATCGCCAGCCGGACCTCGCGCAAAGCAATATCGAGGTCCTCCTCGGTGACGATCCCCTTGCTTCCAAACTTCTTGAAAGCGCCCTGTAGCTTGTCGGTCAGTGATTCGAACATGTGCCAATCAGTGTAGCAACGCCTCCGGTTAAAGCGGCGCTTCCTTCCGATGCAGGCTCAGCCCCAGCTCCAACTCCTCGATCACCGTCTCAGCCACCCCGTACGCCTCGTCCGAGGGCATTCCGCCACGCCAGACCTGGTTCCCGACCTCTGCCACCCGGTTCGCCCCCAGGCTCCGCTCAGCCTCGGCAAGCTCCTCCGTCACCGCGACCTGCCGCTGCATCAGCCGGTCACGTAGGACATCCCGCACTACCTGCTGCACAGCCTTCGCCCCGTTCTCTCCGACTAGTGGCGGCAACCGCAGCCCCTCCAGCCGCCGTGCGTGCGCGATCACCGGATCCTCGTCGGCATTCCCCACGAACTCCTCGCCAGTCACCCATCGCCGGAACAGCTCCCGGTCGAGCGACTCCGTGAACAGGTCGAGCGGGAGGTTACGCACCTCATGACGCAGATGCGGATGCCGCAACACGATCGCGAGCAACGTCTCTTCTCGCGTCGCTCGCGGCCCGCGCGGTTCGAACGGCCGCTGTGGCCGCGAGCGCGCCGATGGCATGCCCTGGCGCATCCGCTCGGTCACCGCGCCTTCCTCCACCCCGAGGTGCCGCGCAACCCGCTGGATGTACGTTGAGCGCTCAACCGGGTCGCTTACCGCCAGCAGGATTGGACGAAGCCGGTCGACCAGCCGCCGTGCCTCGACCGCCGAATCCGGCCGGCCCTCCCCCATCGCCCGTTTCAGCAGGAACTCCGTGTACGGTGCTGCCCCGGCGATCGCCTCGCCCCAGCCCTCCGGGTCGTCCCGCGCTATCTCATCAGGGTCCTTTCCGGCTGGCAGTGGTGCAACCCGTATCTCCAGTTCGTGCTCCGTCGTCAGCGAGTCCGCCGTCCGCACAGACCGCGCCAGCCCCTCCACCGTCCCCGAGGCGATGAACAGCGACCCCGCCCGTTCCGCCGCCGCCAGCCCCGCCGCGTCCGGGTCCATCGCCAGCACCACCCGCTTCGCCAGCCGTTTCAGCAGCGCCGCGTGGTTCGTCGTCAGCGATGTCCCCATCGTCGCTACCACGTTCCGGAACCCCGCCTGGTGTGGCCCGATCACGTCCATGTACCCCTCGACCACCACCGCCACCCCGCTCTCCTTAATCGCGGCCGTCGCGAGATGTAGTCCGTACATCGTCCGGCCCTTGTCGAACAACTCCGACTGCGGCGTGTTCAGGTACTTCGGCTCCTCCCCATGCAACCCACGACCGCCCATCCCCACGAACTGCCCCCGCTCGTCTGCGATCGGGATGATCACCCGCCCACGGAACCGGTCGTATGGCGCGCCGCCCGATTCGCTCTCGACCAGCAGGCCGGTTGCCGTGATGTCCCGCTCTGCATATCCGCGCGCGGTCAGGTAGTCGTGCAGCCCGCGCCAGTCATCCGGCGCCCACCCAATCCGAAAGGCTTCGATTGTCTCATCGCTCAATCCCCGCTTCGCCGAGAGGTACTCGCGCGCCGCCTGCCCGCCATCCTCCTGCAGCTGCCGCTGGTAGTAGTCCACCGCCGCCGACATGATTGCCGAAAGCTGTTCGAACCGTCCCCGCTTCTGCGCTGCCTCCGCCGAGAGCTGGACCCCCGCCTCCTCCGCCAGCGTGCGTATCGCTGTCCGGAAGTCGATACTCTCCCGCTTCTGCACGAACGAGAACAGGTCACCGCCCTCGCCGCAGCTCCCGAAGCACCGCCACGTTCCCCGGTCCGGGAACACGTAGAACGACGGTGTCTTCTCGCCATGAAAGGGGCAGAGCCCACGGAAGTTTCGGCCGGACTTCTGCAGCCGGACCACCCGGCCGATGTACTCCGCCGTATCTATCCGGCGCTTGATCTCTTCGACAGCGTCCACAGCCTCATGCTATCCGGTCGCGCCCCCTATCCCATCGCCCCGCGCGTCCCTCGTACGAACCTGAACGTCGGTCGCCGCGTTACGTCGGCCTAGGGCACGCTCGCGTTCGTCGAAGCCACCTGTACCCCGTCAACCAGCACCGTCACGACCCCGGTACCACTTGGCGCGTTCGCGATCGTGAACGTCTGTTCCTGGTTCTTCGCCAGCGCGACCGTCCCCGAAGTCTCCGCCGTTGTCGTCTGGCCGCCGTCGGTCACCGAGAACCGGACGGTAACTACGCTCGAGTCCATGTCACCACCGTTGTTGAGCACCGTCACCGTCAGACTCCCACCGCCCACCGCGACCGTCCCGATCACGATGTTCGGCTCTTCCTCGAGCGGGTTCACGGTAAACGTCACGGAGTTGTTGTCCTCAGCCCCCTCATCGATCGCGTCATCCGGGTCGACGGTCACCCTGGCGCTCTTCTGCTCGTCGATCGGCGGCACATCCAGGTTCACGGATGTGCTCCCGTTCGCGGGGATACTCACCTG
>JBPPMX010000114.1:0-6200 GCA_051306275.1 Tepidiformaceae bacterium
GCCTCCTCGAAGTCGTCGCAGATGACCTCGTCGGCTTCGGGGATGTGCTCGGAGTTCGCGAAGTCTTCGCGGTCATCGACGACGGCGACGTGGAAGTCGAGGAAGTCGGCGAGTTTGCAGATCGCCTTGCCGACGTGGCCCGCGCCGACCACGAGGAAGACCGGTTTCGCCTCAACCACTTCGACATAGATGCTTGGCGCGCCAGCGACTGTGCGGTCCGATAGTCCGTGCGGGGAGACATAGAGGGTAGCAGTCAGGTGCTCGGCGAAGGCCTCCGGAGCCCGAGTAGCGATGAGATCATCGAGTGCCGGATCGCCGAGCGAGCCAAGGCGTGTGCCGTCGGCTTCGACGAGGAGGCGAGCGCCGGGGGTGAGGGAGGTTGGGCCGGGCTCCAGGAGCGATGCGAGGAGGACTGGTGCACCGCCTTCAGCAGCGGCGAGGAGCCTTCGGGTGATATCGAGCATGGCGCCATTGTACGCGGGGAAGCTGCGGACCACGGGGGTGGATTGCGCCCGGATGAGGAGCCGTAAACAGAATTCTTACGAAGATTCGTAACGTCGATAGGTTGCTTGTTTTATGTCGATGTCAGATTCAGAATCAAGGCCCTCTTCGGCAGAAATCAGCCCTCTCCAACAGCGACTCCGGAGAGCACCGGGACGCCATCGCCAGCACAGACACCATGTGCGGACGCGACTGCGACACCGAACTCGATGCCCGAACCGACGGCGACTCCGACTCCGACGTTCGAACTGCCACGGAGCATGCCGACCGAGACTCCGACGCCAATCCCCACACCGACCGCGACCGCAACCGCCGAAGGGGACGATTCGGAGGCGAGTTAGGCTTCGAGTACTTCGCGGAGCGTGTCGATCAGATCCTGGTGGCGGAAGGGCTTCTGCAGGAACCCGGCCAGGCCTTCGCCAACGAACCGGTTCGTAGCGTCCTGCTCGCTGTAGCCGCTCGTGAGGACGACGCGGATGCTCGGCTGCCTCAGGCGGAGGGCGCGGAAGGTCTGTTCGCCGTCCATGCCTGGCATCGTGAGGTCCAGGAGCACGAGGTCGATGCTCTCTTTGTGCAGGTCGAAGAGTTCGAGCGCGCGGTTCCCGTCCTCCGCGATGATGGTCGAGAATCCAGCCAGCTCGAGCATCCGGGCGGTGACCGAGCGGACCGCATAGTCGTCGTCGACGATCAGGATCGTGCCGCCATCGCTCCAGAGCCTGGTTGCTTCGGCGGGTGCGGACGGCGCTGGACCGGCGGACTCGGCTGGTGGGAAGAGCACTCGGAAGGTCGTTCCACGGCCCGGTTCGCTGTAGACCTTGATCGCGCCCCGATGCCCCCGGATGATCCCGAGGACTGCCGCAAGACCGAGTCCCCGACCGGTGAACTTGGTCGAGAAGAAGGGGTCGAAGATGCGGGCCCGAGTCTCGGGGTCCATGCCGGAGCCAGTATCTGAGACTTCGAGCGAGACGTAGGTGCCTTCTGGCAGCTCGTTGTCCAGGTACGTTTCGGCGAGATACGCGCGATCGGCGAAGAACGTTCCGGTGCGCACGGTGATCAGTCCATCCCCGTCGCCGATCGCGTCCGACGCGTTCGTGAGGAGGTTCATGATGACCTGGCGGAGCTGCGTCGCGTCGGCTTCGATGTGCGGAAGCCCGGCGGGGAAGTCGTAGCGGACGGTAACGCGCTTGGAGATCGAGACTTCGAGCAGCGCGGCCATCTCCCGCACGACGTTGGAGAGGTCGACCGTTTCGACGACGAATTGGCCCTTGCCGGAGTAGGCGAGCATCTGGCGGGTGAGGTCTGCGGCGCGCTTGGCGGCCGTTTCGATATCCGTGATCGTGCGGCGCGCGGGCGAATCCGGGGGCAGCTCCATCAGCGCCAGTCCGGCGTTCCCCAGCACGCCCACGAGCAGGTTGTTGAAGTCATGCGCGATGCCACCGGCGAGGATGCCCAGGCTTTCGAGTTTCTGGGCGTGCTGGACCTGCTGGTCGAAGCGGCGGCGCTCCTCTTCGGCGAGGTGGCGGTCCGTGAGGTCGACCGCGGAAGCAAGGGAAACGGGTCGCCCGCCCAGATCGATCAGGGTCGCGGTGATCTCAAGGTGGCGGACTTCGCCACCGGGGCGAACCACGCGGAGCTCGTACGTCTTCGGGACGTCCTCACCGCGGATCCGGGCGTTCCCACGCTGGCGGATCATGGCTCGGTCGTCGGGGTGGACGACGACGGAATCGAACGTGTGGCCGTCCATCAGTTGTTCGCGCGGGAATCCGGTGATCCGGACGAGCGCGTCGTTCACGTAGGACATGCTGGCGCCATCCCAGATCCAGATGCCGGTTGCGACCGTTTCGAGGACCGCGCGGAAGCGAGCTTCGCTCTCGCGGAGTGCCTCCTGCATACGACGGTTGTCCGTGACATCGAAAACGGTGACGAGGGAGGCGGGCGAGCCATCGAACTGGATGGCCGTCGCGCTGATGTCAATCGTGCGGAGTTCCCCCCCCTTTGTGACGATGTGCCCTTCGTAGCGGCCTTCGACCTCTTCGCCGCGGAGCCGCGCGAGCCCGCGTTCGAAGATCGCTCTGCGGTCATCGGGGTGGAGGAGAGTGTTGAAGAAGTTCGGCGCGGTGAGTTCGGCGGCGGTGTAGCCGGTGATGTCGCACAACGCCTGGTTGACGAAGGTAATCGTCGTGCCGTCCCAGATCCAAACGCCGGCGCTGACGGTTTCGATAACGGAACGGAACCGGGCTTCGCTTGCGACGACGGCTTCCTGTGCCTGCCGTTCTTCCGTGATATCGAACGCGGCAGCGAGGGTGCCATCGCGCCCGGCGATGGTGACAGGAGTCGCAGTGAGGCGAAGCCAGCGAACCTCGCCATCGCCGCGGACGAAGCGGTGCTCGAGGTTCCAGGCGGCGTGCGGATCGCGCCGTGCCCAGGCGCTGACGTGTTCGCCGAGGAGTGCCCGGTCGTCTTCGTAGAGGAGTCCGGGCATGAAATCGGGTTCGAAGAGCCGTTCTCGCGGATACCCCATGATCCGGGACATTGCGTCATTGACGAAGAAGATGCCGGATTCGTCCCACGCCCACACGCCTGCTGGCACGGCTTCGATAACGGCGCGGAAGCGGGCTTCGCTCTCTTCCAACGCCTCGCGCGCAGCTCGTTCTTCGGTGATGTCGTAGGCAACGGAGAGGAATCCCGGGCGCCAATCGAAGTCCAGCGGGCTTGCCATCATGCGGAGCGCACGGACCTCGCCGCTCGCACGCACATAGCGGAACTCGGCAAGGTCCGATGGACGCGGGGAGCCATCCTGGTAAGCGATGCGATCCTCGGTTACGGCGTCCTGATCCAGAGGATGGACGAGGCCCTGGAGGAAGCCGGGGGCCATGAGTTCAGCTTCGGTGTATCCGGTCATCTCGATGAGCGCCCGGTTGACGAAGAAGACGCCGTCCGCATCCCAGGCCCAGACGGCGGCGGGCGCGGTATCGATAACGGCGCGGAGGCGGGCCTCGCTCGCGACCAGCGCTTCGGCAGCCAGCGTGCGTTCGGTGACGTCTGCGATCGCGCCGATCATACGGGTGGCTGTGCCGGCCGCATCGCGCTGGATGTAGCCGCGATCGGCGACCCGGGCGTAGGAACCGTCCGCGCGGAGCAGCGGGTACTCCGCCTGCCAATGTTCCTCGGTACCGGCGACCGCGTTGTTCAGGGACGAGACGACCCTCTCCCGGTCAGCGGGGTGGATAAGTCCCTCCCAGAACTGGATCGTGGGCACGATCGCACCAGGCGGATATCCGAAGAGTTCGGAGAACTGGGCACTCCAATGGAGCGCATCTGTCGGGAGATCCCAGTCCCAGATCGCATCGTTGGTTGCGCGGGTCGCAAACTCGTACCGCTCATGGCTCGTGCGGAGAGCTTCGGCGGCAGCCTTCCGGTCCGTGATGTCACGCGAGATGTTGGCGAAGCCGATCACCCTCCCGGCGCCATCCGCAATCGGGAAATAGGAGACGGCGACATCGACGAGGGAACCGTCTTTCCTGCGCCGGACGCTCTCCACATCCCGGACGGTGCCACCAGCGTTCAGCGCATTCCAGACGATCGCGCGCTCTGCATCGACGTCCATCTCGGGCGGATAGAGCAGGCCTGCCCCAAGTCCGAGTACTTCCGACTCGGTATAGCCAAAGAGCCGTTCAGCCCCGCGATTCCAGCTTGTGTAGCGCCGATCGAGGTCCACGGTCGTGATCGCGTCGTCGGTCGCGTTGACGATGGAGGCAAGGTGAGCGAGTGTCCGCTCGGTGGCCTTCCGTTCGGTGATGTCCTGCGTGACGTTCGCCAACCCGATGACCTCCCCCGCTGCATCCCGAATCGGGAAATAGGAAGCAGAGACTTCAACGCGGCTGCCGTCCTTGCGGACTCGGAACGTTTCGACGCCTACGACGGACCGTCCCGCCTCCAGGCTGGCTCGGATCGACTGGCGCTCAACTTCGAGTTCGGGGGGATTCTGGAGGAGATCCGATGGCCGACCGAGTGCCTCTTCGGCGGTGTATCCAAAGAGGCGTTCTGCAGCGTTGTTCCAGGTCACAAAGTGCCCATTGAGGTCGACGCTGACAATAGCGTCCTCAGACGAAGCGACGAGCGCGGCGAGTCGAGCCATCTCGCGCTCGGCCTCCCGCTCCGCGGTGATATCGCGCGAGATGGCGGCGACCGCGATGACCTCGCCAGCATCCGAGCGAACCGGGAACAGGGACATCGAGAGGACGATCTCGCGCCCATCCTTGGTCCAGCGAATGGCCTCATATGTTGACGCGGGCCCACCGGCAGCGGTCTCGGAGATGCGCCGCTGGATCTCCTCGATGCGGCCCGGGGGCGCGAGAAAGTCCGGACCCCGGCCTATCGCTTCTTCGGCTGTGTAGCCATAGATGCGCTCGGCGGCAGGGTTCCAGCTGATGACCGCCCCGTCCAGGTCACGCGAGACAACGGCGTCGTTCGACGACCCGACGATGGCCGCGAGCTGCGCGCTCGCGAGTTCGGCCTTGCGCTCGGCGGACATGTCGCGGGCGATGATGCCGACGGCGTCGACTTCGGGGCCCTCCCCGTAGATCGGAAAGACGGAAACGTCGAGTTCGAGGCGTCGGCCATCCTTGGCGTACCGGACGGCGCCGCTCACGGTGAAGGACTCGCCCCTGAGGGCTCTTTGAAAGCCCCGGGCGGAGGCCGGGTTTTCCGCTGGATTCAGGAGTTCGCCGCCTTTGCCAAGTGCCTCCGCCTCGGCGTATCCGAACAGGCGCTCGGCTGCAGGGTTCCAGCTGACAATCCGACCGTCGCGGTCACGCGAGATTATCGCGTCGTTCGATGACTCGACGATTGCGGAAAGCTGGGCCGCCGCACTCTGGGCCGCGAGTCGCTCTGTTACGTCCTCGGCGATGATCAGGCGGGCCGGAAGCCCTTCGAATGTGAGCGTGTGTCCGCGCACCTGGACGGAGATCCGGCGGCCGTCCTTCTTCCGGTGCCGCCAGATGCCCACATCGCCCTCGAGTTCCTGCCCACCAGCGGCGAGGAACTTGAGATACCGCTCGCGTTCATCGGGGTCGCGAAGATCGATCGACGTCATCGAGAGGAACTCTTCGCGCGAATAGCCGTAGGTGCGGACGGCCATGTCGTTCACTTCGAGGAAGCGCGTGGTGCCAGGTTCGATCACCCACATCGGGAGCGGGTTCCGGTAGAAGAGGAGCCGGAAGCTCTCTTCGCGTTCGCGAAGTGCCGCTTCCTCCGCCTTGCGGGCGCTGATATCGCGTACGAGGGCGGCGCGGCCGATGAGCGACCCTTCCGCGTTGTGGATGGGGAAGTGTGTAACGGAGACGGGAACCTCCCGTCCGTCGCGCGCGTTGATACTGGTCTCGAATCCGGCAGAGGCGTCGTGGGCATCCGCGGACTCACCGGACGGGAGGAGCGCGATTGGGGTTAGCTGACCGATTGCCTCGGCAGCGGTGTAGCCGAAAAGCCGTTCGGCAGCCGCGTTCCAGCTAACGACGCAGTCATCGAGTCCGGTTGCGACAACTGCATCCGCGGACGATTCCACGATGGCGGCGAGACGCGCGTTCGCATCACGCGAAGCGAGGAGGTCCGTGACATCGCGGGCAACGTTGAGGACTGAGGTGACGTCTCCATCGGGGCCGAACTCCGGGAGCAGTCGCGCGTGGTAGGTGCGCAGGCCA
>JBPPMX010000115.1:0-3347 GCA_051306275.1 Tepidiformaceae bacterium
AGGGGTGCCGTTCGAGACGCGCGGTGGGCGGCTGAACGAGGCGGTGCAGGTGATGCGGCATATCTGGACGAAGCCTGGGGAGCCGTGGAACGGGCGGTTCTTCGATGTGCCGCGTGCGGGGATCGTCGGGCCGTTGACGCCCGGTGGGCCGCCGATCTTCTTCGGGGCGGGGGCGATGGCGGGGATCAAGCGGGCGGCGAAGTACGGCGACGGGTTCATCGGCGTGACGCGAACACCGGAGGATGCGGGGAAGCTGGCGGCGCGCGTCCGCGGGATACGGGCGGAGATGGGGAAGAGCGGACCGTTCCCGGTGTACTTCCAGTCGGCGCCGCCAAAGAGCGTGGCGGAGGCGGAGGAGATGCGGAGGGCGTTTGCCGAGGGTGGCGTGGATGGGTTGATCCTTACGTACGCCGGGATGCCACCCGAATCGTTCAGGGGGCAGGACGAGGCGATCCGGGTGCTGCGGGACGGGCGGTAGCACGGTAGCAAGTTTTGGGTGGTGCTAGGCTGGAGGGCGATGGATCCGCTGTTCTTCGAAAGCCCGGGGGCGCTGCGGGAATGGTTCGAGACGAACCACGAGAGGGCGAGCGAGCTGTACGTCGGGTACTACAAAAAGGGCACCGGGCGGGCGAGTCCGACGTGGTCGGAATCGGTCGACGAGGCGCTGTGCTTCGGGTGGATCGATGGGCGGGCGAAGCGAATCGACGATGAGCGCTGGGCGATCCGGTTCACACCGCGGCGGAAGGGTAGCACGTGGAGCAAGGTGAACATTGGGAAGGTCGCGAAGCTGACAGAGCTCGGCCTGATGCGCCCGGCAGGCGCGGCAGCGTTCGCGGCGCGGACGGAAGCGAAGTCGGGTGTGTATTCGTTCGAGCAGGACGAGGACGCGCGGCTCACGCCGGAGGAAGAAGCGGCGTTCCAGGCGGACCAGGAGGCGTGGAACTACTTCATGGGACAGGCGCCGTGGTACCGGCGGACGGCGCTGTTTCTCGTCGTGAGTGCGAAGCGGGCGGAAACGCGAGAACGGCGGCTGGCGAAGCTGATGGGTGCATCGCGGGCGGGGGAGCCGATCGCGGAGTTGCGGCGCCGGTGATGGGGACGAGTGACGAGTGACGAGTGACGAGTGAGGCTAGCCGGGGTAAGCCCGGACTTCGCACTGGAGACCGGGGGCGGCAGCGATGCGGGCATCGAGGGTAACAAGGGGGCATTGGAGTAGTTCGGCAAGGGAGACGTAGGCGGCGTCGCAGGCGGTGAGGTTGTCGCGGAGGGACCAGATGCGGTCGGCGAGGGGAGCGAAGTGGGTGTATGCGATGGGGAGACCGTCGAGTTCGCCGAGCGCCTGAGCCGCGAGGGCGCGATCGAGGGGTAGCGTCCGGACCAGAGACCGCAACGTGCTGGCAACCTCATAGGGAAGGAGGGTCGGAGCAGCGAGCCGGTATCCTCCCACGGCGTCAGCGACCCACGCCCCGTTCGGCGCGGCGGCGACAAGCATCGCAACGATAGCGGACGCGTCGATGACGACCTGGTCGCGAACCGGCGGGTCAGCGACGGTCTGCGTCACGTGCTTCGAGGATCTGTTCGACAGTGACCTGGGTCCCGCTGAGTCGGGCGCGTTCGCGGGCAGCGGCGATGATCTCGTCGACTGTGGGCTGGGAGGAGAACTCGACGAGGTGGGCGAGGAGGTATTCCTGGAGCGAGCGGCCCGAGCGGGCAGCGCGAACGGCGAGTTCGTTGCGGACTTCGTCAGGGACGTTGCGGACGGTTATCGCGACCATGCATGCATTTTAGCTGCAATGCATGCATTTTGCAGGCGCTATTCGCTACCAGGTGAGGGTGGGGAAGCGGAGGCGGGCGGAATCGAGGACGGCGCGGTGTTCGGCGAGGAGTTCGCGGAAGCGGTCGGCGGCACGCCAGATGGATTCGATTGCGGGGTCGACTGCGGTTCCCATGTGTACACGTTCGACCGGAAGAGACGGGGGAAACGGGGGATCTGGTGACAGGGGAGGAACAGGCACGAGGCCTGCTAGGATTGGTGCGGGCCGACCGGGCCCGGAGGCGTGCGGTGTACCAGGTGTGGACGGCTTCGGCGGAGAGCGCCGAGGCGCTTGAGCACAAGCTCGAGGTACAGCTCAACGAGTTCGCGGAGGAAGTCGTGAGCGTGAGCTATGCGGTGACGGATTCGGGCGGGCACCACGTGTTGCTCGTGTACCGTGGGATCGCGAGCGGAACGGGCCTACGTGCCGCGGTCGCTGCTGAGGTAGCGGAAGAGTCGCTGGCGGAGACGGGCGGATAGCGGACGTGAACGCGCGCTGGCTGCAGGAGTGGGATGGAAGCTGGACGTGGGAAGACAGGCCGGCGAGCCTCGCGCTGCGGCTGACGCGCGAAGAATCAGGCGTGTACCACTGGGTGGCGGTGTTTTCGCCGCCGTTCCTGCCGGGCGGGCGGACGGAAGGGGACGCGCCGGGCGGATTGCCGGATGCGCAGCAGGCAGCCGTGACGGCGGCGAAGCGGTGGTGTTCGGCGCGGACGCCGACGTTGCAGCAGCCGTGGGGCAGGCGGTTCTAGAGGTTCGTTGGATCGTCCGCCGATGGAGCGAGGCGGGTGCACAGCCCGGTCAGGTGGATGTGCGAGGCTTCTTCGGGCGAGCGAGGGCGGATTCGATTGCTGCGATGCGAGCGGTGAGGAGGGCGACGAGGGTGGCTTCGGTGGGGGGTTCGGAGATGGGGAAGCGGATGGTGCCGGGGTCGGTGCCGTAGATAGCGCAGTGGTTCTTGGCGGCGCCGAAGTATACGAGGGGGCGACCGCGGTACTTGAAGGCCGGGAGGCCGTAGCTGATCGATTCGGCGGCTTCCGGGACGAGGGTGCGGGTTGTGCGGCAGAGCCAGTCGATGGTGGCGCGGGCGTCGCCGGGGAGCGTGGCGAGGTATGCGCCGGTGTCGGGTGGGGGTGTATTCATAGCGTTGGCTAGCGAGGCTGGAGTGTGGCATCCGGGGAGCCGCCGGAGTGGCGGGCTGCCCCGGATGCGCTTGACTGTGTTGCCACGATCAGGAGAGAACGAAGCGGTCGAGGTTCATGACCTTGTTCCAGGCGGCGACGAAGTCCTGGACGAACTTCTGCTGAGCGTCGTCGCAGGCGTAGACCTCGGCAAGGGCGCGGAGCTGGGAGTTCGAGCCGAAGACGAGATCGACACGGCTGGCGGTCCATTTGACGGCGCCGGACGCGCGGTCGCTGCCTTCGAAGATTTCTTCGAGACCGCCCGGGTTGGTGAACGCGAAGGCGGCGCTGGAAGAGGCGTGCCACTCGGTGCTCATGTCGAGGAGGTTGACGAAGAAGTCGTTCGTGAGGAC
>JBPPMX010000116.1:0-4348 GCA_051306275.1 Tepidiformaceae bacterium
CACCACCGACCGCGCCAACCCGTACAGCGTCACGACCGACGCCCCCACCGCCAGCGCCTGCACAACCAGCATCGGTAGCGGACCGCTCGCGACCCACTTCAGCGGCACCAGCAGGAACAGCACCGGCTGCCAGTGGTCTCCGGCGTAGGAGATATCGCGGAACGAATACTCGAACACCCGCCCCTGCGACGTGTTCCACAACACCTGGTCGAAAACGCCGAGGTCCCAACCGCTCGTGTGAAACGAAAGATGCAGCAGGACGCTCCACGTCCCGTAGAACGCCGCAACCAGCACCGCCCCGACGGACACCGCCGTCCACTCCCTGCGCTGTCCCATATATTTGATGATGCGCGTGCCGATGCGGACGAGCCACCAGGAGGTGGTGGCCGGCTTCACACCGACCCGCTAGTCTAAGCGGGCAACCTTTACCCCAACGGAGTACCCCATGGCGACCAAAGTCGGTATCAACGGATTCGGGCGCATCGGCCGCCAGGTCTTCAAGTCCCTGACCGATCGCTACGGCGACACCTTCGAGATCGTCGCAATCAACGACCTCGTCCCCGCCGACATGAACGCGATCCTGCTCAAGCACGACAGCACCTACGGCACCTGGAACGCGGACATCCGCGCCGACGGCGACGTCCTCTACGTGAACGGCAGGGGCGTCAAGGTCTTCAGCGAACGCGACCCCGGCCAGATCCCGTGGGGCTCCGTCGGCGTCGAAATCGTCGTCGAATCCACCGGCTTCTTCACCGACGCCACCAAAGCCGCCGCCCACAAGCGCGACAGCGTGAAGAAGGTCGTCATCTCCGCCCCCGCGAAGAACGAAGACTTCACCATCGTCCTCGGCGTGAACGACGAGAAGTACAACCCCGCTACCCAGCACGTCATCTCAAACGCCAGCTGCACCACGAACGGCCTCGCGCCCGTCGTGAAGGTCCTCGTCGACAACCTCGGCATCATCAAGGGCCAGATGACGACCATCCACAGCTACACCAACTCCCAGAAGATCCTCGACCAGGCCGGCGGCGGCGACCCCCGCGAAATGCGCGCCGGCCCGCAAAACATCGTCCCGACCTCCACCGGCGCCGCGAAGGCCCTCCGCCTCGTCATCCCTGAAGTCGACGGCATCATCGATGGACTCTCCTACCGCGTCCCCACGCCGACCGTTTCCATCGTCGAAATCGTCGCGCTGACCGAACGGGACACGACGAAGGACGAGGTCAACGCCCTCATGCAGGAGACCGCCGGCGAAGCGATGAAGGGCATCCTCGGCATCACCTACGAGCCCCTCGTCTCAATGGACCTCAAGGGCGACGAGCGCTCCAGCATCGTCGATGCCGCCTGCACCAACGTCGTCGGCGGCAACCTCGTCAAGGTCGCCGCCTGGTACGACAACGAGTGGGGCTACGCCTGCCGCGTCGCCGACCTCTGTGACTTCCTCGTGAAGAAGGGCATCTAGCCTGCCACTGAATCCGTTGGGGTGAGCCATCTAGCCACCACAACAAAGCGTGCGCCGGTGCCCGCGTTCACTCCCTCACCGCCTGCGGACAAATGTCCGCATCGCAATGGGGTCACTCAGGGGAAACCCTAATAGTAACGACCGTTGCTGCCGTTAGACTCGCCCTTAAGGAGCGAGAGCGTGAAGCGCAGACAGCCAGAGGAGCGACCGTCCAGCCAGGACAAACCGGAGTGTCTCACAGAGAGGGAGAGCGAAGTCTGGAACTCGTCGCTGACCCAATTCCGCAACCGCGAGATCGCCATCCGCCTTGGCATCAGCAAGCGCACGGTCGAATCGCACGTCTCCCACATCCTCAACAAGCTCCGCGCCGGCGATCGCGGAGAAGCCGGTCGCTTCTGGCGCGCGCGAAAAGATCAGTAGATCACACGGATGACGCCTTCAGGCCGCCGGCACTAGTGTCTGAGCCATAAATTCACCCGGAGGCCATCTCGATGCCGAATTTCAGTGCCACCCGCCGCTCAGCATCGCGCTTATTCTGGTGCTATCAGTCGTACTCGGTCTGCCCCAACCCCAAGTTCAACCAGCTAGGGCGCTCTCTACGACAGGCGCCGTTGGCATTCTCTCCCCGCTAGGACCCGATGGTCCGATAACGAGCCCGCCTCGGTGGCACGACGTCTGCGCCAAATTGTACTACTGGGACACCCCTGACTTCGATAACGGAACCTGCGCCTCCGCTGCGCCGCCATCACTCCCCTGAAGCGACTGGGCAATCGATGTCAGCGGAAGTCCTGAGACGAATGTTTACCTCGATGTGATGCCACTAGCCATTGACAGCAACTCCGCACTAAGTGTTCCGTACCGGGTCGTCGCGGGCGAAATACTCACCTGGAGCGGCTCTGGCAACAACCAGTATCAGATTTTCGGCATCCACGTGAAGAAGCCGGACGGATCTTGGGAAAATTACGCATGGTTCCTCATCGGGCACATCTACGGATTTAACTACCCGACTGTCGACCAGATTGTTATTTCAGAACGTACGACGCAGGGCACGGCTATCGTAGGTAAGATCGCGCCCGCAGGAACCTGGCAGCCGCACGTCCACTTTGAAGCCTACAACTATGCTTACTACTCTCGCACATACGAATGGGATGGCCCCTCTAACACGGATCAACCGCCCCCGCCCCCGTCGACTAACAACTGGGGTCCAGCGTGCAGTCGAACAGCCAATCCAGCAGCCGCTGATTGCGAGACCGTAATCCGAGCCCAAGATTACCTCGGTTACGTAGGCGGCGCCCGGTCGCCATTCTCGGAATTGCCGAACCCCTACTACGCGGGCTTCTAGCATAAAGGAGAAGGAGGGAACTCTCATGAGAAACTTGTTGCATTTACCGAACGCCCGAACTCTAATCCCTGGGCTCGCACTTCTAGTTGCGGTCGTGATTCTTGGATCGAGGTTGGTCGGCTGGGCCGACGCCGGAGGACCATCAGAAGAGGATGAGGCGTCAACCTTCCCAACCGTGAATGCCACCCGGCCCGTGGAGCCAACGCCGTTCGCGGTGCCTCCCGCGCGTTCGCTCTGCAACGAAGCGGCTGGCCTCTGTGAGTTGGCCCAGACAGCGGCAGCCGAGCTCTCGCGCGGGGACGCGGCCGCGCTCATCGAGGCCGCCAGGCCGTACGAAGTCGTTTGCAGCCCAACAATCGAGCGCGCACCACTCTGTGATGGGCGCGATTCCGGCGCAATCGTCGACGGCTTCAACATCGCGGCCTTCGCAAAGCCGGCGCGACTGGTCTCGCCCGATGAGTTCGCGGAAGCACTGGTCGGCTTGTCGCGGGAGTCCAACATCCAACCAATCGCGGTCGGTTGCCAGCAGGATTCGAGGGAGGCACAGGCGCCCGACTGCGGCGGCTACCAGGCCGTCGCGCTCTCCGTCACCGGAAACGTGGTCGTCGTGTTCTTTCGTGCCGTCGAAGGATCCCCTTCGGCGTTCGCCCTCTATTTCGGCGGCCCACTGGAATTCGAACGCGCGGTAGCCACCGGCGGCCACGGTGGCGTCGCGGGCGTCCTCCCCGATGGCTCAGTCGGACTCGGGATGTACTACGAACCCCTGAAGTAGCCGAAGGGGCCTGCCACCGATCGGCCCCTACTCCCGCCGAAGCTCCTCCGTGTGCAGCCCGTACAGCGGCGGCGGCGTGATACCACGCGCCGAAAGGTACTCGCAGAGCTGGCTGCGGTGATGCACCTCGTGCTCAATCAGCCCGCTGATCATCAGCCGCCAGGCAGGGATTCGCGCGCCACTGATGGTCGTGACCTCACGTTCGAGGTCCGCCCCTTCGAGCACAAGCGCCGCCGCCGTCACCGACGTCGCATCGAGTTCGCGCAGCTGGGCCGCGGTTACTCCCAGCGGGTGTTCGTTGTCCGGCGTAGAAGGTCGCCTCGCCGCGCACGCTCCGCACGTTCATCGCCCGGCTCGCGAGGATGTGGCCCGCAAGCTCCCCCGCCGTGAACTCACCGATGCGCGGCCGCCACATCCCTGTCAGGTCGTCGAGCAGCGCGATCACCTCGGATGTACGCGCATGCACCGCCCGGACATAGGCCACGAGATCCGCGTGTTCCATCGGGGCTGATGATACGGCTCCCTGCGCGTCGCGGCCCCGCGGTCGTTTGTTAACATCGTGGCAAGTCTGCCCGTCTGACATACGATAGAGTCAGACGTGATACTCCGGCGGCACGGCGCATCCCCAGGGGACGCCGTCTGCCAGCGAAAGGCCCTCGTGGACGTCCCAGACTCTTCCCCACGTCAACGCATCGCAGTCGTCGGTTGCGGGCATGTCGGCGTCGTCACCGCCGCCTGCTTCGCCGAGCTCGGCCACACCGTCACCGGCGTC
>JBPPMX010000117.1:0-5271 GCA_051306275.1 Tepidiformaceae bacterium
CTTGTCGCGCTGATCCGGGGGCTTTCGCGGCATTCGGCCAGCACCGTCGGCAACTTCTGGGTCGACCTCACCCGCGGGGTGCTCTATGTCCTCCTGCCGCTCGCGATCGTGGTCGCCGTATTCCTCATGTCGCAGGGCGTCATCCAGAACTTCGACAGCTACCGGGAGGTCGCGACGCTCGACGGCGACACGCAGATCCTCGGGATGGGCCCTGCCGCCGCACAGATCGCGATCAAACAGCTCGGGACAAACGGCGGCGGCTTCTTCAACGTGAACTCGTCGCACCCCTTCGAAAACCCGAACGCCGCGACGAACCTTGTCGAAATGCTCGCCATCCTCCTGATCCCCGCGGGGCTCGTCTACATGTACGGAAAGATGGTCGGCGCGGTCCGGCACGGATGGGTGGTCCTCGGGGTAATGGTGGTGTTCCTGGTCGCTGGCGCGGTCATCACGAACGTGGCCGAGCAGTCGGGCAACCCGAACCTCGACGACACGGGCGTGACGCAGGGTGCGGGCGATGGCCAGCCCGGCGGGAACATGGAGGGCAAGGAGACGCGCTTCGGCATCGGCGAATCCACCCTATGGGCGACCACGACCACACTCGCTTCGAACGGCTCCGTAAACAGCATGCACGACAGCTACACGCCGCTCGGCGGGCTGATCCCGATGGTCAACATCGCGACCGGCGAGGTGATTTTCGGAGGCGTCGGCTCCGGGATGTACGGGATGGCGCTCTACATCATCCTCGCCGTATTCGTCGCCGGACTCATGGTCGGGCGGACGCCCGAGTACCTCGGCAAGAAGATCGAGGCGCGCGAGATGAAGGCCGTGATGCTCGCGCTGCTCTCCTTCGCGCTGGTCATGCTCAGCTTCGCGGCGCTCGCATCCGTGAACGCGTTCGGGACGGACACGCTCAACAACGGTGGCGCACACGGGTTCTCCGAGATCCTCTACGCGTTCTTCTCGGGGTCCGGCAACAACGGCTCCGCCTTCGCCGGCCTCGGCGCAAACACGACCTTCTACAACACCAGCCTCGGGCTCTGCATGCTCGTAGGCCGCTTCCTCTTCATTGTCCCCGTGATGGTGATTGCCGGGAGCATGGCGTCGAAGAAGCGCGTTGCCCCGGGGCCGGGGACGTTCCCGACCGATGGCCTGGTCTTCGGAGGACTGCTCCTCGCGGTCATCCTGATCGTCGGGCTCCTTACCTTCTTCCCGGCCTTCTCCCTCGGCCCGGTCGTCGAACACTTCCAGATGCGTGACGGCATCCTTTCCTGAAAGACGAGGCAGAACGATGGCAATGGCAGCGGTAGAGAAACGGACGAAGCCCAAGGTGTGGTCACAGGAGATGGTGGGACGCGCCCTGCGGGACTCGCTCGTGAAGATGGACCCGCGGACCCTGTACCGGAATCCGGTCATCCTGCTCGTCGAAGTCGGCGCGCTACTCACGACGTTCCTCTTCGTGCGCGACGTCGCCCGCGGGGAATCGTTCGAAGTCGGCCGGTTCGAGCTCCAGATCGCGCTCTGGCTCTGGTTCACCGTCCTGTTCGCGAACTTCGCGGAGGCGATCGCGGAGGGACGCGGGAAGGCGCAGGCCGACACCCTGCGGAAGACCCGCAGCACCACCAGCGCGCGGCGCGTGCTGCCCGGCGGTGGGACGGAGGTCGTGACCTCGCTCGATCTGCGCCGTGGCGACATCGTGCGGGTCGAGCTGAACGAGGTCATCCCGGGCGACGGCGATGTCGTCGAGGGCGTCGCCTACGTGAACGAAGCCGCGATAACCGGCGAGTCCGCGCCTGTCCTGAAGGAGCCGGGCACGGACATCCGAAGCTCGGTAACCGGCGGCACGACCGTCGTCAGCGACCATCTCCAGGTGCGGATCACCGCCAACCCCGGCGAAACGTTCCTCGACCGAATGATCGGACTCGTCGAAGGCGCCGCCCGCCAGAAAACCCCCAACGAAATCGCGCTGAACATCCTGCTTGCGGGCCTCACCTTCATCTTCCTGATGGTGACGGTCACACTGCAGCCATTCGCCAACTACGCGGGCGACCTCCTCTCCGTCGTGGTGCTCGTTGCATTGCTCGTCTGCCTCATCCCCACGACCATCGGTGGGCTGCTCTCCGCTATCGGGATCGCCGGGATGGACCGGCTCGTGCAGCGCAACGTGCTCGCGATGTCCGGCCGCGCGGTCGAGGCCGCTGGCGACATCGATACGCTCCTGCTCGACAAGACCGGGACGATCACCTTCGGCAACCGGCTCGCCGCCGAGTTCATCCCGGTCGACGGGGTCACCGAGGCGGAGCTGGTCGAGGCCGCGGTACGCGCTTCGCTCAAGGACGAGACGCCGGAGGGGAAATCGGTGCTGGAGCTCGCCCGGGAGCGCGGCTTCGGCCACGTCGTCGAGACAGCCAGCGTCGACGAGGCAGAGTTCGTCCCCTTCGCCGCCGAGACACGGATGAGCGGCATCACGCTCAACGGGCGGGCGACCATGAAGGGCGCGGCCGATGCCGTAACCGCCGCCGCAGGCGGGACGCCTTCCGAGGGCTACACGGCCGCCGTGAACCGGATCTCGGGCGAGGGTGGCACGCCGCTCGGTGTGATCGACAACGGACGGGTGCTCGGCCTGATCTATTTGAAAGACACCGTGAAGCCCGGCATGCGCCAGCGCTTCGACGAACTCCGGCGCATGGGTATCCGCACGATCATGGTGACCGGCGATAACCCGATGACCGCCGCCACCATCGCGAAGGAAGCCGGCGTCGACGAGTTCATGGCGCAGGCGAAGCCGGAGGACAAGATCCGCCGCATCCGCGAGGAGCAGGCCCAGGGCCGCCTCGTCGCGATGACCGGCGACGGGACGAACGACGCCCCCGCGCTCGCCCAGGCCGATGTCGGCGTCGCGATGAACAGCGGGACCCAGGCCGCCAAGGAAGCCGGCAACATGGTCGACCTCGATAGCGACCCCACGAAGCTCATCGAGATCGTCGCTATCGGAAAGCAGCTCCTCATGACCCGCGGGGCGCTCACCACCTTCAGCATCGCGAACGATGTCGCGAAGTACTTCGCCATCCTCCCGGCGGCCTTCGTCGCCACCTATCCCGAGCTAGATGCGCTGAACGTGATGAACCTGGGCAGCCCCGAGAGCGCGATCCTCTCCGCCATCATCTTCAACGCGCTCATCATCATCGCGCTGGTGCCGCTGGCGCTGCGTGGCGTCGCCTACCGGCCCATCGGCGCCGGGCCGCTGCTCGCCCGCAACGCGCTGATCTATGGGCTCGGCGGCATCATCGTCCCGTTCGCCGGGATCAAGCTCATCGACCTCATCATCAACGCCGCGAACCTCGCGTGACCACGGAAAGGCCGAACATGAACCTCCAGGCAGCCCTCCGATCCGACCTCCGGCCCCTGCTCACCATCACCGCGGCGCTGCTGCTCATCACCGCCGTCGCCTACCCGCTCACCATGACCGGCGTCGGTCAGCTCGTCTTCGGCGACAGGGTCAACGGCAGCATCGTCACCATCGATGGCATCGAAGTCGGGTCGAGCCTCATCGGCCAGTCGTTCACCTCGCCCGAGTACTTCCACGGCCGGCCCTCAGCCGCGGGCGCTGGCTACGACGCCGCATCCTCAAGCGGTTCGAACCTCGGCCCGACCAGCGCGAAGCTCATCCTCGGGGTGGAAGACGACCCTGCGACGTCTGACACCGACGAGTCGTTCGCGGGCATCGTCCAGCGCGTCGAGGCCTTTCGTGAGACGAACGGGCTCGATGACGACGCCGTCCTCCCGGCCGACTCCGTCACCGCTTCCGCGAGTGGGCTCGACCCGCACATCAGCCCGGCGACCGCACGGATCCAGGTGGCGCGGGTGGCCGGGGCGCGCGGCGTATCGACCGGCGAAGTGCAGGCGGTGCTCGACGACTTCACCGACGGCGCATTCCTCGGCTTCATCGGCGAGGAGCGCGTGAACGTCCTCATGCTGAACATCGAACTCGACCGCCGGTTCCCGGTGGGAGAATAGGGACGTGCAGGGCGAAGACCAGCGACCCGACCCCGACGAACTCCTCGAACGCATGACGAAAGAGGAGCAGCGGGCTTCGCGCGGGCGGCTGCGCATCTACCTCGGCGCGGCCCCCGGCGTCGGCAAGACCTACGCGATGCTGAACGAGGGTAAGCGCAGGGCGAAGCGCGGCACGGATGTCGTCGTCGGGTTCGTCGAAACCTACAACCGGCCACTCACCCTCGAAGCGCTCGAAGGCCTGGAGGTCGTCCCCCGCCGCATCGTCGATTACCAGGGCGTGAAGCTGGAGGAGATGGACACCGACGCGATCATCGCGCGAGCGCCACACGTCGCCCTCGTCGACGAACTCGCCCACACCAACGCCCCCGGCTCCGAGCGCGAGAAGCGCTGGCAGGACGTCGAAGCGATCCGCGACGCCGGCATCCACGTCGTTTCGACGCTCAATATCCAGCACCTCGAAAGCCTGAACGATGTCGTCGCCGGGATCACCGGCATCCGCGTGCGCGAGACCGTTCCGGACCGCATCGTGGACAGTGCGGACGAAGTCGAAGCCGTCGACATCTCCCCCGAAGCCCTCCGATCCCGCATGCGGCACGGCAACATCTACGCGCCGGAGCAGGCCGAGCGCGCCCTCCAGGGGTTCTTCCGCCACGGCAACCTTGCCGCGCTGCGCGAACTCGTCCTGAAGCGCGTCGCCCTCGAGGTCGAACAGCAGCTCGGCGAGTACATGCGCGAACACCGGCTCGAAGGCTGGGAGGCCGGCGAACGCTCGCTCGTACTGCTCGACAACACCCACGCCGCCGAGGTCGCGCTACGCCGGGCGTGGCGCCTGGCCCACGGGATGAACGGCGAACTCCTCGCCGCCTATCCCGCCACGCTCCTGAAGGAGCAGGGGATGACCCACATCCTGACCGTGGCACTCGACCTCAACGCCCGGCTCCACCAGTTGCCCGGCGACGACTACCGCCGCGAAGTCGCCGACCTCATCCGCGCCGAGCACATCGTCCGCGTCACCCTCGTCGCGGAAGCGAAGTCACGCTTCCGGCGCGCCTTCGAAGACTCCTTCGCCAACGAACTCCTCGACCGCCACCCTCACCTCGACCTCCACCTCGTCGCCCGCACCCGCTAGCCGAGGAGGGGCCTCGCACGCCCCCACCGCAAATCGCGCCGCGTCGCGACTCCCGCCATACTCCAGTAGTCCGCCTGCCACTCCCGGGCACCGCCGCCACCGTGGATTCGCGTTAAGGAATGAGG
>JBPPMX010000118.1:0-7165 GCA_051306275.1 Tepidiformaceae bacterium
ACAGGGCAGCGCAGCCCGTCCGCGTCCCGCTCGTGGTACCCGAAATCGTTCGTGTTCCCCAGCGCCGGGTCGTCGTGGTACGGCGCTTCCACCAGCGAAGCCCCGCTTGGCCAGCGCCCCACCATCTTCGCGGCGAGCAGTTCGCGCGCGGCGGGGTCCGCCGCGTCGTCGCGCGTATGCGTCACCGCATCCAGGTGCCGCCAGAACTGCGCCACATCCTGCTCGAGCTGACGCAATACGAGATAACTTCCGTTTCGCCCGAGGTCCCGGCCCTTGCCACCTCCGCCCGCTGCCGCAAGGACCCGCGCACCTGCAACGCCCTCGTCCACCAGCGGACTGTCCGTGAACAGCCCGTACTCGTTCCGGTACCCCAGGACGAACTCGCCGGCCCGCACCGTGTTGTTCGCGTCGCCGGTCCGGCCCAGCCCCTCCATGAACGGCTGCGAAATCCCATCCCGGAACCCGAACGGCTCCCGGTCGAGCACCGTCGACGTATCGAGCTCGGCGATCACCGTCAGTCCCGCGCGCCGCGCCGCAGCCAGCTGCTCGAACAGCATCTCGCGCAGGGAGTTCTGGTCGCGCGCGTACAGCAGCAGCAGCGCGTGCACCTCGGCGCTATCTGGCCCGCCCCACTCCCATCGCTCCGGCGCGTCGCCCTCCGTGTCCCCCAGCGTCCGCCGGCGATGCGGTGCCGTCATCCCCTCCCTGAACTCCGGCGAAAACCCCGCGATCGTCTGTTCTGCAACCCCCATCCTCCGCAGCCCCGCCGCGGTAAGCGCGAGGTGCATCGCAAGGTCGTCCGGCCGCTGGTCCGCATGACTCACGGCAGGAGCTACGCCTGCCAGCCACTCCCGCGCGTCCCTCGCATCCGCCGGGAACCCCAGCACGAGGAACCGCGCCGTTTGCAGGTTCCCGTATCCCCGCGCGATCAGCCCCTGCATATCCTCGAACTCGAGCTTCTCAGCCGTCATCAGTCGCTCCTTACAGCAACCGCAGCCACGCGGCTGCCTCGTCGTCATTCATCCGCCCCGAAAGCCCCGCCCGTACGCGCGCGTTGTTCGCGATATTCACCGTCGTCAGATCCCCGTATGCCGAATACCACACCTGCGACGGCTGCTGCCGAACCCGGATGTACGACTTGAACGCCAGCTCATCCTTCGCGCCGTCACGCACCAGCCAGCTAGTCCGCGGGTACTCCATCCCGTTGCTGAAAACCGCGTTCAGCCCCCACGAAACCTTGTCGATGAAGTCGTCCATGTAGTTCTCGAGGCTGCCGTCGTAGTTACTCGCGAATGCCAGCCGCCGCCGCCCGTCGAGGAACACCCAGCGCGCTGCGTGGATCGAGCGCACTCCCGTCAGCGCCCCGCGGTTGTAGATGTGCCTCGTCCCGAAGTTCACCCCCCAGAGCACGACGATCGCCGTGTACAGCCGGAAACGCCCCGGCTTCAGCAGCCCTACCGCCGTGAACTGGTTCTGCGCGAGGTGGTCTTCGGCTGCCGCCAGCCGTTCGACGTGTTCCGGGTCCGGGATGATCCGCGGCGCCGGGTCGCGCTTCTCATTCCAGCGAAGCAGCGCGGCGTAGAACGGGCCTACGAGCAGCCCGAGCGGCGTCAGCGCAAGTACCAGTAGCAGGCTCCGCACCATGTGCCAGGCCTCCCCCGCCCGCCACGTCATCGAAGCCCGTGGAGCCCGCCGGAGCATCGGCGCAAGCTCCGGGCGTCCACCGACAAATTCCCGCACCTTCTCCCGCACCGCCACCGCCGTTGCCCGCGACCAGTCGTGCTCGGGCTCGTCCAGGAACTCCTCGATCGCTGCCCGCAAACTCGCCTCCTCGCGGATCTGCGAATGCGGACGGCCAACCGTGTTCACGTACGAAACGTCCGTCGCGCAGATATGCGCCCGGAGGTAGTCGAACCGAGCGCGGCCCGAGCGGGAGCCTGCCGCCGGATAGTCCTCGCAGTGCTCGAAGACCCGGTCGATCCCATCCTTCGCCGTTCGGACGATGTCTGCGAGCCTCCGATTCGCCGGCGCATCACAGTCCAGCAAGAACAGCAGTCGCGGGGCGAGCATCTCGCCCTTGAGGTCAGCCGAGGCGTCGAGCAGCACCAGCCGGGCGAAGTGCAGCCCGTCGATCTGCCCGAAAGGCAGCGTGGCGTTCCCACCGGCGTCCCGCCCAATCTCCTCGAGCATCACCCGCAGCGACTCGACCCGGTCCGCCTGAACCGCCGCGGTAATCGTGATCGTCGCCTGGTGGGTCGGCACTGCTGTCTCCGCCCCTAACGCCCGAACAGCGATCGAATCCTGTCGACGATCGACCCGATCAGCCCGCGTTTCGGACTCGTGCGCCCGAACTCCAGCGCGAAGTTGATCGTCTTCTGCTTCCCGATGAACACGATCCCCAGGTACAGGTTCGGCGCGACCTCCCGGATCTCGTCCCGCACCGATTGCGCGACGAACGACGTCTCGGAGTAGTCGAGGACGATGCACGGCTGCTCATCGAACCAGCTCGCCTCCGGGTACACCCGCGCCGCGATCTCCGCGATCCCCGCCGGGCTTATCCGGTTCTTCAGCGTCCCGCTCACCGGGTCGAACACCTTCCCCTGCCACGCCACCGCCTGCACCACGCGCGCCGCCACGTCCGCTAGCGGCGTCCCCGGCACCACAATCGCAGTGCCCGCAGCCTCGCCCTGCGGGAGAGGCCCGGCCGGGCTCCCCCGGAAGAGCTCGTCCAGTTCATCCTGCGACATGTCGAGGAGTTGCCCGACGGTGATGGCCATACGCGGCGCCTCCGTTAAGGGACGGAAGCGTAGCCCCAACAATTCGGCGTCGCAATCCCTGCTGTGTAAACGTTTGGGAGCCGCACCGGAATAACGCGCCAGATCCTGTACCTCGCGTCGTATGCTGGCCCGACACTCGCGCCGGGAGGAACCATGCCTGTTTCCCGTCCGCCCGAAGCGACGCCGTTTGAACTGCGGCTTCACGCCGCTCTGGCATGGGTCCAGCGCGCCGAACGCCGCTTCGAACCCTTCTTCCGCCCCGCCCTCAACGCCATCCTGCGTGAGCCCTCCGCGCGCCTGACCGAGTGGCTGATCAACCGCCGCCGCCCGGACATGGGACTGGGGCTCGCCGAAGAGCGCATTCTCCCCGGAGAAGCCGAGGCGCTCGACTCGATGATCGCGTCCATCGGCGCCTACATGCACAAGCAGTACACGCCCGGCAACTACGAGCGCGGTGGCAACACGAAAACCCACGGCATCGTCCGCGCGGAGTTCCTCGTCCGCGACGACATCCCCGCTCACATGCGGCACGGCATCTTCGCGAACCCCGCCACCTACCGCGCCTGGGTGCGCTTCTCCGGCCCCGGCCCGGACCTCCCGGCGGACATCGACGACGTTGGCTTCCTCAGTTGCGCGATCAAGCTTACGGGCGTCCCCGGCCCCAAGCTCATGGACGACGAGCAGAACACCCAGGACCTCATCGCCGTCTGCACCCCCGCATTCGTCACTCCGAACATCCTCGTGAATGCGGACCTCCAGCAGGAGATCTTGCGCTACACACCCGCGTTCTACTTCTTTCGCCCCGGCGCAACGCACCTCCTCGACCTCGTCATGCAGAGCTGGTGGAACCAGACGCAGACTAGCCCGCTCGAAACCCAGTACTGGAGCTGCGTCCCGTACCTCCTCGGCGAAGGCCAGGCGATGCAGTACTCCTTTCGCACCCGCCTCAAGACCCGCAGCCGCATCCCGCGCCTTCCATTCCGCCCCCCGGACAACTACCTCCGCGACAACATGGCCGCCACACTCGCCCGTCGCGATGTCGAGTTCGACATCCTCGTCCAGGTCCAGACAGACCCCCACCGCATGCCGATCGAGGACAACTCGGTCCGCTGGCCCGCGAGCCTCTCCCCCTGGGTGCCCGTCGCCACCCTCCACATCCCCCGGCAGAAGTTCGACTCCCCGAAGCAGCTTGCCTTCGCCCACAACCTCTCCTACAACCCGTGGCATTCGCTCCCGGAGCATCGCCCGCTCGGGAACCAGGGTCGCGCCCGCCTGCGCATGTACGCCGAACTCTCCCGCCTCCGCCAAACGATGAACCAGACGCCCCACACCGAACCAACCGGCGACGAACGCTTCGACTGACCCAAGCACTGGAGGAACCATGACCTACCGCGACTACGCCCGTGTTCTTCTCGGCCTGATTCGCCTGATCAACGGCGCGATCGCCCTCTTCGTCCCGCAGATCATCATTGGCCGCTTCGATAAAGCAGGGACCGAAGCGCCTGTCACGCGCTACGCGCTCCGCATGTTCGGAGTGCGCACGATCCTCATCGCGCTCGACCTCTTCGGCGCCGCTGGGACCACCCGCAGCCACGCCGTGCGGGTCGCCCCGATCGTCCATATCTCCGATACCGCCGCGGCGTTTCTCGCCGCCCGCTCGGGGAAGATCGCGGCCTCTTCAGGCGTGATGATCGTCGTAATCTCCGCCGTGAACACCGCCCTCTCGCTGCTCATGCAGGGCGGCGGCGAGAACGATTCCGCTGCGCCGGAGGCGTGACCGCTTGCTCCGGTGCCGGTTGCGGCTGAAGGTACTCGGCGTACATCCAGCCCTGCCGTCCCTGGTACCACACCGGCACCCAGCCATCCTGCCCGAGCGTCACGGCCTCGCCGGCGCCAACGGTCATAATGATCGGGTCGTTCTTGCTCGGTCCCGTCCGCAGGTTCAGCGCCTCCTTCACGATCGCCGTCCATCCTGCCGCAGCCGCGACGACCGGTGCACTTGGGATCATGAACGGCACCGGGTCAACATCCTCCCCAGCCCGCCGCCACTCGTAGTGCAGGTGCACGCCCGTCGAAACCCCGGTCGTCCCCGCACCACCCAGGATGTCCCCCGTGAACACCGGCTGCCCGGGCTCGACGTTGATGCTGTTCAGATGTCCGAACAGCGCCTGCGCGCCATCCGCGCATTCGATGATCACGCAGTTCCCGTACCCGCCGTTCACACCCGCCAGCACCACCGTCGCATCGCGCGGCGAGACGATCGCGGCATCGGTCCAGATCCCGCCGATGTCGATCCCCGTGTGATAGCCCTTTCGGTACAGGTGTCGGACGCTCGGGTCCGTATTCTCCGGCCCGTATGCCTGCGTGATTACGCCTCCTGCCACGGGCAGCTCCCAGCCAGTTGCCGGGTCGACATAAAGTACTCCCATATCAGCCTCTCCCTTCGAGTGTGACGCGGACCGAATAGCTCCCGCTTCGCCGCGCGCTGTAATGCCGGATCTGCACGAAGTACCGCCCGGCCTCCAGCCGTGCCGCGATCCGGGAGTTCAACCCCTCGCCACTGTCGTCGTCCTCGGCCAACAGTAGTGTCTGCACTTCGGGACCGAAGAGCTTGGTCACCACGTCGGTTCGACCGCTCGTCTCGACCGTGTACTCGCCCGCTTCCGTCGCCATGAACGTGTGCAGGTCTTCTTCGCCCGGCTCCCCGATGCTCCCCTCGACCGCAGGCCCGTTCACCGCAATCACCGGCAGCCCCGGCTCCGGCGATGGCCGCCCCGGGTACCCACCCGTCCCTCCGATGAACGCCTTGTCAGTCTGCGAAAGCACGTCATTTGACGCCGCCGCGAACCCGTCCAGCGTCCAGCTCGCGGGGAACGAGTAGAGCATGATCGATTTCGGGTCGAGCGCCGTTCCGTTTAGCTGGTTTCGGTCGTAGGTCTTGAACATGTTGTGGTCGATCGTTGCCGTGTCCCAGAAGTTCGGCGAACCGCCCAACGCGCGATACACCACTGGCTTGTTCCACTTGATCCCGCCCACGGGGTTCTGGTGTTCGTGGATCAACCCCAGCGCATGCCCGAACTCGTGCAATACGACACCCTCATCAAGCCAGCCGAAGTTCATCGTCGCCTGGTTGCGCGGGATGGTTGCACAGTCCGTCCCCATGTAGGACCACGCGCCGTCATCCCGGAAGGTGATCCGGATCTCCGAATCCGGCGCGTTCCCGAACGACAGGCTCAGGTTCGCGTGTTCGAACCACTGTGGGGCGTACCGCATCACCGTCGCCTGCTGCTCCTCTGTCCCTTCCATGAACCGCACCCGCAGCGTCGAACCAACCGGCCAGCGCTTCCGGAACGGCAGTGCCGCTCTCGTATCGCCGTCCGTCGGCGAAAGCTCCCGGTTCAGGTCGTGCGGCAGGATCCGGTCGAAACAAATCCGTTCGGGTTCAGCCATGGTGGTCCTCCTTCGAAGAGCTGCCGGCACGCGTCCGGCTCCAACGGTAGACCTTCGGTAACTTCCTTTGCCACCATCGCCGAATCATTGACCTGTCGCCGATACTGCATCATCTCCTGAGCAAAGGGCGGTCTCCCGTGAGTGCACTCCTTCGGGCCGTCTCGATGCTCGCATTGCTGCTGGCGCTCGCTGGCGGCGCCGCGGTTCTTGCCCAGCCCCGCCCCGCGGCCGCCCAATCGACCGCCTGCCAGGGCGCGATAAACGGCGAGCTCGTCTCCGATCACGACACCTGGCGCACGGCAATCCCGATCGATCCGTCTCGTCCCGTCGACCTCGCGCTTCGCGTAGCCGGGCCCGTCGGCACAGTCCGCATCACCCTCACCACCGGCCCCATCAAGCACACGATCACCCCGGTCGGTGATCGCGAACCCGCCGCCGGCGCTTCCTGGAGCGGCGCCGCCGATGTCGACGATGCCGCTGCGCTCTCCGTCGGACTCACCCAGGTCCACCTCTTCACCTCCTCGGGTTGTGAACTCAACTTCTGGGTCGAAGTCACCGGCGAAAGCCCGGTGACGTCTATAGCCGGCGCGACCGGCGCGACGGTTTGTGCGCTTGGTGTCGCCTTCCAGCTCTTCGGGTTCGTCCGGGGCGCCCGTGGCAAGGGAGGACTTCGCTGGTCCACCCTCGGCGGCCTGCCCACTGGCCTCGGCGCCTGCGTTGTCGCACAGCAGGCTGGCGTCACCCCCCTCACCTGGGAGTGGGCAGCTACCTGGACAACTCCCTCCGTCGCCATCGGCGGTGTTCTCGAAGCCGGCATCTCCGCTTTCTGGCCACGTTCGGAGGGGGCGGGCTCCGGCACGGCATCAGCCGCCCCGCCCGAGGCCGCGGGACCGACCTTCGGGCCGGGAGCCGGGTCGGGTGGCACCTACACATCCCCA
>JBPPMX010000119.1:0-9586 GCA_051306275.1 Tepidiformaceae bacterium
GCCTCCCGACGTAGCCCCGCCCCTCGCCCCAATCCCCCGCACCCGCTACCATTCCCCTTTACGTCGGCGCGCCTCGCTCATGCGGGGAATCCCATCGCCCGGCACGTAACGGATATGCATGCGCGAATACGAAGTCGTGGTCGTTTATGACCTCGCATTGGCAGACGCCGGTGGCCCCGATGCCGCCCCCCAACACATCGCCTCCCTTATCGAAGCCCGCGGGGGCAACCTCCTCAAGACCGACCACTGGGGCCGCCGCCGTATGGCATACCCCATCGGACGCGCACTCGATGGCGACTACGTCGTCGTCCGCGCCGACCTCGAGCCCGACCAGGTCGCGCCGCTCGAAGCCGCCCTCCGCATCAACGAACGCGTCTACCGCCACATCGTGGTCCGCGCCGACGAGATCCCGGTCCCGCCGCCGCCGCGTGAACCGCGCCAGATGCCCGGCCAGAACAACGAGGCACCCGCTGCTGCTGCTGCGGTAGCCGAAGCGCCCTCCGTCGTCGACGAGATCGCCGCCGCCATCACCGAAGCCGAGTCAGAGGGCCTCGCCCCGGCCGAAGTCGCCGCCGAAGCGGCCGCTGTCGAGGCCGAGCCTGAAGCCGCTGCCCCGGTAGCCGAAGCCGTCGCCGAAGCGCCCGCCGCCGAGGCGGAGCCGGTAGCCGAAGCATCCGCCGCCGTCGAAGCCGAGCCTGAAGCGCCTGCCGCCGAAGCCGAGCCTGAAGCCGAAGCGCCGGTCGCCGAAGCCGAAGACGCCCCCGAGAAGGCGTAGCCTGAGTAGAGGAGGCCTGCCATGCCCAGTCTGAACAAGGTCATGCTCATCGGGAACCTCGGTCGCGACCCCGAAATGCGCTACACCGCCAACGGCACCGCGCAGACCCAGTTCAGCCTCGCCGTCAGCCGCAACTTCCGCGGCCCCGATGGCGAATGGAAGGAAGAGACCGAGTGGTTCAACGTCGTCGCCTGGCGCGACCTCGCTGAGCGCCTCAGCCAGAATCTCACCAAGGGCCAGCAGGTCTACGTCGAAGGCCGCCTCCAGACACGAAACTGGGACGACGACCAGGGCGTCAAGCACTACCGCACCGAGGTCATCGCGAACTCCGTGATGTCCCTCGGACGCCGTGAAGGCGGCGGTCGTGGCGCCACCGACGAGTGGAGCGAAAGCGCACCGCCGGCCCGCTCTGGCGGTGGCTTCCGTGGCGCACCCGCTGCTGCCGCTGGCGGCGATATCGACCCGGACGATCTCCCCTTCGAATAACACGCGCCCAGCGCGACACCCGTCCCGGCCAACCCGGGCACACCCATACGGGAAAGGTATACAGACATGAGCTCAGACGAACGATCCGACGATCGAGCACCCCGCGGCGATGGCGACCGCCCGAACCGTCCCCCCCGCCGCTTTGGCGGCCGCCGCAAGGTCTGCCGGTTCTGCGTCGACCACATGAAGGGCGTCGACTACAAGGATATCGGCCGCCTCCGCATGTACATCAGCGATCGCGGCAAGATCGAACCCCGCCGCAAGACCGGCGCCTGCCAGAAGCACCAGCGCAGCGTCTGCACCGCGATCAAGCGCGCCCGGCACCTCGCCCTGCTCCCGTACACCCTCGGGCAGATCCGCGAAACCGGCGTTTTCCCCATCCGCGGTTAAGCTGAAGCCGCCGGGCCAGCCGGCAAGGAGATAGCGGCCGCATGGCGCGTCGAGAACGCACAACGGGACTCCCCCGACAGCCAAGGCAAGTCCGCCGGGTCCACACCGGCAGGACCTTCCTTGGCATCCCCATAAACGATGCCACCATCAGGCTGGGCGTCCTCGGGTTCGCTGGCGCCCTCCTGATCGTCGTCACTGGACTCCTTGGCTGGCAGTGGTACAACAACACCTTCCTCCGCCCGGACAAGGTCGTCCTCTCCGTCGGCGACCGCGAAACGAGCCTCCGCTACTACGCCGATCGCCTCTACCAGTTCAGCCTCGCCAACCCGACGGTCACCGCTACCCTCAGCCAGCAGCTCCTGAACAAGCTCCAGGAAGAAGACGTCACGGTCCTGTATGCCCAGCAGCAGGGAATCGACCTCAGCGAAGACGCGATCACCCGTGCCATCGGGCTGGACCTCGCCGGCGCCGACGCGACCGAGCCCCTCACCGGCGCCGACTACCTGCAGGCGCTCAAGACCCGGCTCGATACCCTCGGCTACTCCGAGTCCGTCTACCGCCGCATCTACGAAGCCTCCCTCGCCAACGACGGCCTCCTCGAGCAGATCAAAACCGAAGTCGGCGACACCGCTGAAGCCGTCTCCTACCGCGTTGTCGCCGTCCAAACCGAGGACGAAGCTAACGCCGTCCTCGAACTCGTCCGTGGTGGTGCGAACATCGGCACCCTCGCGCAGGAGCGCTCCCTCGATGTCGACTCCCGCCAGAATGACGGTCTCGTCGAAGCCCAGCCGGTTGAGCTCCTGCCAGAAGCCTTGGCAGCCGCATTCGAAGGAAAGGTCGCCGGCGATCTCCTCGATGCGGTCGAAGTTGAAGACGTCTGGTTCGCGATCCAGGTGGAAACGGTCGACCCTGCAGGCGCCCTCGACGAGACCAAGAAGAGCGACCTCGCTCAGAAGCGGCTCCGCGACCTCCTGACCGAGCATCAAACCCTGCTCACCAGCCAGGGCCAGATCACTCGCGACCTCTCCGCCGACGACTACGAGTGGGCGATCGACCACCTCAATACCGGGAGCGGCTCCTAGTGCCTCGCGAAATCGGCATCGGACTCATCGGCCTCGGCGTTGTCGGCAGCGGTGTCGCCGCCGCCCTCATCGAACGCCGCGACTACTTCGCCCGGCAGGTGGGCGCCGAGATCGTCGTCCGCCGCGCCGCCGTCCGTGACCTCGACAAGCCTCGCGGCGTCTCCCTCCCGCCCGGCCTCCTCACCACTGACGTCGAATCCGTCATCGCCGACCCGTCCGTCGATATCATCGTTGAAGTGATCGGCGGCGAAGAGCCCGCGGGCAGCTTCGTCCGCAGCGCCATCCGCGCCGGCAAGCATGTCGTCACCGCGAACAAGGAGCTCATCGCCAAGTCTGGCCCAGAGCTTCTCGCTGAAGCCCACAGCCGTGGCCTCGACATCATGTTCGAAGCCAGCGTGGGCGGCGGCATCCCACTCATCGCCCCCCTCCGCCGTGACCTCCTCGCGAACAAGATCACGTCGATCCACGCCATCATCAACGGAACGACGAACTATATCCTCACGAGCATGGCCACCGGTGGCGCGAGCTACGATGATGCCCTCGCCGCCGCGCAGGACCTCGGGTACGCCGAATCCGACCCGACCAACGATGTCGAGGGCTTCGATGCCGCCTACAAGCTCGCCATCATGGCCAGCCTCGGCTTCCGTACGCGCGTCGCACCCTCCGACATCCACCGCGAAGGCATCACGAAGCTCGCTGCCCGCGACTTCACCTACGCCGCCGAACTCGGCTACGTGATCAAGCTCCTCGCCATCGCCGAGCGTACCGAAGGTGGCGTCCGCGCCCGCGTTGCCCCTGCCTTCCTCCCCTCCGGCGAACCGCTCGCCAAGGTCGATGGCGTCTACAACGCCGTCCAGATCGTTGGCGACCTCACCGGTACGGTCCTCTTCCAGGGCCGTGGCGCCGGCGCCGAGCCCACCAGCTCCGCCGTCGTCGCCGATGTCCTCGACCTCGCCCACAGCATCGTCCTCGGCGCCCGCGAACGAAAGTACTGGGGCCCAGAAGGCGAGATCGCACTCCTCGGCATGGAGGGGCTCGAGACCCGCTACTATGTCCGCGTCACGGTGAGCGACCGGCCGGGCGTCCTCGCCCAGCTCGCCCGCGCACTTGGCGACCACGGTGTCAGCATCGCCGCCGTCTCCCAGAAAGAGGCTGATGCCGACGCCCGCACCGCCGAACTGGTGATCATGACCCATCGTGCCCGTGAGCAGGCCATGCTCGGGGCGCTCGGGGAGTTCGAAGCCATGGATGTCGTCGTTGCTGTGGATGCCTTCCTCCGTGTGGAGGGCTAGACCGTGCCCAGCGAGTCCCAGACACAGGCCATCGGCGAGATCATCTCGTGGCTGGAGCAGCAGCTCCGCCTCGCCCGGGACATGCAGGCGAGTACACAGGCCCAGCTAGACGAGCTCCGCCGCCAGGTCTTCATCCTCGCCGACCAGACCGATGCAGCCGAAAAAGCTTCCCGCGACGTGGAACCACGGCTCGCCCCGTTCAAGTACCTCCCCGACAAGCTCCGCGAACTCGAAGAAGACGCCGAGAAGATCCGCGAATCCGTCGGCGCGAACCACGCCGCCCTCGAGACTGCCATCCGCATTCTCCAGTCCGAGAGTGAGTACGATCGCTCCGAACGCGGTGAGACCTACAAGCGCATCGAACAGGCGCTCGGCCAGCTCACCCACCTCACCTCGGATGTCGCGCAGGCCCAGGTCCAGAGCGCGCAGGCCTCGCAGAGCATGCAGACCGTCCTCGAACGCCAGCGCGAAGTCGAACAGAAGCTCGAGCAGGCGCTCCTTCGCCTCGATCGTGTGGTCGAGGTCAACCGCGACATCGAGGAGCGCATCGTCCGCGAAGTCCACGAAGAACAGGATGCCCGCTTCGACGTCGTCTTCGAGCGGCTTCAGGTGGTCGGGGAGATGGTTAAGCGGAACGAAGACGTCATCACCGACGTCGCCGCCGAACGCTCGCTCCGCGAGGAGGTCCTTCAGGAGCTTGCTATCTGGCGCCAGGAGCACGGCCGCATCGACTCCCGCCTCGACGCCCTCGAAGCCATCACGGAGAAAGCCGTCGCACGCCTTGACCAGGTCCACGGCGAGATCGTCCTCCTCGAAGGGCGCCATTCCGGCCTCGGTGAGCGCGTCGGGGGCATCCGCAAGGACATCGCCGAAGTCGTCGACCACGTCCGCGAAGAGTTCGCGAAGTACAACAAGATGCTTGAGAAGAGCCGTCGCCGTGAAATCCAGGTGCTTGAGCAGGAGCTCCGGGAGATGAAGTTTCACGCCTTCCGTCCCCCGGAGGAGCCGTGAGACCTGCCCTTCTCCCGCCCCGGGGCATCCTCCATCGCTGGGGCAGCTACCTCCCACTCACCGAGTCCACCCCTCGTATCAGCCTCGGCGAAGGGGATACCCCGCTCGTCCGCTCAGCGTCCCTCGTCCATGATGCGAACCTCGACGAACTCTGGTTCAAGCTCGAAAGCTGCAACCCAACGGGCTCCTTCAAGGACCGTGGCATGGTCGTCGCCGTCGCAAAGGCGATCGAATCGGGCGCGAAGGCCGTCATGTGCGCCAGCACCGGTAACACCAGCGCGAGTGCCGCTGCCTACGCCGCCCACTGCGGCCTCGAATGCTACGTCCTCGTCCCCGGCGGCAAGGTGGCGATGGGCAAACTCGCCCAGGCCGTCGCCTACGGATGCCGCATCATCGAAATCGATGGGAACTTCGACGCTGCCCTGTCCGCAGCGCGTGAGCTCACCGCCCGCCACCCGGTCGCCCTCGTGAACTCCGTGAACCCGGACCGCATCCAGGGTCAGAAGACCGCTGCCTACGAGATCACGCAGGAACTCGGCGATGCTCCGGATATCCTCGCGATCCCGGTCGGGAACGCCGGCAACATCACCGCCTACTGGAAGGGCTTCGGCGAAGTCGCAGAACTCGGCTGGGCCACCCTCCATCCCCGCATGTTCGGTTTCCAGGCTGCGGGTGCGGCGCCGCTCGTGTCAGGAGTCCCCGTCGAGTTCCCGGAGACGATCGCCTCGGCGATCCGCATCGGCAACCCGGCGAGCTGGAGCGGTGCCACCTCCGCGCGCGACGAAAGTGGCGGCCTCATCGACGCCGTGACCGACGACGAGATCCTCGATGCCTACCGCCTCCTCGCCGCGAAAGAGGGCATCTTCGTTGAGCCAGCCAGTGCCGCCAGCGTCGCCGGACTACTGAAGAAGGCACGGGCTGGCGAGATCCGTGGCGGACGAGCCGTCGCGATCCTCACAGGCAATGGCCTGAAGGACCCCGACACCGCGATGGCCCAGTTCCGCCCGGAGATCCTCCGTGCCGACGCCACCGTGAGCGGTGTGGAACGCGCCCTCGGCTGGTAGCGCCTAGCTCCCCGCCGTTGCGACGTCCGTGATCCCCGGGACCGGGAATGCCCGCGCGAATTCCGCGACTTCCTTGCGCACCGATTCGCGTACCCCATCGCCGTCCGGATCCGAGAGCACGCGCGTGATCCAAGCCGCCACGACCTTCATCTCGCTCGGCCCCATCCCGCGTGACGTGAGCGCTGGCGTCCCCAACCGAAGACCGCTCGCGATGAACGGCGACCGTGTGTCGTACGGGATCGTGTTCTTGTTCGTGATAATTCCCGCGCCCTGGAGCGCGTTTTGCGCCTTCAGGCCACTGATGCTCTTCGCATTGCAGTCCACGAGGATCAGGTGGTTGTCCGTCCCGCCCGATACCAGCCGAAGGCCACCAGCGATCAAACCTTCCGCAAGCGCCGCCGCGTTCTCCACAATCCGGCGGGCGTAATCCTTGAACTCGGGCCGCAGCGCCTCGCCGAAGGCCACCGCCTTCCCTGCGATCGAATGGAGGTGTGGTCCGCCCTGGATCCCGGGGAATACGGCCTTGTCGACCGCCTCTGCGTGCCACGCCTTGGAGAGGATCATGCCGCCACGTGGCCCACGCAGCGTCTTGTGTGTCGTCGTCGTGACGATGTCCGCATGCGGCACCGGGGAGTCGTGCACACCGCCTGCAACCAGCCCGGCGATGTGCGCCATGTCGACCATCAGCAGTGCGCCCGCGTCCTTTGCGATGTCCGCGAATGCCGCGAAATCGATCGCTCGGGGGTACGCGGTCGCCCCGGCCACGATGATCTTCGGCTTGTGCTCACCCGCGAGCCGGCGAACCTCCGCGTAATCGATTACCTCCGACTCGCGGTCGACGGTATACGGAATGAAGTTGTACGTCCGGCCGCTGTAGTTCACCGGCGACCCGTGCGTCAGATGCCCGCCCTGGCTCAGCTCCATCCCCATGATCGTCGCGCCCGGATCCACGAACGCGAAGTAGGCCGCCATGTTCGCCTCGGCGCCTGAACTTGGCTGCACGTTCGCGTGGTCCGCTGCGAAGAGCGCCTTCGCCCGGTCGATCGCGAGGCTCTCCAAACGGTCCGAGTGCTCGTTGCCTGCGTAGTAGCGCTTCCCCGGGTAGCCCTCCGCGTACTTGTTTGTGAATACAGAGCCGGTCGCTTCAAGCACCGCCGCTGACGCGTAGTTCTCGCTTGCGATCATCTCGAGCGTCTCAACCTGGCGGACCCGTTCGTCCGCGATAATCGCGGCGACTTCCGCGTCGCTTCGTTCCAGCGCTGTCATCCAATCCTCCGGGGCGGGCGTGTGCCCATCGATGGTACCAGCGCCCGCACATTCGGCGTACGAGCGCGGCGGCCTACGCATTTCCAACACGTTTCACGGCCTTTCTTCATATCCTCTTCATCGCCACGAAGGGACCAGTACGGTTTCGAAAGCGCAGCCGGGCGTATACTTTCCCAACCGAGAGACGGCAGGTTTACCACCTTGCGGACAGTCTTCCTTGTCACGCGTCATCCCGACGTTGCCCGCCTGGGCCCGGCCCTTGAGCGTTCCGGGCTCTCCGCGCCGACGATTCCTCCTGAACGCCTTGCCACCGACGAAGGCGGCCCCAGCGCGGATGTCCTCGTCCTCGACTTCCGCGATGTCCCGCCCGCCGCGTTCAATCTGATCAACGCTTCCCTGGCCGAAACGAGCACCGTCGTCATCGCCCTCGTCGCCGAGGATCAAGTCGATCGCATCACCGGCGACCTGCCAATCGATGACTTCGCCGTCTTCCCCTCCTCCGCCGCCGAAATCGCCCGCCGCATCGAACGAGCCCTCTGGCGGCGGCACGGCATCGATAGCGAGAACTTCGTCCGCTGTGGCGAACTCACGATCGACCTCTCGAACTATCGCGTCACCGTCGGCGAAGACTCCGTCGTCCTCACCTTCAAGGAGTACGAACTCCTCCGCTTCCTCGCGATGAACGCCGGGCGTGTTTTCACCCGCGAACAGCTCCTCAATCGCGTCTGGGGCTACGACTACTTCGGCGGCGCACGCACGGTCGACGTCCATATCCGGCGCATTCGTTCGAAGATCGAGATCGACGGCCACGCCTTCATCGAGACCGTGCGCAACGTCGGCTACCGGCTTGTGGCCGAAGCACGCCGCGGTACCACCGACGACGAGTAGCGCCTGCTGCGTTCGCCGTTCGCTGCCCACCGGTAAATACTGATCCCATGACCTCCCCGCGCACGGCGCTCGCCGTCACTGCCGCGAAGGCTGCCAGCCTCGCGACCCGGCTCTCCCGCCGTGGCGGCGGCACCGCGCTCCCCGGCCTCGTCGCGGAGCGCATCGATCCCGCTGTCGTCGCCCATCTCGGACGCCAGCTGGGTCGCGGTTTGGTGCTTGTCACCGGCACGAACGGCAAAACCACTACCTCGCGGGTCATTGCCAGCGCTCTTCGCGAATCGCGGATTCCCACCATCCACAACCGCGAGGGTTCGAACCTCATGCGTGGCATCGCCAGCGCCCTGCTCGGTGCGGCTGGGCCCTCGGGCGCAATTCGCGCCGGTTCACGCCGCGCCGGCCTGTTTGAAGTCGACGAAGCCACGACACCCGCCGCCGCCCGCGCCCTTGCGCCGCGCGTCATGACCGTCACGAACCTCTTCCGCGATCAGCTCGACCGCTACGGCGAGGTCGATACGGTCTTCGCGCTTTGGCGTGAAGCCGTCGCTGCTCTCCCGCCCGGCGCGACCCTCGTTCTCAACGCGGATGACCCCTCCGTCGCCGAACTCGCCCTCGATCATGCAGGCCCCGTCCACTGGTTCGGCATCGACCTCACCGCCTCGGGCATCCCCGCGCTTCCCCCCGGCGCATCTGACGCGCGCTGGTGCCGCGTTTGTGGAGGCTCCTTCGCCTACACCGAACGCTACTTCGCCCACATCGGGCTCTGGCGCTGCGAAGGCTGCGGCCGTGCGCGCCCCACGCCCGACACCCTCGCGACCCAGATCCGCTTCGACCTCACCCACGCGACCTTCAGTGTCCCCGGCCTCGGCGACGTAACGACCCCTCTCACCGGCCTCTACAACGTCTATAACGCCGCTGCGGCGATCGCGACCGCACGCGTCATCGGCCTCGAACCACCCGCTATCACCGCCGCCCTCGCCAACGTCCGCGCCGCCTTCGGCCGCCAGGAGTCCGTCGACCTCCAACGGCGCACGCTCCGCCTCTTCCTCACCAAGAACCCCGCTGGCGCCAACCAGGTCCTCCGCTTCCTCGCCGCCCTCGACCGCCCCCTCAAGCTCGCGTTTCTCCTCAACGACGGCACCGCCGATGGCCACGACGTCTCCTGGATCTGGGACGTCGACTTCGAACTCCTCGCCCCCTCCGTCCACACATCCTTCGCTGCCGGCGACCGCGCCGAGGACATCGCCCTCCGCCTCAAGTACGCGGGCTGGCCTCCTGCCGCCACCGTCGCCCGCACCCCCGCCGCCCTCCTCGACACCATCCTCGCCCGCACAT
>JBPPMX010000120.1:0-6339 GCA_051306275.1 Tepidiformaceae bacterium
ACCGCCCGAAAGCCGGTCCAGCGTCGCCAGCTCACGCGACATCAGCACCGGGTGCCGCAGCGCGATCTGCGCCACGCTCGTCCCGAGCTGTACCCGCGAGGTCACCGCCGCCGCGAACGCTAGCCCGATCCACGGGTCCGTCATCGGCTCATACGCATGCGCCGTGTCCAACGGGATCGCAACTCGCTCGCTCAACCACACCGAATCGAACCCCATCTCCTCCGCCACCCGCGCCGCCTCCGCCAGCCCCGCGTCCATCGCCGGCCCAATCTTCACCCCAACATGCATCACGAACTCTCCCGAGGATTCTCGTCCCCCGAGTCTACGCGACCTCACTCAGGGATCGCTCTACCGGTCGGCTCCGCACCCCGACGACCAACGGCCAACGACCGACGACCCCCCCATCCACCCAACGTCCACTCGCCTCCAGCGCCCTTTTGCACCCCGTTTACAGACCGCTTGTCACCACTTCACACCCACCACCTAATCTGACCTCAGTCGGAGCGGTGATGGCTTCAGACCGCTACCCCGCCAACGTCACGCTTGCGTGACAGGCTGACGCCATCGCCACTCCTTCGAAGAGGCGCTTTCTCGAAGCCCACGGGGCGGTCACCCCCAAAGGCCTCGCAAAAGACGGCAACCTACCTCCTCCTCCTGGCGCTCAAACGCCACGCGCGAAACCCCCGGATGACGGCCCGGGGGTTTTTCGTTGTCGCCAATACAAGCAGATGGATTCGCGACCGTCGCCTTAGTCGGTGCTCGCACCTGCGAACGCATCGAGAGCGTCCTCGACCGAAAGCCCCGTCAACTCCGACTGCACCGTGGTCAGCGGGCCAATGACCCGGCCACCCTCGACTCGATGGCTTCCGAGTCCGGGTACTACCACCCACAGGCCCTCGTCCAGTTGTCCTAGCGCCAGGATCACCTCGTCGCCCTCAAACAGAAGCGGGTCCCACTCCATCTGGGCTAGGGCCCCTTCGCCTTCTACGCTCACGCGGATCGGTCCACCGATCTGCACCACCGTTATCGTGGAACCGACAAGCAGCGGGTCACCCTCACCAACGGCCCGAACCCTCACCACCGCCGTCGACGCCGGGATGTCGCCTCGTCCCTCTTCGATTGCGAATGATTGGCTCTCGACCGTCCCAAAAATGACCGCGCCCGAAAGGCTTGATGCTTCGGTCAGTGTTTCGACAGGTCCTGCGTAGGACTCGATCCTGAACTCGCCCAATTCACGCGCGTCGGCGCCCCCCGCAACGAACGCGTGGAACCACGCGGCGTTGTCCCTGTGGGCTTGGTCAATGAACGCCTGCCGCTCTTCGTCCGACTGGCCCTCAGCGGGGTTCACGAACGCCTTTTCGTCGCCATCGGCCGCGACGGCCGCCGCGAGGACGATGGCCATGCACGCCGCCGCCACGCCGAGGATGAGCATGCGGGCTCGTCGCCAATCATCGTCGTGGATTTCAGCAAGGGTGGAAGATAGCCCACACATGTTGCAACGACGCTACCCGCTCTCTCGCGCGCCGTCTATCACCGCAGCGTAAATCGCGAACCCGCGAGCGTCAGCTCTACGCTCCCTGTGACCTGTGACCTAAACCCCGACCGCCACCCCAGCTCGCACCGCAGGAATCCCCGCCCCGGCAAAGAACTGCGCGACAGCGCCACCCTGCAGCAGGCTCGAGACGAACACGCTGCCTTCCGGCACGCGCTCCGTCACAGTGATCTTCGCCCGCAGCGTCACGCCGTTCGCGCTCAGCTCAATCTCGTCGTCCGTCTTCACGCCGAGCCGCGCGCCGTCTTCCTCGCTCACCTGGAACCGGTCGTAGCGGTGCAGCTTCTCAGCCTCCGCGTGCCGCAGCGAAGCCGCGTCCAACGCCGTGTACAGGTCGCGACCCGTGATCACTCGCAGCCCCGTCCCATCGACAGCCGCCGCGGGCACCGCCGCCATCGCAGCCTTCGCGCTCACAGGAACCTCGAGCTTCACGCCCTCGCCCACGATCAGGTCCCACGCCGCCACATACGCGGCGTTCGCCTTCGAGATCTCCCCGAGCGCCGAGTCCGGGTCCGCCGGGACATCAGCCCCGAGCGCCGTCCCCAGCGCCTTCAGCGCCGAGTACATCTGGACCGCGTCACCTTCCGGCTTCACCGCCGGCATCAGCTTCTGCGTCCGGAAATCGCCCTGCGTATACGTCCCCTCGGAGGCGTACGCCCGCCCTTCAGCGATGAGCACATCCGCGACTCGCGCCGCGCCCTGCATCACGCTGTCGATCACCACCACCGTACCGGTGTCCGAAAGCGCCTTTGCAACTCCCGGCAGCCGCATCGTCGGGTCGTCGCGGATGACCAGCAGCCCGGCCAGCCCTTCGAGCGGGTTCGACCCGCCCTCGGTCGCCACGCCCTGGTCCAGCAAGCCGTACACGTTCACTTCCGGCGGAAGCACCACCAGCTGCTGCGAAGCCATTGCCCCAAACAGCGCCACCGCGATGTTCGCCGCGCCGCCCGTCATCGCGCCGGCCTGTGCCGGGCTTACCGGGTTCGGGGCGCACACAACATAAGTCTCGCCAGCGGGCGCATCCTTCAGCAGCGCCGCCACTTCCGCGATGTCCTCGCTCGCCGCTGGCTTCCCGGCAATAGCGTCCGCAAGCGCCGCCGCGACCTGGCCCTCTTCGCCGCCCTCGGGCCGCAGCCACGCCGCCGCGAAGTCCACGAGCTCGCTCCGAAGCGCGCCGATCACCACCAGCTTCGCGCCATTGTTCACCACCGCGTCCTTGATCCGGACGCTCACCACGTTGTGGCTCTCTTCGAGGTCGTCCGCCACCACCACGATCGCCTTCGACGTCGGCAGCGCCGTCATGTCCGCCGCCATCCGCCACGTCCCCAGCCGCTCTTCAAGCGCAGCCTTCGTCGCGCGCATCACCGGCCCCAGCGAAGAGTCCGCGCTCGAACCCAGCGCCTTCGCAATCCGCGAAGCCACCAGCGCCTCTTCGTTCGTCACCGTCGCCCCGACGAGCACGCCCACTTTCCCCTTGCCCTTCGCCGCGCTCAACGCCTTCGCCGCCTCGGCGATCGCGTCCTCGAAGCTGGCGGGCGCCATCACCTGGCCGCGCCGTACCTGGTGCTTCTGCAACCGCTCACGCGGCTTCAGCGAGTCGTAGTGATACCGCCCGCGCACGCAGATCTGGTCCCCGCTGAACGCGTTCCCCGTCCCCGGCCGCACCAGTACCCCCCGTCCTTCGCTCGAACCAATCTTGATGCTGCACCCGACCGCGCACGAATCGCACGTCGTCGTCGTCCAGCGTTCCGGCTTCGCAACCCACTTGTTCGGATGCTCCATCAGCGCCGCTGTCGGACATACGTCAAGGCACGCCCCGCTGAAGTCACAGTTGCTGTGGTCGATCGGCCCACCCGCGCCAAACGCGATCTGGGTGTCCCAGCCGCGCCCGCTCAGCGTGATCGCGCCCGTATGCCGCTTCTCGTCGCACGCCCGCACGCACCGCGTGCAGATGATGCACATCTGCGGGTCGAACTCGAAGTACGGGTTCCCCCGGTCCGCCGCCGGCTGCTCGCTCTGGTACCACGACCGCTCTTCACCCACCCACGGCTCATAGCCCGACATCCCCACCATCTCGCAGGTCGCCTGCAGCTCACATCGGTAGTTCTTCGAGCACGTCAGGCAGCGGTGCGTTACCACATCGTCCCGCAGGCAGATGTCGCCCGGGTGGCAGTGCTCGCGCCGGTGACATGTCAGGCAGCGGTCGCTGTGGTTCGCGAGGATGATCGACGTGACCGCCTTCCGCGCCTCCAGCACCTCCTCCGAGTCCGTCGTCACCACCATCCCGTCCTGCACCACCGACGTACAAGCCAGCTGCAGTCCCGGCGGCCCCTGGATGTCGATGAGACACGTCCGGCAACCCGCGTACGGCTTCAGTCCCTCGATGTAGCACAGGCTCGAAACGTAGAACCCGTTGTGCCTGAGCGCCTCCAGTAGCGGCGACCCCGGCTCGGCCTCGATCTGCCTGCCATCGACGGTCAATGTTGCCATCTGTTTTGCCTCTAGAGCCTGTGGAAGTCGGCGTCCGCTGCCGGAGCCTGCTTTCCGTTCGGATACGTGTTCTCGTGCGTCTCGAGGAACGTCCGCGCCATTCGCGTCAGCGCGTGCTTGTCCCGGTACATCTCATCGAACTGGTACACCGCGTCGTCGAGCGGCCCGCCCGGCTGGATCGCCTCGTAGGGGCACGCTTCCGTGCACAGCCCGCAGTACATGCAGATCCGGAAGTCGATCTCATAGCGGTCGATGTTCCGGCGCCCCTCGGCGTCCTGGCTCGTTGCCACCAGGATGCACCCATCGGGGCACGCCTGTGCGCACGTCGAACATCCCGTGCACCGCTCCTCGAACCACAGCAGGTTCGTCCGAGCGTTCACAGGGATGGGCCGCCGCTCTTCCGGGTACTGGATCGTCGCGTGCGGCTTGAACATCGTGCGCAAGGTCACGCCCATGCCTTTTGCGATGCCCTTGCCGTACGCCATGGACGTCCTCCCGGACACACAGAAATCACCGGTCTTCTGCGGCCCGCCTAACCTAGCATAGCCCGAATTGTGATGACAAACACGAAGTCACCCGTCTACTTCGCCCCCGCTGCCGCCACCCTCGACCCGCTCGCCTATCCCTTGCCCCTCCGTACTCTGCGTGAACCGCTTCTCATCAACGAACAGCGAGTACGTGACCAGCGAAATTAGCGCCAGCACCGCCGAAGCGAACCCAGCGCCCCGTAGTCGAACTGCGAAAGCACCAGCCCACCAATCGCCGACCCGAACCCAATCCCGAATTGCTGCCCGGCCGCATTCAACGCCATCACCGTCCCCCGTGACTGCGGCCGCATCTCCGTCAGTACCGCCTGGTGCGTCGCGAACCGCGCTCCACCGAACGCTCCGAACACCAGCATCAGCGGCCCCGCAGCCAGCAGCCACGGCGCGTTCATCTTGAGGATCGGCACACGGCGCACGCCGCGCTCGTCGCCACGATCACCGGCCGCTTCCCGATTCGGTCTGAAAGCCGCCCGTCCACATCGCTCCCGATCAGCACCCCCACCCCCATCAGCATCGTCACCGCAAAGCTCGCCACGCACAGCAATGCGAGGATCAACGTCCGGTTCGCCTGCCCGACCAGAGTCACCCGATCACCCTGGCACCTCTATCTCCCTACCTCGCCCGTAACCCTGCTCTTTAATCTGAAAGCAATGCGCCTGCCCGCACGCCTCGGAACCGGACCTGTCTCGCGGAACTCGGAACTCGCTACCATTCCCCCATGCCTTCTCCCATCTACTCCCTCGCCAGCGATTACGTGGATCGCATGGCCACCCTCGACCCCATCGCCGCTACCGCCCAGGGCATCGCCGGACACGATGCTGACCTCACCGACTACTCCCCGGCAGGCGTCGAAGCGCGCGCCGCCCACCAGCGCGAAACCATCGCTGCCCTCGCCGCGCTCACCCCGACGGACGACCGCGAACGCATCGCCGCCGCCTTCATTACCGAGCGCCTCTCCGCCTTCCTCGCCGCCGACGCCGCAGGCGAGCCCTACCGCGCCCTCCGCATCATCGGCAGCCCCATGGGCGGCATCCGCCAGTGCTTCGATCTCATGCCGCATGCCACCGTCGAAGACTGGGTCACCATCGCCACCCGCATGGAGAAGATCCCCGCCGCCCTCGGCGGATTCCGTGCCTCCCTCGAACACGGTCGCTCTCGCGGACTCATGGCCGCCCGCCGTCAGGCGGTCGAGTGCGCGAAGCAGGCCGAGGCCTGGTCCGGGTTCGCCGGCGGCCAGCCGTTCTTCGCCCGCCTCGCGGAGAGCCGCACCACCGCCGGCATCCAGGACGCCACCCTCGGCACGCGCCTCGAAGCCGCCGCGGCCGCCGCCACCGAGGCCTATGCCGCGTTCGGCCGCTACCTCCGCGACGAATACGCTCCCGCCGCCCCCGAAAAGGACGCCGTCGGCCCCGACCGCTACCGCACCGCCGCACTCGCCACCCTGGGCGCCACGATCGACCTCGACGAAACCTACAACTGGGCCTGGGACGACCTCCACCGCATCGAAGCCGACATGCAGGCCACCGCCGCGCTCATCCGCCCCGGCCTATCCGTCGCCGAAGTCGAGGCCTTCCTCGAAGCCGACCCCGCCCGCGCCATCGAAGGCGAAGACGCCTTCCGCCACTGGATGCAGGATCTTCAGGATCGCACCATCGCCGAGCTCAACGGGAAGCACTTCGACATCCCCGAACCCGTCCGCAGCATCGAAGCGATGATCGCCCCTCCCGGCGGGGCAGCCGCCATGTACTATAC
>JBPPMX010000121.1:0-4956 GCA_051306275.1 Tepidiformaceae bacterium
ACAGGGAAATCGAACGTGAACGACCTCGCGCGCCGGAAGAAGACACTCCCGGTTGTGTTCGGACTCCAGGATGGAAAATGCGCTCGGGCGATCCAGCAGGCCTATTCCGCTTCCGAAGTTGGCCTGGCGTCCATTCAGCGCGTCACAGCGGCACTCGAAGGATGTGGCGCTGATGCCTCAACGAGAGCCGCTGCAATCCGATACGCCGAAGAAGCCGACTCAATCCTTGATGAATTACCGGTTCCGGCCGCGGAACGCGACCAATTGCGGGAAGTCGGTCGGTATCTGGTCGATCGCCGGGCGTAGCGCCATTAGGGCAGGTAGGTCGTCCCCATCAGCCACCGGTCGATTTCACGTGCCGCGATGCGCCCCTCGGCGATCGCCCAGACGATGAGCGATTGACCGCGCGTCATGTCGCCAGCGACGAACACCCCGGGGACGCTGGTCATCTTCAGCGTGTCCGCCTTCACGTTTCCGCGCTCGTCGAGGTCAACGCCGAGCTGATCCAGCATCGGGGATCGTTCCGGCCCGACGAAGCCCATTGCCAGGAGGAGCAGGTCAACATCCTCTTCGAACTCGCTGCCGGGGACTTCCTTCATGACCTGGCGCCCGTCCTCGCGGACGAACTCCACGCGCACGCCGTGCAGCTTCTTCAGCACGCCGTCGTCACCGCTCAGGCGCTTGGTCAGGATCGAGTAGTCGCGCACCCCACCCTCTTCATGCGCCGATGAGGTCCGATAAATCGTCGGCCATGTCGGCCACGGGTTCTCGTCAGGGCGGTGGGCTGGGGGCTTCGGGAGCAGCTCGTACTGGAGGACCTCGCTCGCGCCCTGGCGCAATGCAGTCCCGAGGCAGTCGGCTCCCGTGTCACCACCACCGAGGATGACGACACGCTTTCCCTTCGCCGAGATAAAGGCCCGCTCCGGGATCTCGTCGCCGGCGTTTCGGCGGTTCTGCAAGGGAAGGTAGTCCATCGCAAAGTGCACGCCGTCGAGTTCACGCCCGGGGACCTGCAGATCCCGGGGCTGCGTCGAACCGCCCGCCAGGCATACCGCGTCGAAATCGCGCAGCAGGTCGCGCGCGTCCATGTCGATCCCCAGGTTCGTCGATGGCCGGAACGTCACACCCTCGGCTTCCATCTGGTCGAGCCGCCGATCCAGCACCCATTTTTCCATCTTGAAGTCAGGGATCCCGTAGCGCAGCAGTCCACCGATCCGGTCCGCTCGCTCGAACACCGTGACCTTGTGCCCTGCCCGCGCCAGCTGCTGCGCAGCCGCAAGACCGGCCGGTCCCGAGCCAATCACTGCTACCGCCTTCTCCGTCAGGACGGCAGGGGGCTGCGCGGTCACCCAACCCTCATTCCATGCCCGGTCGATGATCGTCTGCTCGACCTGCTTGATCGTCACGGGATCGTTATTTATCCCCAGCACGCACGCTGCTTCGCATGGCGCCGGACAGAGCCGCCCGGTGAACTCCGGAAAGTTGTTCGTCGCGTGAAGGCGTTCGATCGCCTCATGCCAGCGCTCCCGCCACACCAGGTCGTTCCAGTCAGGGATGATGTTCCCGAGAGGACACCCCTGGTGGCAGAACGGGATGCCGCAATCCATGCATCGCGCTGCCTGTGCCTTCAGTCGCTCCGGCGGGAAGTCTTCGTAGACCTCGAGCCAGTCGTGCACACGCTCACCGACCGGACGTCGCGTGGGCGTCTGGCGGTCGTACTCCATGAATCCAGTCGGTTTAGCCACGTGCTGGCGTCTCCACTTGCTCGGTCTCCTGCGCCAACGCCTCGGCCGCGCGGCGCTCGTTCAGCACCCGGCGGTAGTCCCGTGGCATCACCTTTACGAATTTAGCGGCCTGCGCCGGCCAGTCCACGAGGATATCGCCGGCAACCGTGCTTCCTGTGTACTCGATGTGGCGCTCAAGCAGGCCGCGAACGAGGTCCACATCTTCGAGGTCGTCGAGCTTCTCAAGGTCGACCATCTCGGGGTTGCATCGCGTCGCGAAGTCACCCTTCGCGTCCAGGACGTAGGCAATCCCGCCGCTCATCCCGGCTGCGAAGTTCCGTCCGGTCCCGCCGATGACGATGACGCGACCGCCAGTCATGTACTCGCACCCGTGGTCACCCACGCCTTCGACCACCGCGACGGCGCCTGAATTCCGGACACAGAAGCGCTCGCCGGCGATCCCGCGGAAGAACGCCGCCCCGCTTGTCGCGCCATACAGCGCGACGTTGCCGATGATGATGTTCTGCTCGGGTGTGAACGTAGCGTCGCGCGGCGGCCTTACGATGATCTTTCCGCCCGACAGACCCTTGCCGATGTAGTCGTTCGCGTCGCCTTCGAGCCGCATCGTCATCCCACGCGGGACGAAGGCACCGAAGCTCTGCCCAGCCGACCCTTCGAGCGTGATGTCGACCGTGTCGTCTGGCAGCCCATCGAGGCCGTAGCGGCGCGTCAATTCGCTCCCGAGGATGGTGCCAACCGTCCGATTTACGTTGCGCACAGGCATCACAATCCGGACCTGTTCACCGCGCTCCAGTGCAGGCGCCGCGAGCGGGAGGAACTGCTGGTCGAGCGCCCGCGCGATCCCGTGGTCCTGTTCCACCACCTTCCGCGTGGCCACGTCCGGCCCCATCTCGGGCCGGTAGAGGATCGCGGAGAAGTCCAGCCCCTGCGCCTTCCAGTGGTCGACGGCCCGGGTCACATCGAGCACATCGCTGCGCCCGATCATCTCGTCCATGCTCCGGAACCCGAGCTGCGCCATGTATTCGCGCACCTCGTCCGCGATAAACCGGAAAAAGTTCACGACGTGTTCCGCCCGGCCATCGAACTTCGCTCGAAGCTCCGGGTTCTGTGTCGCGATGCCTACCGGACAGGTATCGAGATGGCAGACGCGCATCATGATGCAGCCCATCACGACGAGTGGTGCTGTTGCGAATCCGTACTCCTCCGCGCCGAGCAACGCGCCGATCACAACATCACGGCCCGTCTTCATCTGTCCGTCCACCTGCACGACGATCCGGTCGCGCAGCTTATTCAGGACGAGCGTCTGCTGCGTCTCCGCAAGCCCGAGCTCCCACGGGATACCCGCATGCTTCAGCGACGTCAGTGGGCTCGCGCCCGTGCCGCCGTCGTGCCCGCTGATGAGCACGACATCGGACTTTGCCTTCGCCACTCCTGCCGCGACCGTTCCCACGCCGACCTCGGCCACTAGCTTCACGCTGATGCGGGCTCGCGGGTTCGAGTTCTTCAGGTCGTGGATCAGCTGCGCGAGATCCTCGATCGAGTAGATGTCGTGGTGTGGCGGCGGGCTGATCAGGCCAACGCCCGGAGTGGCGTAACGAACCTCTGCAATCCACGGCCACACCTTGTGACCCGGGAGCTGCCCACCCTCACCCGGCTTCGCGCCCTGCGCCATCTTGATCTGCAGCTCGTCGGCATTCACAAGGTAGTTGCTCGTGACCCCGAAGCGGCCGGACGCGACCTGCTTGATCGACGAACGCCGGCTGTCGCCGTTCGCGTCCTTCACGAACCGCCGGGGGTCCTCGCCGCCCTCGCCCGTATTGCTTCGTCCGCCGATCCGGTTCATCGCGATCGCGAGTGTTTCGTGGGCCTCCGCCGAGATGCTGCCGTAGGACATCGCCCCGGTCGCAAACCGCCGAAAGATCGCCTCGGCAGGCTCGACCTCGTCGAGTGGGATCGGCGCCCGGTCAGACTTGAACCGGAAGAGCCCGCGCAGCGTCGCCATCCGCTCGGTCTGGTTGTTCACCAGCGCCGTGTACTCCCGGAAGATCTCCTGGCGGCCGGTCCGTGTCGCATGCTGGAGCTTGAACACCGTATCGGGGTTGAACAGGTGGAACTCGCCATCGCGTCGCCACTGGTATTGGCCGCCCCAGCTGAGTTCCGGAAGGCCACCCGAGCGCTCTGGGAAGGCACGCTGGTGGTGCTGAAGCGACTCCACCGCGATTTCTTCGACTCCGACGCCCCCGATGCGGGATGGCGTGTTGGTGAAGTACGCATCGACGAAGTCCGGCGCAAGGCCGATCGCCTCGAAGATCTGCGCCCCGCGATAGCTCTGGATCGTCGAGATGCCCATCTTGGACATGACCTTCACGACGCCCTTTTTCACAGCCTTCAGGAAATGGTCGACCGCCTCTTCGGGGCTCAGCTCCTGCTCGAACAGGCCCTCTCGGCGCATCCCTTCGAGCGATTCGAGCGCGAGGTACGGGTTGATCGCGCCCGCGCCATAGCCAATCAAAAGCGCGAAATGGTGGACCTCGCGAGCGTCACCGGTCTCGACCACGAGCCCCACCCGCGTCCGGCGCTTTCCGCGAACGAGATGGTTATGTAGCCCCGCAGTCGCAAGGAGCGATGGAATCGGCGCGCGCTCGCGGCTCACCGCGCGGTCGCTCAGTACGAGCACCTTCGCCGACCCCTGGTCGATCGCCCGGTCAGCGTCTTCGAAGATGCGCTCCAGCGCCGCGGCCATTCCCTCGGGGCCTTCCGCCGCGGGGAACGTCATGTCGAGCGTGTAAACGGCCAGACGCGGGTCCTCCAGCGACTTAACCCGCGCGAGGTCAGCATTCGAAAGGAACGGCGAGTCCATGCTGATGACATGCGCGCTCTGGGGTTCAGGGTTCAGCAGGTTGTGTTCCGGTCCGATGACCGTCTTCACAGACGTCACAAGCTCCTCGCGGATGGCGTCGAGTGGCGGGTTCGTCACCTGCGCGAAGAGCTGCTGAAAGTAGTTGTAGAGCGGCTGCGCCTGAGTCGAGAGCACCGCGAGCGGCGTGTCCGTTCCCATCGAGCCCAGCGCCTCTTCGCTGCGCAGCGCCATCGGCCCGAGGTGGTACTTGTAGTCCTCCACCGTGTAGCCGAACGCCATCTGCTTCTGCAGCAGTTCACCGGCTGAAGGCTGCGGGGCGGGCCTCCCTTCCGGGAGTTCTTTCAGGGGCAC
>JBPPMX010000122.1:0-2886 GCA_051306275.1 Tepidiformaceae bacterium
TGTGTATAAGAGACAGTGGATCGGGGATATCGCGACAACTGTTGTCGCATTTCGTCGCAGGCCTTTAACTGCGGGTAATCCGTAGTGTAGGCTTCCCCGCGAGGAAAGACGTGTCCCGCATCATCGTTAGCCTTTTCATCCTAACCAGCATCGTCGTCGCGTTGATTACTGTTGTGGCCTCGGCCGTCGATGACGCTGGGGGGATGGTTCGACCCTATGTACCTAGCGGAGCTGGAAGGCCCGGCCAGGTACACGCAATGTCGGGCGGACCGCAGGACTTCACTCGTCCTACCGGCAGTCGAGTTGGGGCGCAGAGCGTACTCGGCAATGACGAGCGGATTCGGATCACTGAAACCGACAACTGGCCGTTCAGCGCAGTCACCTACCTCGGGATATATCTCTACCCGTGGTCAGAAGTCCCGGACGCAGACTGTTCCGGGACTTTGGTTGGCCCCGATGTAATCCTCACGGCGGCGCACTGTTTATACGATCCGGAGTCGGGGTGGGTCGCCAATGTCGTGGCGGTTCCCGGCTACGACTCCGGATACGAGCCGTTCGGATTCCAGTTCGCTGAGAACGTCTGGGTGCCCGACAACTGGATCCTTTCGGATGGCGACCCTCTGTGGGATTGGGGCATCGTTAAGCTGCCAAATAGCGAATTGGCGGATGAGGCGGGGTGGATGCGAGTGCTCCTGGCTACCACCCAGACGCTACAGCACGCCGAGTTCTTCCCCGTTATTGCGGGGTACCCCGGCGATAAGCCCCTCGGGGAGATGTGGGCGGGCGTTCAGAATTCCTTTTTAAACGTGTTCCCCGCATACCTAAACTACTCGGTGGACACTTGGTGGGGCCAGAGCGGTTCTGCGATCTGGTCGTTGAACACCGATGAATGGTTCTTTGGCTACGTGGTAGGGGTTCATGTTCGGACAGAGTTTACTCACAACGTTGGCTCCCGGATCGATGGCTTCATCATTGATGACCTAATCCTCGCGTGCGATCAGATGGGTTGCCAGATCGACCTGTGGGAGGAGACTGCAGCTCCGACATCAACGCCGACACTGAGGCCACCAAGTGCGACCCCGCCAACGATCGCGGTTGGAACGGCCACGCCTACGAAGACACCTGTGGCAACCGTGATACCGACGAATACGCCGGTCGCGACCGCTACAGGTGGGCCCACAGAGTCGGAATACAGGATCGTGGTCCCCGGAACCGTACGGCAATAACACCCCGCTCACGCAGCGAGCCGCGTCGACGGACCCGCAAGCGCCCGTAGGCGCGCGAGGCGGCTCTATGGCTTTCGGAGCACGCGGTAGCGGAGGTAGAGTTCGCCGGTTTCGGGGTTGGCGAGGGCGGAGATGGGAGTGAGGCGGTGGGCGTCGTCGAGGGCCGTTGGGGATTCGCCGCCGAGGATGGAGAGGGTGTCGTGGCCGCCGACGAGGGTCGGGCTGAGCGTGAGGAAGAGTTCGTCGAGGGCGCCGGCGGCGAGGAGGGCGGCGTTGGTGGTGGGGCCGCCTTCGCAGAGGAGGAGGCGGACGCCGCGGGTGCTGCGAAGGTCGCGGAGGGCGGCTTTGATGTTGTCGCGGCGGTCGGGGATTTCGACGACGGTGGGGCCGCGAGCTTCGATCTCGCGTTTGCGCTCGGGGGAGATGAGGCTGGCGTAGATGACGGCGGGGAGGGAGCCATCGAAGTAGGGGCCGCGCATTTCGAAGTGGGCTTCGCGGGTGACGAGAACGCCGAGGGGTTGTTCGGACTTGCCGTGTTCGACGCGCCATTCGACAAGGGTCTTCGCGCGGACGCGCGACGATGCGCCGCTCTTGCGGAGGGTGCTGGCGCCGTTCATGACGGCGTCGGCCTGGGCGCGGAGTTCCTGCATGCGGTCTTTGTCGGCGGCGCTGCCGAGGCCCTGTTCGGTATCGGTGATGACGGCTTTGCCATCGAGCGAGCCGACCATGTTCACGATGACGTAAGGGCGGTTGCGCGGCGGGGTCGGGAAGTAGACGTGCAGGTAGGGCCGCTCGGTCCTGGCGAGTTCGCGGACTTCCATCACGGGACGAGCACGATCTTGCCGAAGTTCGCGTTCGATTCCATGTAGCGGTGCGCTTCGGCGGCTTCGGCGAAGGGGTAGACGCGGTCGATCACGGTCTTGATGCGGCCACTGGCGAGGTGAGGGAGGACGCTCTTGGCAAAGGCGTGGGTAGCCTGGCCCTTCTCTTCGGTGGGGCGGACGCGGAGGCCGGTGCCCCGGACCTGGGCGCGCTTCTGGCCGAGGACGCCGAGGTTCACTTCGACCTTCGAGCCGCTGAGCGAGCCGACGATAATCATGCGGCCCTTTATCGCAAGGGCGCGCATGTTGCGGTCCCAGTAGTCGGCGGCGATGACGTCGAGGATGACATCGACGCCGAGGCCGCCGGTGACGCGCTCGATTTCTTCGGCGAAGTCCTGGGTGCGATAGTTCACGCCGACATCCATGCCGAGCTCGCGGGCGGCGGCGAGCTTCTCCTCGGAGCCGGCGGTGCTGACGACGAGGGATGCGCCCATCGCCCTGGCGATCTGGATACCGGCGATGCCGACGCCGGAGCCCGCGGCGTGGACGAGAACTCGTTCGCCCGCGACGAGGTTGCACTGGAGGAAGGCGTCGTGGGCAGTGATGAAGACTTCGGGTATGGAGCCGGCTTCCTGCCAGGAGAGGTTGTCGGGGACTTTCACCACGAGGCGGTGGTGGGTCGCGACCATCTCGGCGTAGCCGCCGCCGGCGAGGAGGCCCATGACGCGGTCGCCTTCCGCGAAGCCGGCAACGCGTTCGCCGACGCCGACGACTTCGCCGGCGAATTCGAGGCCGGGGACATCGTGGGCGGGTTTCGGACCGGGCATGGGGTAGCGGCC
>JBPPMX010000123.1:0-2370 GCA_051306275.1 Tepidiformaceae bacterium
GCAATGATGTTCCGCTGAATCTCCGACGTACCGCCCGCGATCGGCCCCGAGACCGAAAGCAGGTATGACGTCGCCAGCCGCCCGTGCAGCCGCTCCCATTTCGAACCCGCGCTCAGCTGCCCGTGCGTCCCCAGCAGGTTGAGCCCCGTGTTCGCGACCTTGATCGCGAATAGCGCTGTCCACACCTTCCCCATGCTCGCTTCGTAGTTCGGCACCCGGTCCTGTGCCTGCAGCCACGCCGTCCGCGTCGCAAGAAGTCGCCCCGTCTCCACCTCGACCACAAGATCTGCGAGTTTCTGGCGCGTCGTCGCGTTGTCCCACGGCCGGACGCCACCGTGCCGCTGCTTCGCCCACCCGATTAATTCGTGCACCGTCCGGCGGCTCCCACTGATTGCCGCGATGTTCGAACGCTCGAAGTCCAGCGTTGTTGTCGCGACATACCATCCCTGGTTCTCGCCCCCGATCAGGTCCGAAGCCGGCACCCGCACGTCCTCGAAGAACACCTGGTTGAAGTCCCGCCGGTACGCCATGTTCGGGATCCCCTGCACCGAGATCCCCGGCGACCTCATGTCCACGATGAACGCGCTGATCCCCTTGTGTTTCGGCAGGTCCGGGTCGGTCCGCGCGAGGAGGATCATGTGGTCCGCGAAATGCGCGTTCGACGTCCAGATCTTCTGCCCGTTGACCACGTACTCGTCGCCGTCGCGCACCGCTTTGGTCTGCATGCTCGCGAGGTCGCTCCCCGTCTCCGGTTCGCTGAACCCCTGGCAGTACCAGTCCGTCCCCGCCGCCATGCCCGGCAGCATCCGCTTCCGCTGCTCTTCGTTCGCGTGCGCCAGCACCGTTGGCCCCGTGATCCCGATCGTGAACAACCGCCCCGCGTGCGGCGCCCGGTAGTACGCCAGCTCCTCGTTCAGGATGAACTGCTCGAGCTGCGTCGCCCCCATTCCGCCGTACTCGATCGGCCACGCCGGCGCATACCACTTCCGCTCACCCAGCTTGCGCGCGAACTCCCGCGCGAACGGCAGGTGAATCTCATTGTCGAAGTAGTCGTCGTCGCCCTCGTATCCCTCGGGCAGCTCCGCCTCAAGGAAGGCCCGCAACTCTTCGCGCCAACGCGCAGTCGCCTCGGGCAGTCGGAAATCCATGTCCGCGAGTCTACGTAACACGCGAGCCGGACGCCATCGCCAGTCGCTTCGCCCAGGGAGATTCCTACTGTGGTTTGGCGCGCTATCAAGGCCGTGCCCGCTGTGCTATTGTTCGTGCCGATACCCACATAACCCCGAGGACAGATATGCGTTTTACCTACGAGCCTGATGTCGAGGCCTTCCGTCAGGAAGTCAAGGACTTCATCGCTAAGGAACTCCCGCCTGAGGAAAGCCGGCCCGATGCTGGCGAAGAAGGCGCCTTCAACAGCAAAGAAGAAGAATACGAATACACCATGGGCTTCCAGAAGAAGCTCTCGGCGAAGAAGTGGCTCGCGATGGCCTGGCCGGAGCAGTACGGCGGCGCCGGCGCCAGCCACATGCGCCAGCTCGTCTACAACGAGGAGATGGCCTACGCCAGCGCCCCCGTTGGCAACATGGGCGTCGCCTGGGTTGGCCCTTCGCTCATGCTCTACGGCACCGAAGAGCAGAAGAACCGCTTCATCCCCCGGATCACGGGCGCGGATGACTGGTGGTGCACCCTTTACAGCGAGCCGGGCTCAGGCTCCGACCTCGCCTCGCTCCAGACCCGTGCCGTCCGCGACGGTGACGACTACGTCGTAAATGGCCAGAAGATCTGGACCTCCGGTGGCCACATGGATGACTGGGGCTGGCTCGCCGCCCGCACCGACCCGGACGCCCCGAAGCACAAGGGCATCACCATGTTCATGCTGGACATGAAGACCCCGGGCGTCACAGTCCGCCCGCTCGTCAACATGGCCGGCCGCCACAACTTCAACGAAGTCTTCTTCGAAGATGTCCGCATCCCGGCGACCCAGGTCGTTGGTGAGGTGAACCGCGGCTGGTACCACCTTGCCGTCGCCCTCGACTTCGAGCGCTCCGGCATCGCCGCCTACGCCGGTGGCCGCCGCCGCGTCGAGAAGCTTGTTGCCCTCGCCAAGAGTCGCCCGGACCTCGTCGCCAACCGCCCGAGCATCCGTGCCGCCCTCGCCGACCGCATCATCGACGTCAACGTGGGCATCTTCATGTCCTACCGCGTCGCGACCATGCAGGCCCGCGGCCTGGTCCCGAACCACGAAGCCAGCTGCTCGAAGCTCTTCGGCTCCGAGTTGAGCCAGAAGATCGCCCAGACCGGCATGTGGCTGCTCGGCACCAACGGCCAGCTACGCAACGGCTCGAAGCACGAGATCGAGGACTACGCCAC
>JBPPMX010000124.1:0-2572 GCA_051306275.1 Tepidiformaceae bacterium
AGGGGACGGTGGGGATGGGGGGCCGAGGACGCGGATGGCCATGACGGCATCCGCTGGAGAGTGTCCGGCGACTGGGCGTCCTGACGATATTCGAAACCTGGAAACAAACCGCGTATGTTTGCGGTGGGTAGCCGATATACCCGGAAAGAGGGACGACCTTATGGGACAGGATTACTGGACACGCGAGCGGTTTGGGCGGAGTTCCCGCCGGCGAGTGCTGGGCGGCGGCGTGGCCATGGGAATTGGGGGCGCGGCGCTAGCCCTGACGGGCTGTGGCGACGATGACGACGACAGCGGATCCGACCCGACAGCAGCACCCGGTGCGACGCAAGCACCGGCGGCCACCCAACCGAAGGTCGGTGGGACGCTTCGGTATCCGCTTGCGGGGCTCCTATCGGGTGACCCCCCATCGCTCGACCCGAACGAAGGACCGACGTACCTGTGGCAGTACCCGGCTGCGCTGCACTACAGCAGGCTGCTGAGGGGCGCATCGGGCCCGGACATCCTGGAGTCGGATTACACGAAGCTCGAGGGAGACCTGGCTGCCGCCCTGCCCGAGCAGCCTGACGATCTCACGTACGTCTTCACGCTGAAGCCGAACATCACCTTCCACGATAAGCCTCCGATGAACGGCAGAATTGCGACGGCTGGCGATTATGCTGAGACGTATAAGGCGTTTCTGTCACTGAGCAAGAACGCAAGCCGGTACTCCGGCGTGATCGCGTCGCTGGAGGCCAGCGACGATCGCACGATCACGGTGAAGCTGAAGGCGCCGTTCGCGCCATTCATGACGACGCATGCGGCGGCGGACGCCGGCCCCTGGTTCATCCCTGTCGAGACGATCAACAGCAACCTCGTGAAGAGCGACGCGGTTGGGACGGGACCATGGGTGTTCCGGCAGTGGAACACGGGAGTCGGGATGCGGTGGGATCGCCACGCGAAGTTCCATGATGGCCCGACGCCGTACTTCGAAAGAGTCGAGGCGGCGATGGTCAAGGATCCGCAGCGGATTCTCTCCGCCCTGCAAGCAGGGGAACTCGACCTCTCGCCCCAGCTGAGCGCATCGCAGTACCCGGACATAAAGAGCCGGCTCGACCCGGCCGGTCAGCTGAACGTCACCCAGGGTGGGGGTGGGAATGGCTTCATCTTTAACTTCGACGTGAAGCCCTGGAACGACAAGCGGGTGCGGCAGGCGCTCTCGATGGCGCTTGACCGGGATGGGTATCTGAAAGTCCAAGATCCCACCGGCGAAGGCGACTGGAGTTCATTCATGGGGCCCGCGATGCGTCCCTATTACATGTCGCCGAAGAATGACGCTGCTGAGTTTGGTCCGAACGCTAAGTACTTTCAGAAGAACATCACCGAGGCGAAAGCTCTGCTTACGGCGGCCGGGTATCCGGACGGACTATCATTCAAGATTATATCCAACGTGGATCGCTACGGTGCGGTCCTGCAGCAAGCGTGGGAGCTGGTCTCATCGACGATCAGCGAGGCAGGGTTCAACGCGGAGAACGTTTACCAGGAATATAGCGCATATATTCAGTCGACTTACGTCGGGAACCTTCCTGAGGACTCGGTGGGACTGGGGCCGCTCATCGGCACTGTCCTCGACCCGGACGACATGTTCTTCACGTCGTACTCGTCGACATCAAACCGCCACCAGTGGGGCGGAACTCCTATACCGGAGATGGCCGACCTGGACTCCCGGTTCGTGAAGCAGCGCACGATCCTGGATCTCGACGAGCGGATTGAGGCTGTGAAAGAGATCCAGCGGGTAATGGCTGACTCTATGCTGACCGTGATGTTGCATTCGGTCCCCGGTGTGAACTACGTGCAGCCCTGGGTGAAGAACTCCTACTGGAAGTCGAGCAACGCGACACCCGCCGAGACGTATGCGAAGGCGTACTTCACGGATGAGCGAATCGCGAAGGGTTAGGTGAGTGGCCGGGCAGGATTGAACAGGTGCTGCCCGGCTCCTTCGACAGAACTCGGTGATGCCGGCGGGCCGCTCGACGTTGAGTCCGTCCGACGCGCGAGGATCTGCCCGAGGGGCGCCGTAAGCGTGCTCCGGACGCCAGGGCGGACATGAGCTCGTTCGAAACGCACTGAGGATTGGTGGTCGGGGTGGACAGATTCGAACTGTCGGCCTCGCGCTCCCAAAGCGCGCACTCTAACCAGGCTGAGCTACACCCCGTGGAGTACAGGGTACGGGGGCGAGTGACGTGTGACGAGGGGAGAGTGACGAGGGAGGGGTGACGAGTGGCGGGGAGTGAGGAGCGGCGCCGGATGTCGTGCGGGGGCCCGCGGCCAGGGGCGGCCGCGAATCCGGGTGCCGTTGGTTCAGGCGATGGGTTGGGGGAGGGCGCAGCCGATGAGTTCGTTGACGTCTTCGATGTGGTTGGCGGTTAGCCAGGCTTCGAGGCCTTCGAGGACGTCGAGGAGGGCGCGGGGGTTGGCGAAGCTGGCGGTGCCGACCTGGACGGCGGTGGCGCCGGCCATGAGGAACTCGATGGCGTCCTGGCCGGTGGAGATGCCGCCGCAGCCGATGACGGGGACGCGGACGGCCTTGGCG
>JBPPMX010000125.1:0-3001 GCA_051306275.1 Tepidiformaceae bacterium
TTCAGCTCAGTCGGGGTGGCGGCGGTGCGTGACGGCAAGATGTGGATTTACGTCACGATCTTCCTGAACTGACAAAAGGAAATGGTGGTGGGCGATGAGGGGCTCGAACCCCCGACCCCCTCGGTGTAAACGAGGTGCTCTAGCCAACTGAGCTAATCGCCCGGCCAGCACCCAGTTTACCCCGTTCCGTAGAACCAGTCGTCGCCCCACGCGCAGCCCCCGTCCAACGACTAACGACCCATCGACCCTCCCGCGTACCCCATCCAGCCCTCCGAACCCTTGCCCCCGCGGCGCACACTATCTCCACAAGACAACGGAGGTGCGCCGATGGACGGGCGAACGGGAGTCGTAACAGGTGCCGGCGGCGATATCGGATTCGCCGTCTGTTCCGCGCTCGGGAAACGCGGCGTCTCCGTGCTCTGCGTCGACCGCGACCTGCCAGCCGCCGAGCGCGCCGCCCAGGCCGTCCGCGATGCTGGCGGTGCCGCCGAGGCGTTCCAGGCCGACGTATCCGTCGAGGGCGACGCCGTCGCCTACTCCAGCCGCTGCCGCGAGCTCTACGGCGAGGCCAGCTTCTTCTTCAACAACGCCGGCATCGAAGGCGCGCAGGCCCCGCTCGCCAGCTACCCGACCGACGCCTGGGACCGCGTCATGTCCGTCAACCTGCGCGGCGTCTTCCTCGGGCTCAAGGAGATGTACCCGCTCCTCCGCCACGGCGATACCAGCCGCGTCTTGAACACCGCCTCGGTCGCGGGGCTCAGCGGCACCCCCATGCTCGCCGCCTATGGCGCCAGCAAGCACGCCGTCATCGGCCTCACCCAGACCGCCGCGATCGAGTGGGCGCCGAACGCCATCACCGTCAACGCCATCTGCCCCGGCCCCGTCCAGAGCAAGATGATGGGCCGGATCGAAGAAGGCATCGCCCCCGGCGCGGGCGCCGCCGCCCACGAAGGCTACGCAAGGACCATCCCAATGGCCCGCTACGCCGCCCTCGAAGAAGTGGCCGACCTCGCCACCTACCTCCTCCTCGATTGCCCCGTCTACATGACCGGCCAGGCAATCGCCCTCGATGGCGGCATGAGCGTCGCCTGATCCAGCCCGGCAGCAGCCGCTGGCCGTCCATCCCCTGTGGGCGCGAACACTCCTCGTTCTCGCCCCACACGGACGGCCAGCGGCCACCGGGGCATGCTTCTCTCTTTTATCGGCATGTAGTAATGTATCTCTATAGCCCAGGAGGCCAACCATGCTCCCCATCCTTTCCTACCACCTCGACCTGACCGTCCCCGAAGCCGAAGCCGCCGTCCGGGCCGCCCTCCAGCCCGCGGGTTTCGGCATCCTCACCGAGATCGATGTCCAGGCCACCTTCAAGGCGAAGCTCGACATCGACCGCCCGCCCTACCGCATCCTCGGCGCCTGTAACCCCGCCCTCGCCAACCGCGCGCTCGAACTCGCCCCGGACGCCGGCGCGTTCCTCCCCTGCGGCATCGCCCTCTACCCCGAGGCCGGCGGCACCCGCATCGCCATCCAGGACCCGATGCTCATGGCCAGCCAGCTCGGCTTCCCAGCCCTCGAACCCGTAGCCATCGAAGCCCGCGACCGCATCGCCACCGCGCTCGAAAGCATCGCCGCGCCAACGCCCGTGTAACCAGCGGTCGTTGGTCATTGGGCGACGCCCGACGGGACCCCTGGCGACGGCACGAACAGCCAGTAGCCAAGAGCCAACAGCCATCACCGGCTACACTCGACACCACCCGGAACGAGAGGACGGCCCATGCTCGAAGCTGCTGGCCTCGTCCTGCTCGGCGCTGCGGTGGGCACCTTCGGCACTGTCGTTGGCGCGGGCGGCGGCTTCCTCCTCGTCCCCATCCTCCTCCTTATCTACCCCGACGAATCCCCCCGCACGATCACGGCGATCTCGCTCTTTACCGTCATGCTCAACGCCGCTTCGGGGAGCATCGCCTACGCCCGCCAGCGCCGCATCGACTACCGCAGCGGGCTGCTCTTCGCGGTCGCAACCCTTCCCGGCGCCTTCGCGGGGGCGATCGTCATCCAGTACATCCCCCGGCGGGCCTTTGCTGCGCTCTTCGCGGCGGTACTCGGGAGCATCGGCGTGTACCTGCTCGTCCGTCGCGCCTACTCCGGCTTCCGCGAACCGCTCTCAGGCCCAGGCGTCGTCCACCGCCGCATCCGCGACTCCAACAACGTCACCTGGCGCTACAGCTACCGCCTCTGGCAGGGCATGCTCATCAGCGTCGGCGTCGGCTTCGTCTCGACGCTCCTGGGCATCGGCGGCGGAATCGTCCACATGCCGATCATGGCGATCGTCCTCCACTTCCCCATCCACATCGCCGCCGCCACCAGCCAGTTCGTCCTCGGCCTGATGGCGGTCGAAGGCATCTCCATCCACTTCGCCACTGGCACCCTCGGCTGGGACGAGAACCTCGGGCGCGCGGCCCTGCTCGCCGCCGGGGCGATACCCGGGGCGCAGGTCGGCGCCGTCATCGCGCGACGCCTCCCCGGCGAGCACATCATCCGTGCCCTCGGCGGGTCGCTCCTGCTCGTCGCGCTCCGCCTCGGCTACACGGCAATTACCGGCTGAGTCCTAGTAGACGCCCTTGCCGAGCTTCCGGTGGTCCCAAGAATACGTCGACTCCGCGTGGATCCGGATGAGCACACGCTTCGGCGAAAGGCCCGGGCGCGGCGATCCCGCGGGCGGCGCGGCGATCGTCGTGCTGCCGCCGTAGCGCGGTCCGTTCAGCTCGAGGAACTTCGGCTCAAGCGCCTCGCGCTCCGGCGTCCCCGCCTCCACGATCTCCGCCTTCCCTTTAATAACCAGCCCCCGCAGCTCGGTGTACGCATGGCCCAGCTCCACCATCGCGGAGACCTTCGGGTCGCGCCGCAGGTTCATCACCTTCTGGCTCGTCCCATACGTCGAAAAGACCACGTCCCCGTCCACGACCGAGTACCACATCGCCACGAGGTGCGGGTAGCCATCCTGGCC
>JBPPMX010000126.1:0-2478 GCA_051306275.1 Tepidiformaceae bacterium
CCAAGGGTGCGGCCATCGGTGTCCCAGCAGGGCTCAGAGAGGCGGAGGGAGGTGGCGAGGCTTTTCGCGGTGATGGGGCTATCCCAGAGGCCGTACATCCGAGGTTCGCGCATGCGGCGCACCTTCCTTCAACCGGTGGAGTTCGGCCATTGTGCCAGAGGTGCGACGCAGGGGGTGGAGAACTGCGGCAGTATGCGCGTATGCGGTATGATCAGCATACGATCGGAGGAATCCAATGAACCGGGTGACGATCACGATTCCCGAGGAACTGGAATGGGAAGTTGCGCGGGACGCACGGCGGAGGGGAACCTCTGTATCCGCAGTTATCCGGGAACTCCTCAAGGAGAGGTACGCGCCTCCGCCGGACGGAAAGCGCGTAATCCCGTGGGCCGGGATCGGTGACAGCGGGAAGGGTCCGCACGCCGCGGAACTGGATGAGTTCCTGAAGGAGACCTGGGCCGATGCCATCGATCGCGATCGTCGATAGCGGCCCTCTCATCGCGGCGCTCGATCGGAACGATCCCGACCATGCGCGGTGCCTTCGGGTGCTTCAGGAGTACAGCGGCCGACTCGTCATCCCCGCACTCTGCGTTGCCGAAGTCACCCACTTTGCCGGACGGCGGATGGGGCCAGCAGTCGAGGCCGACTTCATCGCGGCACTTCCCACCATGGAGATCGAGTGCCCCGCATCGGAGGATTGGGGGCGAATGGCGGAATTAGTCCGGCTCTACGCAGACTGGCCGCTCGGAACCGTCGATGCGTCGGTGATCACGCTCTCGGAGCGGCTTGGGACAGACACGATTGTCACGCTCGATGAACGGCACTTTCGGGCCGTCCGGCCAGGTCATGTGCCCCAGTTCACGCTTCTACCGTCAGACGCGCGCGCGGGTTAGCGCTTGCGGGCGATGGCGTCGCGGGCGGCCTGGGCGATGCGGGCGGGGGTGAGGTCGAAGTAGGTGAGGAGTTCGTCCCACTTGCCGGTGGTGCCGTAGCGGTCGACGCCGACGAACTCCATCGGGGTCGGGACGGTTTGCGCGAGGACCTTTGCGACTGCCGTGCCGAGCCCGCCCGTGGTCTGGTGTTCTTCGGCAGTGACGATGGCGCCGGTTTCGCGGGCGGCAGCGACGACTGCGTCGCGGTCGATCGGTTTGATCGTGGACATGTTGAGTACGCGGGCCTGGACGCCCTCAGCCACGAGGATTTCGGCGGCCCTCAGCGCGATGTCGACCATGATGCCGCAAGCGATAAGGGTGACATCGTTGCCGGCGCGGAGGGTGCTGGCGCGACCGATCTCGAAGCGGTAGGACGGGTCGTAGACGGCGGGGACCTTCGGGCGGCCGGTGCGCAGGTATGCGGGACGAGTCGTGTGTCCGATGGCGACGATGGCCTGGCGTGCCTCTTCGAAGTCGGCGGGGACGATGACATCAAATGGGATAAGGGATGTCGCGAGCGAGAGGTCTTCGAGGGCCTGGGCGCTCATGCCATCTTCGCCGACGGTGACGCCACCGTGGCTCGCGACGGCCTTGACGTTCATTCCGCCGCCGGGCTGCGCGACGGCGGTCCGGAGCTGGTCGAAGCAGCGGCCGGGCAGGAACACCGCGAAGCTGGCGATGAAGGCCGTCTTCCCGGCAGCGGCCAGTCCGGCGGCGATGCCGACCATGTTCTGCTCGGCAACACCGACGGTGAGCCAGCGCTCGGGGTGCTTCTCGCCGAATTGGTTGCCGCCGGTAGACGCGGAGAGGTCCGCATCGATCGCGACGACATCAACGCCTTCGTCGACGAGCTGGAGGAGGGCCTTCGGATAGGCTTCGCGGGTGGCTGCTGCGGGCATGACGGAAGTCACAGGCCGCGCTCGATCTCTGCGAGGGCCTGTTCAAGCTGCTCGGGGGTCGGGGCCTTGCCGTGGAAGCCAGGGTTGTTCTCCATGAAGCTGACGCCGCGGCCCTTCACTGTGGTGGCGACAACGACGCGAGGCTGGTCGTGCGGGCGTTTCGCCTCGGAGAGTGCCTGGTCGACGGCTGCCATGTCGTGGCCATCGCATTCGATTACATGCCAGCCGAAACCGCGCCACATGCGGGCGGGGTCGATGCGCATGATGTCGTTTCCGAAGCCGTCGTTCTGGATACCGTTGCGGTCGACGAGGGCGATGATGCGGTCGCCGAGCCCGAAGTGTGGGACTGCCTGCGCGGCCTCCCAGACCTGGCCCTCGTTGAGTTCGCCGTCGCCCATAAGCACCCATGAGCGGTAGTCGCGGCCATCAAGGCGGGCTGCAACGGACTGGCCAATTGCGAACGAAAGGCCCTGACCGAGCGAGCCGCTGGACATTTCGATGCCGGGCACCGCGTTCATAGAGGGGTGGCCCTGGAGCGGGCTGCCGAGGGTCCGAAAGCTCGACAGGAGCTCGGTGCTGAAGTATCCGCGCTCTGCCAGTAGCGAGTAGTAGAACGGGGTGGCGTGCCCCTTGGAGAGGATGAAGCG
>JBPPMX010000127.1:0-3914 GCA_051306275.1 Tepidiformaceae bacterium
TCCTGGCGGCTATAGGAGCGGCCGAACTTCGACATCATGCGAGAGGTCTTCGCGCTACCGCAGTGCTCGCAGGGAGGCTGGACTTCGGTGTCCACTTTGCGGGTGAAGTAGTTGGTGACCTTGTTGCAATCGGCGCAGCGGAATTCGTAGATCGGCACGGTCTCAGTTTAGCGCACGGGAAGGCCGGGACGCACCGGCTGGACCATCAGTCGGGGATCTCGACGCCGCGAAAGTGTTCGACGTGGGCAGCCCGGCCACCGGGGCCAAGGTCGATGCTTACGACGTCGATGCGGGCGGTTTCGGGGGAAGCGGGCGCGGATTCGCAGTACTCCATCGCGCAGCGCCACATGCGGCGGAGCTTATCCGGCCCGAGCGATTCCGCGGCGAGGCCGGGGATGGCACGGCGGGTGCGCACTTCGACGAAGACGAGGTCTTCGCCATCGCGGGCGACGATATCGATCTCGCCGCTGGGGGTGCGCATGTTCCGGGCGAGGACGGTCATCCCGCTGGCTTCGAGACGATGCAGGGCGATGCGCTCGCCGAATGCCCCGAGCTCCTGGCGCTCGTTCACCATGGGAGGGAGAGCTGGGCCACCGGGGCGTAGCTGCGGCGGTGGATGGGACAGGGCCCTCTGCGGGCGAGGAGTGCCTTGTGTTCGGGAGTGGGGTAGCCCTTGTTGCGACAGAAAGCATAGCCGCGGTACTGACCACAGAGTTCGTCCATGAGGGCATCACGGGCGACCTTGGCGACGATCGAGGCAGCGGCGACAGACACGGAGAGCGCGTCGGCATCGATGATCGGGCGGACGCCTTCGACGGGGAGGTCGAGGGCGTCGGAGATGATGGCGTCCGGACGCAGTCCGAGCTGTTCAAGGGCGCGAAGCATGGCGAGGCGGCGGGCGGGGAGGATCCCGATGCGGTCGATTTCCTCGTGGCTCACCCAGCCGACGGCGAAGGGGACCGACTCGCGGATCTTGCGGTCGAGGAGTTCACGCTGGGAGGCGGAGAGCACCTTGGAATCGCGGACATCGCTGTACCAGCGGAAGCGGCGGGCCGGCGGAAGGGCGACGACGCCAGCGGCGACGGGGCCGGCGAGAGGGCCAACGCCTACCTCATCGACGCCAGCAACCCATTCGGCGCCGAGGCGCCAGGCTTCGCGTTCGAACCGGAGGGATGGGATCGGCGTTGCTGCCATGCAGGGGCATCGTACCGAGCGCTGGCGGTGGGGGCGATGCGGCGGGGGGAAAGCTTCACAGGTTCAGGCGCGAGGAAGGGACTGCTCGTACACCTGGGCCATACCTTCGAGGACGATATCGGCGAGGTCGAGGCTGTTTTCAATGGCGAGGACCGCGTCTTCTGTGGGGAGGCCGGCCTCGGTCGCGATCTGGGATGCGGTCTCTTCGAGCGGGCGGCGGAGGTGGTTGAACGTGCCGATAGCGGTACTCAGGCCGACGCCCGCACCGACAAGGGTTCGCCCGTACTCGCGGCCGATAAGCCGGGCGTCGTCGACGTAGGCGGCGATGTTGTTGGTATCGGAGATGGAGTGTGCGAAGACATCCACGAGCTGGCGCCCGAGCAGACGGAGGCGACCAACGACTTCGGAATCGAGGCCTTCGAAGGCATTGTGGGCGCCCTGGCGCTCGCCGGTAAGGCGACGGCGGACGAGGGCGAGGGCGATATCGTTGATGCGCCCGGTGTCCTGGCCGCGGGGGGATGCCTGGCCGGTGAGCATGAGATGGAGGTCTTCTTCGAGGATCCGGCGGTGGCCACCGCGGGTGCGGAAGGAGCGTATCTCGCCGCTATCGGCCCAGCGGCGAATGGTGGACTCGCTGACGCCGAGAAGCTCGCTGGCGGCGCCAAGGGTGAGCCATGACTGCCGACGGGCAGATTCCTGAGTCACGGTTAGAACCCCACCAAATTTCGCTAATCATCCCCAAGCCGGGCAGGATCGTCAACGTGGCGGTTATACGGGTGCCCGAGTTCCGAAGCGCGGCGAACGGCGCCATCGCCGAAGCGGCTGCGGAGGGCACCGACGGTCTCCTGGAGGATGTCGGCCTCGGTGGTTTCGCCGAGACGTAGCTGGCGGGCGCGCTCCTGGAGATTCGTGACGCCAACGCCAAGGAGTCGCACGGGGCGGAGGTGGTTGGCGGACCAGGCGGTGTCGAAGAGGCCCAGGGCAGCTTCGAAGATGTCGTTCGCGAGGTCGGTGGGACCGTGGAGGGTTGTTGCGCGGGTGAGCGTTTCGAAGGGCGGGAAGCGGAGCTTGAGGGTGACGGTGCGGGCACTTCGCCCGTGCGAGGCAAGGTCAGCGGCGACGCTTTCGGCCTGGCCGCGCAGGAGGGCGCGAAGGCGATCGCCATCGGGGAGGTCGTGGTCGAAGGTTATCTCGCGGGAGATGGACTTGGCGGCGCCGCGACCGGAGAGGACAGGAGCGTCGAAGATGCCGAGGGCGCGCTGGTGGAGTTCGGCGCCGTGGGAGCCGAAGCGGGCGACGAGTGCGTCGACGGGGAGGCGGGCAAGGTCGCCGATCGTGCGGACGCCGAGTGAGGCGAGGGACTCGGCGGTCTTCGGACCGACCATGGGGAGGTCGCGGATGGGGCGGGGGCCGAAGAACTCCGCTTCCGTGCCAGCGGGAACGACCAGGAGGCCATCCGGCTTCCCCGCGTCGCTGGCGACCTTCGAGACGAGCTTGTTGATGGAGACGCCAACCGAGGCCGTGATGCCGATCTCTTCGGCGACGCGACGGCGGATGGAGTCAGCTATCGCTGCGGGTTCCCCGTGGAGGCGTTCGCTGCCGGCGACATCGAGGTAGGCCTCGTCGGAGCCGGCTGGCTCCACGGTGGGGGTGTAGTCGCGGAGGATGGCGTGGAACTGGCGAGATGCGGGGGCGTAGAAGTCGAAGTCGGTTTCGAGGTATGTGGCCTGAGGGCAGAGCTGGCGGGCGCGGGAGACGGGCATCGCCGAGCGGACGCCGAACTTGCGGGCTTCGTAGGAGCACGTGCTGACGACGCCGCGCTGTCCGAGTCCCCCCGCGACGACGACCGGGAGGCCGCGCAGCTCGGGGTGCCGAAGGAGCTCCATCGAGACGAAGAAGGCATCGAGGTCGACGTGGAGGACGGTGGCGCGGGGCATCAGGACCGACCCGAATGAATGTTCGAATCGAGTATAGGTGAGGGCGGCAAGTGGAGGGTGACGCGGAAATGGTGCGGCCCCGCCGGCTGTGGGTTCCGGCGGGGCCGCGAGGCGGGCCAGTGCGCCCGTCCTGTCGAGAGCAAAGACGGCTAGTCGGGGATATCGCCGCAGGCTACGTAGTCGGTCAACTCGGCTTCAGAACGGTGAACGTTGATGGCGTAGTCGTCGTCGCGGAGCTTGTCGAGACTGATGTTGACGGTGGTCGTGGATTTTCCATCGACGACATCGCCAAGCGGGAAGGCAACGGCATCATCGAGGTCATCGCAGGAGCCGGTGTGGATGTGCATCGGGCGGGATTCGGCGCCGACGTCATCGCCGTCAAGGGTGACGACGACCATGGTGCGGTCGCCATCGGCGGTCAGGGTGGCTTCGCCATCGAACCCGGAGTCGTTCTGTTCGTCGAGGTCGAAGGTGATTTCGCCGGCGTCGTCGTCATTCACTGCGTCTGTAACGCGAGTCGACGCGCCTGCGACGGTCGTCTGCGCCGCGTCGCCGGTGTTCGTGATGGCGGTCTGGGCGCCGTCGACTGCGTCGTCGATGGCGTCGTCGTCCTCATCGCTGCAGGCGATGAATGTGAGCGGGAGAACGAGGGCGACGAGCCCTCCGAGAGTGATGCGCTTCAGTGTGTGCAACGGGGTTCCTCCTGTGCCGGCCGAGGGGCGCGGCGACCGTCGTTCCACGGTACGGAGGAGGTGTCCCTTGGCGGGTAACAGGGGTTGGGAG
>JBPPMX010000128.1:0-12709 GCA_051306275.1 Tepidiformaceae bacterium
TAGAGCGAGAGCGGGATCAACGTCAGCCCCTTCTCGCCCAGGAGCTCGTCGATCTTCGCGATCTCCTTGTGGTGCAGCAGCAGCTTCCGGTCGCGCTCCGCCATGTGCGGCGAGTACCCGGCGTTCTGGTAGGCGGCGATGTGCATCCCCTGGATCCACACCTCACCATCGCGGACGCGTGCGTACGCGCCCTGCAGCTGGACCTTGTGTTCGCGGATCGACTTGATCTCGGACCCGGTCAGCACGATGCCAGCCTCGAACCGCTGGAGGATCTCGTAGTCGTGCCGCGCACGCCGGTTGGTGGCAATCGTAGTCACTGGTGCATTCGTCCAACAGGGGAAAACGATGGCCCCGCAGGGAGACCCGCGAGGCCACGTATCACGCCTGAGTCTAGCGCGTCCCTACTGTCCGCGCAGGATTTCGATCGCCCTGAAGAGCTGGATGTCGCCCTGGTCGATGTACTCATCGCTCGTCATCGCGACTTCGACATCGGGTGTCACGCCCACGCCCTCGATCTGGTTCCCCTGCGGGGTGAACCAGCGGCCGATTGAGACATAAAGCGAACCGCACGTCGGTTCACCGCAGTTGGTCAGCTCGAACTCCCGGTTCACGGTGCCCTTCCCGAAGCTGCGAGTGCCCACTACCGTCGCCCTGCCGTTCTCCTGCAGAGCGGCCGCAAGGACCTCGGCGCCGCTCGCGCTTCCTTCGTCCTGCAGGATGACGATCGGGATCTCCGTCGCCGCGCCGCCGCGCTGCGCATCCCACGATTGCTCAGTGCCCTCAGCATCCTTCTCAGAGAGGATGCGGCCACTCTCGAGGAACTCGTCCGCGCTGTAGACGGTGGTACTCAGCAGCCCGCCCGGGTTCGCCCGCACATCAAGGACGAGACCCTTGTACCCCTGGTCCTCGATCCCATCGAGTGCTTCCTTGAGCTCTTCGACCGTCTTGTCGTGGAACTGCGAGATGTTCACATAAGCGATGTCGGTGACGTCGTTCCCCTCACGGTCGACGAGACGCTCGCCCGTCTCACCGGGGATGACTTCGAGCCGGGGCGCCATGAATACGCTCTGGTTGGGGATGTCCCCGCGTACGATCGTGATCGTCTCGGTCACGCCGTCGCTGTGCAGGATGGTAAGGGTCACCTCGGTGCCCTTCGTCCCGCGGATCCGCTGCGCTGCCTCGTTCGCCGTCCAGCCGTCCGTCGGCTCCCCGTCCACCTGCAGGATGATGTCTCCCGCGCGAATACCCGCAGCTTCCGCCGGCGAGTTTCGAAGCGGAGCCACGATCTCGACGACTCCGCTCGTGCTGTTCACCGTGGCACCGATGCCCTGGTAGGTAGAACCGAAGTCAAGCGCGCCCTGCGCCTTCTGCTCGGGGGTGATGTAGACGGTATGCGTGTCGTTCAGTGCGTTGAGGACACCCTGGATAGCGGCCTGCTGGAATGTGTCCGCGTCGAGGATGTCCTTGTCGACGTACTCCTGGGAAAGGATCTCGTAGATCTCGTCGAGCGTTGCCGCACCTATCGATTCGTCGTCGGAGAGTGACCCGATGGGAGCCACCTGCGAGTCGTTATCGCGCTGGCGAAGCTCGTTGACACCAAACCCAAGCCCAAAAGAGAGCGTGATGACGGCGACGAGAAGGAGAATGACGGTCGCCCAGCGCGCGATGACGTCGGCGGAATTCGACTGCGGCTGTGGTTGGGATTGTGGAACTTCCAATTCGGGACGCCTTCGGCGCGAAACCGCGTTCCCGCCGCGGCGGCGACAGTCACGAGTGTACAGTCGCATTCCGTGCCCCAGCAATTTGATCGATTACCCGGCGTTTACTGCGAACCGTTAGCCCGGGATGGCAGGCGGCGGAAAGAACCCGATCTCACCCTCGGAGACCAGGACAAGCGGCTCGGACCGCTGCCCCCGCCACGCCAGAATGAGGTTTACCGGGTCCCCGAACGTTGCATGCACTCCATCGCCCGGCATCCGGCCTGCCAACAGGAAGACCGAGCCGTCGGGCGCCCACAGGCAGTGTGAAAGCCGGTACTGGTCAAAGAAGCTCAGGAGCGTCCGGTACGGGCCACTCAAGAACACGGCCTCGGTCGCGCCAATGGTCCCGCCCGCGGTGTCCAAGAGTCGTACCGTGTAGCGGCCATCGCCCGTCTGCGCGGGGAGGACGATTGCGATCCGCTCGCCGTCCGGCGCGTGAAAGAAGGCGACAGACGCGCCTTTCCATATCCGTTTGCGTTCACCCCATCCGTCGCCCGAGAGACGCACAATCTCCTCGAACACACCCGTCTCCGGCCGGTGGGATACCGCCACATCCAGGTGCATCGTCCCGGGGCGAAACGCGAAGGCGACCGCCCCGGGGAACCGCGCGAGTTCCGTCTCGACACCGGTCGCAATTACATGCGAGATTACCGCGGCGCCCCGTGCTGCTGGCGTGGCATAGATGAGGGAGGAGCCATCCGGCGAGAAGGCCGGCGTCCGAAAACCAGCGGCAGCCCCGCTCACAGGGCGCGGCGCCACGCGTCCAGCAGGGTCGTACAGCGTCAGGTCCGCCCCCGCGTGGACCGCGATCACGCGTTCGTCAGGCGACCAGCACGAGAACAGCGGCGCCCCGCTCGCGACTACCCGCCCACCGTCCATTCCGCCCGGCTCGGTCAGGTGCAGCGCCAATCCGCTGATCGTCTGAGCGACATAACTCAGGTACGCGCCCCGCGGCGACCATGCCGCGTAGTGAGGCACGCCCGGGGCGATGACGGGGTTCCCGGATGGCACGCTCCGAAAGATCGTCTCCTGCGCCTCGCCTGTCGGCACGATCAACTCGATCGCGCTGGTCCCGCCAAGCAGGTCGACCGACGACACTGCGATCCGGTCCCCCCCGGGCTCCCAGGTTGGCCATGCGCCGTGCGTGCTGGCGACCCGGGACTCCCAGCGTCCATCAGACCGGCGTCCTGCTGTCCGCAGCGCGCCGTAGGCATCGGTGATCGCAATCTCAACGGGGATTGGGGGACCGCTCTCCCCTCGGTCAGCCATTGTGTGAGGACGCTTGGGCGCTCAGTTCGTCGGATCCGCGGGGGGCAGCTGCGGCCCGTCGTCCCCGCCCAGTTCCTCGACGATCCTCCGCGTGAGCTCGTCGAGCTGCTCTGGCGTGATGCCCATCTTGCCCATCGTCTCGCGGAGCAGGCGCTGGACCTCCTCCACATCCTCACGTATTAGCGCGTCCGCGACCTCAAGCTGGGTCCCAATCGCGGTGAAACGCTCGCGGCGCTGCGTATCGTTCTCAGTGCCGAGGATGGTCGACATCAGCCGCGTGAAGAGATTGGTGATTCGCGCGATCTGGATCCGGTCGTCCTGGTGAGATGGAAACTCGCCCGTCACCGCGACCTCAAGTCCCGTGCGCTTGTCCGAGGTTACGTACTGTTCCGGCATCGTCGGGTGGAGGCCTCCTGCGTTTTCAGGGTACCGCCCGGGTACCGCCCGGCGGAAGGGCGGTCGACGAAGCATCGGGTTTATTTCGTCGATGTTCGCACTATATCGGTTATGTGTAGGTGGAAGCTGGTGAATCAGCTCGCGTCTCTTGGCGACCTCTTATGTCCCGTCGCGTCACCGAACAGCTACGGAGGCGTTACCCGTGACTCGTTGTTCTGTCACCTGACCCCCCTCAACAATCCTTGCATACCTTCGAAGGTTGCTGACAAGGCAGCCATTCTGGTTACTGTGGGGAGAACAAACATGGAAGGACCGTCCATTGTGGACGAGGGCGTCACAGCCCCGTCTACACAGCTAACACACGAGCAACAGCAACAACTGGTTATGCAGTATGCGCCTCTCGTCCGGCGCGTCGCCCGGTCTCTGCCGTTGGAGATCCCTGGGCTCCTGGAGTACGAGGACGCTGTCGGCTATGGCACATGTGGCCTCGTCGAAGCAGTCCGCCGCTACGACCCCTCGAAAGGCACCAACTTCCACGCATACGCCGTACGCCGCATCCGCGGGTCGATTATCGACGCGTTCCGCCGGATGGACCGCCTGAGCCGCGCCATGCGTCAGAAAGCCCGCGATGTCCAGCGCGCCCAGAGCGAGCTCGAGGTTGCCCTCGGCCGCACACCCACCGATGAGGAAGCCGCCGCCTTCCTGGGCATTACCAGGGCGCAGTACCACGACGCCCAGGCAAGCACGCGCTGGGTGACCGTCTCGCTCGACAAGCTCCTTGATAAGGACGAGAGCGGAGACTCCTTCCCGGCCGCTGAAATGCCGACATCTATGGAAGGGCTCGACTTCACGACAATCTTCGAGGAGAAGGAGCTCTACGAGGGCCTCTCAAAGGCCGTCCAGGGCCTCCCGGAGCGCGAGAAGCTCGTGGTCGCTCTCTATTATGTGGAGAAGCTGACCATGAAGGAGATCGCGACTGTGCTTTCAGTCTCCGAGACCCGCATCAGCCAGCTGCACTCCCAGGCAGTCAAGCGTCTTCGCCGCGTGATGCTGGCCTACGCCGCCTGAACCAACCCGACGGCGATACCAGTGCAAAGGCCGCCCGATCCGGGCGGCCTTTTGCTTTGCGTGGCCAGCGGGTGGCCGCCCGGTATTCGTTAGAAACTCGATGGCCACCCTACAGGCCGGGCACGAATCTGCCGATTACCTCAGTGGACAAGATCCAAACGCATGGCCTACCGCAGGGCCGACGATACCGTGACAGGGGTGAACACGTATGAACGACCGAAACGAGGAAGGATTCCGGGGCGCTGTCGCCTTTGTCACGCACACTCGTGACTATCGCGCCGCCGATGTGCTGCCCGCACTCGCCCACCTCGGCTACACGACCACGGAGCGGCCGCACGACCGCGAGACGGAGCGGCTCCTCACGCAGTTCGCCCCCGATGTCGTCGTTCTCGCGGTAGACCCGCGTCACGACGATGACGTCGCTCTTATCCGTCTCGTCGCGAACCGTGCGCAGGCCGCGGTGTTGGTGCTCGCACCCGGGCCGCATACCCACGGATTTGCCGCTGCCCTCGAGGCTGGCGCTGATGTGTGCATGCGCGAAACCGATGGCGTCGAAATCTTCTCGGCACAGCTGGCCGCTATCAATCGCAAGAAGCGTGGCACGACCGTCGTCCAGGAAGACGGCCCCAGCACCATCACGGTCCGTGACCTCGTCCTGGACTTCGACCGTTGCTCGGCCACCCGCGCGACCGAATCGATCCCTCTCACGCCGACCGAGTTCAAGATCCTCGCCTATCTCGCGCGAAACGCCGGCAAGGTCGTCAGCCCCGTCGAGATGCTGCGCGCGGTCCAGGACTACACCTACTCCGACCGTGAAGCGCAGGAGATCGTGAAGGTCTACGTCCGCCGCATTCGCCGGAAGCTTGAGTTCGACCCCAGCGAGCCGGACTACATCGTCAACGTTCGTGGCTTCGGATACATGCTCGAACGCCGGACGAGCCGCCGCGAACGCCAGGAAGCCATCACCGCAGCCTGACACCGCTGCGTCCTCCCCAGGCTCACTCCGTCAGAACGCCCGGCATAGGCCGGGCGTTCTGACGTTCATCTGAGGGCTAGCACAGCGGTGCTAGAATGCGCGCCATGAACAGCATCCTCGCGTCTGTCCTCGACACATCCGGGGCGCGGCCAGCCCTTCGCGACGCCGGCGCCGTACGACAGCAGATCGATTCGATCGTCCACCTCGCCGTATTCGGCTCTCCCGAGGAGCAGCGCCTCGCTCGCTACGCGATCCACACCGCCGCCCCGCAGTTGGGGGCGGTTTCCTCCTCGATCGCCGGCCTGTACTCCGCCCGCGGACGCGGCGAAGTCAGCGGCTTCACCGTCCCTGCCGTGAACATCCGCGGCATGGCGTACGACATGTCGCGCGCCCTGTTCCGCGCCATCAAATCCACCGATGCCACCGCGACCGTCTTCGAACTCGCCCGCTCCGAAATGGGATACACCTTCCAGGAACCGGCCGAACTTGGTGCCGTCGTCCTCGCGGCCGCTATCGCTGAGGATTATGCCGGCCCGGTGTTCATCCAGGGCGACCATTTCCAGGCCAACGCCAAGAAGTTCAAGACGGACCCCGAAGGCGAGACGAAAGCGCTCGAAGACCTCGTGAAGAAAGCGATTGACGCGCAGTTCTACTGCATCGACATCGACGCCTCGACCCTCGTCGACCTCAGCTACGAGCGTGTACGCGAGCAGCAGGGCCCGAACTCGAAGCTGACAGCGCATCTTGCCCGCTTCGTCCGTCAGCATGAACCCGCCGGCGTCGAAATCTCGATCGGCGGCGAAATCGGAGAGGTCGGCAAGGACAACTCGACCGTCGAGGAACTCGTCGAATATATCGACGGCTTCCGCGACATCGTCGGCCCGAGCATGGCGGGCGTTTCGAAGGTCAGCGTCCAGACAGGCACGAGCCACGGCGGCATCCCACTCCCGGACGGCACCATTGCTACCGTCGCGATCGACTTCAACACGCTCCAGGAGCTCTCCCAGGTCTCGCGAGAGCGCTACGGCATGGCCGGCGCGGTCCAGCACGGAGCAAGCACGCTTCCGGACGAGCTCTTCCACCGCTTCCCGGAGATTGAGACGGCCGAGATCCACCTCGCGACCGGCTTCCAGAACCTCGTGATGGACCACCGGCGCTTCCCGGCCGCACTGCTCGACGAAATGCGAGCCTGGGCCGACGTCAATTGTGCGGACGAGGCCAAGGACGGTGAGACCCCGATCCAGTTCTTCTATAAGACACGCAAGAAGGCATGGGGTCCGTTCAAACAGCAGACGTGGGAGCTTCCTGCGGAGATCCGCGCAGAGCTTGGTGGCGAGCTGCAGAAGAAGTTTGAGTTCCTCATCGCCCAGCTCAAGGCGAACGGCACGAAGGACATCACCCTCAAGCACGTCGTCCAGAGGGTTATCGAGGTCGAGCCTCCCCAACTGAGCTGACAGGGGTAATTCGTGATGGGCCGGTCGTTCACCGGCCCATCTTTACCTTCGCTTCGGCACGCTCGGCGCTACTCTGGAGGTGCGGGACAGATAGTCCCCGGGAGTCCCCAATGCGCGTCCTTGTTGTCGAAGACGAAGAGCCCATCGCATCCGCGATCGAACGCGGTCTGTCAAAGATTGGCTACGCGGTCGATGTCGCCTATGACGGTGCCGAAGCCCTCGAAAAGGCGGGCGTCAACACATACGACGTCATCTGCCTCGACCTCAACCTTCCCCGCATCGACGGCGTCGAGGTCTGCCGGCGGCTGCGCGAAGATCGCTTCGGTGGCGGTATCATTATGTTGACCGCGCGGAGCTCGATCCGCGACCGCGTCGAAGGCCTCGATCACGGCGCCGATGACTACCTCGTGAAGCCGTTCGCCTTCAGCGAGCTCGCCGCCCGCATTCGTGCCATCACCCGCCGCGAGGGCAACCTTCGCGAGCCCGTCATCCAGACCCGCGGACTGGAGCTCGATCCCAACACGAACCGCGCGCGACGCGATGGCCAGGACATCCATCTCACACCGAAGGAGTTCGCACTCCTCTACTACCTTGCGAGCAACGAAGGTCGCGCTGTCCCCCAGGAAGAACTCCTCGAGCACATCTGGGATGAGCACGCCAACCCGTTCACGCAGACCGTGAAGGTCCACATGAACAACCTTCGGCGCAAGCTGAACGAAGGCTTCCGCGACCAGCTCATCGAAACGATCAGGGGGAAGGGTTACGTCCTCTAGGATCCCTGCGCCCCCGTTCACCCGGACCATTCGGTTCCGTCTCAGTGTCTGGTACTCGAGTCTCCTACTCGTTTTCGGGCTGACCTTCGTCGTCGCCCTGAATATCGCTGCACGCCTCGACAAACCCGATGTTGGCACCGTCTACCGGCAGATCCCTATCGAGTCGCTGGAGCTGCGACCCGTGCGCGCGTCCGGCCCGGGGGGCGCGGTTACCACCTACGAACCCGTCGTCACAACCAAGGTCTTCCTCCAGGAAACCGAGGAGCAGTGGCAGTCGGATTATGTGAACCGCCTCCGAAACTGGTCGATCCTTGCTGTCGTCGGACTGGCAGGGGCATCGGGCGTCGGCGGGTACGTCCTCTCGGGCATGATGCTGCGGCCAGTCCGCGACATCATGGAGGTCGCATCCGAGATCAGCGCGACGAACCTCGGCCGGCGTATCAACCACCAGGGTCCGGACGATGAACTGAAGGCCCTGGCCGACACCTTCGACCAGATGATCGGGCGACTCGAAACCTCGTTCGAGCAGCAGCGCCAGTTCGTCCAGGACGCCTCGCACGAACTCCGCACCCCGCTGACCGCCATTCGGACCAATATCGAAGTTACCGAGATGGACCCGGACGCCAGTCCAGCCGAATACCGCGAGCTCCTCGACACCATTAAGACCCAGACCGAGCGCCTCACACGGCTCACCGAGGACCTCCTCTTGCTCTCCCGCCATGAAGGCGAACAGGTCGAACCCGATGCCGTCGACACAGACGACCTCGTGCGCGAAGTCGCGAGCCAGCTCCGTCCGCTCGCCGCATCTCGCGGTGTCGAAATCGTTGTCCAGACAACCGACCTCCCGCCGGCGCTCGCCGTGTCGGATCTCCTCTATCGATGCGTCCTCAACCTCGTGGACAACGCCATTAAGTACAGCGGTGAAGGCGGTCGAGTGACCATCCGCAACGCTGACTTCCCCGGGCGGGTCGAGATCGAGGTCGCGGACACCGGTCCGGGCATCCCACCCGAAGACCTGGGCCGCGTCTTCGACCGCTTCTTCCGCGTCGATAAGGGACGCAGCCGCCGCGAGGGCGGCAGCGGCCTCGGGCTCGCAATTGTCCGCGAAGTGATGGCATCGCAGGGTGGGACCGTGCGCGCCACCTCCGCCGAGGGGGCGGGTACGACCTTCACACTTTCGATACCGCCTGCGGCTGGCGCGACGCCCAAGGCATAGCTACTCGCTATAGATCACCTGCTGTTGTGGCCTTGGAAGCTATACCTCTTCGGGATACCCTGTGGCATCCGCCCGGCAGGGGGCACTCCGACGGGGGCAATACCACATGACACAGTTGCTGGCCGGGAAGGCGGCGGTCGTCACGGGCGCGTCGCGCGGCATCGGACGCGCGGTGGCGGAAGAACTGGCGCGGCACGGCGCTCGCGTCGCGGTGAACTACAACCAGAGCAAGGATGCCGCCGAGGAACTCTGCGCCGTACTCAGGGCCTCCGGTGGTGATGGCGTCGCCATCCAGGCCGATGTCTCCGATGCCCAGGCAGCTCGCGCATTCGTGGATCAGAGCGCGGCCGCACTAGGCGGTCGTATCGACATCCTCGTGAACAACGCTGGGATCAACAAGGACCGCACGCTCAAGCGCATGAGCGACGCTGAGTGGGACGATGTCATCGCGACGGACCTGAGCAGCATGTACTACTGCACCAGCGCCGCCATCCCCTTCATGACCGCAGGCGGCCAGATCGTGAACATGTCGTCGATCATCGGCCGCATGGGGAACGTCGGACAGGCGAACTACGCCGCAGCCAAGGCTGGCATGATCGGCTTCACCAAGTCAGCCGCGCGCGAACTCGCCCGGCAGGGGATCACGGTCAACGCGATCTGCCCCGGATTCATCGAGACCGACATGCTTGCCGGCGTCCCCGAAGAGCCGAAGAACGCTATCCTCGCGCAGATCCCACTCGGGCGGTTCGGTCGCGCCGACGAGATCGGTGCGCTTGTGCGGTTCCTCTGCACCGAAGGCCTCTGGATGACAGGCGCCGCGATCGACATCAACGGGGGCCAGTACATGTAGCGGGTACGGTTTGACCGGCTTCCGGGCGAACCGTACGGTCTCATTCCGGAGCCGTGCTCTCGCCCGACGCTCTCCCCGGGCAGTCGTAAGCCTCCGCACCGCGTATCGTCCGCGGATGTTGCGAAACTGATAACAGCCGCCCCAGGAGGTTGGCCTTCCGTGCGTCCGCTGCTCGATTCCATTAACTCACCCGCAGATCTGCGGACGCTCTCCTACGAAGAGCTGACCGATCTCTCGTCTGAGATCAGGGACTTCCTCGTCGAAATCGTCGACTGCATCGGCGGCGGCGGCCACCTCGCGTCGAACCTCGGCGTCGTCGAAATCTCGCTCGCGCTCCACCGCCTCTTCGATAGCCCCCACGACAAGATCGTCTGGGACGTCAGTCACCAGGTCTACGTCCACAAGATGCTCACCGGCCGCCGCGAGCGAATGTCGACCATCCGCCAGCACCAGGGCCTCTCCGGGTTCGCAGATCGCTCCGAGAGCGAGCATGACCCGTTCGGCGCAGGGCACGCCGGTACCTCTATCTCGGCGGCGGTCGGGATGGCGGTCGCGCGTGACATCCGTGGCGAGAACAACCACGTGGTCGCCGTGATCGGCGACGGCGCGATGACCGCCGGCCAGGCCCTCGAGGCGATGAACCACGCCGGCCACCTGGGCACACACCTCATCGTCGTCCTCAATGACAACGCGATGTCCATCTCGCCCAACGTAGGCGCGCTCAGCCGGAACGTGAACAAGTTCCGGCTCGACCCGATGTACCGCAACGCAAAGCGCGAAATCGGCGAAATGATGGAACACCTCCCCCTTGGCAGGCAGATGTGGGAGGGCGCCAAGCGTGTCAAGGCGAGCATGCGCGACCTTCTCGTCCCCGCAAGCTTCTGGGAGCAATTCGGCTTCGAATACTTCGGCCCCATCGACGGACACGACCTTCGTGAACTCGAATCGGCCATGGCGCAGGTCAAGAAGGTTCGCCACCGCCCGGTGCTCCTCCATGTGCTTACGGAGAAGGGCCACGGCATCCCCGAGGCCGCTGCCGACCCGATCAAGAGCCACAGCGGCACCTACTGGATGAAGAAGCCCGCCCCAGAAGGCGCCCCGGCCCCGAAGCCCACCTACAGCCAGGTGTTTGCCCAGGCCGTGGAGGAGCTCATCGAGTCCGACCCGCGCGTCGTCGCAATCACCGCCGCCATGCTCGAAGGCACCGGGCTAGCGCCCGTGCATCGCAAGCACCCGAATCGCGTCTTCGACGTCGCAATCGCGGAACAGCATGCGGTCACGTTCGCTGCAGGACTCGCCACCCAGGGCATCCGCCCCATCTGCGCGATCTACTCGACCTTCCTCCAGCGTGGTTTCGACCAGGTCGTCCACGACGTTGTCGTCCAGAACCTCCCCGTCGTCTTCGCGCTCGACCGCGCCGGCTTCGTCGGTGACGACGGCAAGACCCACCAGGGATTCATCGACACCAGCTACCTCCGCCCGTTGCCGAACATGGTGCTCTGTGCGCCGAAGGACGAGACCGAGCTCCGCGATCTTCTCTACACCGGCGTCCAGCACGATGGGCCGTTCGCGGTCCGCTATCCGCGCGGCTCCGGGTCTGGAGCGCCAACCGATCAGCCCATGCGAGCCATCCCCATTGGGTCGTCCGAAGTGCTCCGCGAGGGCCGCGACGTCACGCTCATTGGCTATGGCGCGACGGTGCAAGAGTGCATTAAGGCGGCCGACATCCTTGCTTTGAAGGGCGTTGCGGCCACGGTCGTGAACGGGCGCTTTGCCAAGCCGCTCGACCAATCCGTCATCCTTCGCAGCGCACGGGAAACTGGCGGCATCATCACCGCCGAGGAGAACGTCCGCGCCGGCGGATTCGGCGATGCCGTCCTCGAACTCCTCGTCGAGCACCGCCTCCAGGGGTCGTTCCTTACCCAGCTCACCATGCCCGATGAAATTGTCGACCACGGCCCGCAAACGACCTTCCGGCACACCTTCGGACTGGATGGCGAAGGAATCGCCGCTTCAACGCTCGCTGCCCTCGGCCGGACTGCCGCTCCTGTGCCACGAGATGACGTCGTCTCGCTCGGCGCGTGACCCCTCCACCGGTCGCGATGCCCCCTGACCCGGCGTTCCCCGCATCGCTTTCGCGCTGGATCCCTGCGGTCGAAACCGCGCTCCGTGCTGCAATTCCAACTGATTCTCCTGGGCTCGCCGCCGCTGCACGTTATGTCCTCGGATGGGAAGGGCCGGCGGGCGAACCCTCATCCGCCGCTGGGAAGCGCATCCGGCCGGCCCTGTGTCTCGAGGCCGCCTCCGCGCTCGGCGCCGACCCAACGGTCGCGCTCCCCGGCGCGGTGGCGGTTGAACTCGTCCACAACTTCTCGCTCGTCCACGATGAGGTCCAGGATCACGACGCCGAGCGCCACCACCGACCGACGCTCTGGGCCCGGCTCGGTGAAGCGCAGGCGATAAACGCCGGCGATTACCTCTACACCCGTGCCATCGCGGCGCTCGCAAACGGTGGAGCGGACGCCACTACCCAAGGCGCCGCGCTTGCCGTACTCAGCCGGGCGGCCGAGGCGATGATCGCCGGCCAGTGGTCCGACCTCGAGTTCGAGACGCGGGACGCGGTCTCCGTGGATGCTTACCTTGCGATGGTCGCCGGGAAGACCGGTTCGCTGCTCGGCGCGCCGCTCGAGATCGGCGCGATCCTCGCAGGGGCATCGAAGGAAACCGCCGTTGCCTTCGGTCGCTGGGGCCTCCACATCGGCCTCGCCTTCCAGGCGCAAGACGACTATCTCGGCATCTGGGGCGACCCAACGGAAACAGGGAAATCGAACGTGAACGACCTCGCGCGCCGGAAGAAGACACTCCCGGTTGTGTTCGGACTCCAGGATGGAAAATGCGCTCGGGCGATCCAGCAGGCCTATTCCGCTTCCGAAGTTGGCCTGGCGTC
>JBPPMX010000129.1:0-3099 GCA_051306275.1 Tepidiformaceae bacterium
GATGTCGACCTACCGCGCCGAACTCACCTCGCGCATCCGCGCCGCGACCGATGACCTTGCCTGGGCCGTCCGCGGCATCTCCCCGAAGGATGCGGCCTACAAGGCCAACGCCGATGAGTGGTCCATCCACGAAAACATCGCCCACGTCCGCGACCTCGAACAGGAAGTGAACCTCCCCCTTCTCCGCTGGGCCACCGTCCCCGACATGCTCGACCCGCTCGACTACAACCGCCGCGAGTGGCACGAACGCCGCTACGTCCCCACCGAGACCGTGCGCGACATCGTCGAAGACATCTCCCGCATGCGCGACGAAGAGCTCGCCATCTTCCGCGAAATGAGCGACGCGACCTGGTCCCGCTACCGCACCGATACCCGCTGGGGCCCCGTCACCTGCCAGTGGATCGCAGAGCTCCTCTACCGCCACACTCTCGACCATCTCCAGTCGATCATGGCCCTGCGACAGGACCTCGGGCTCGCCGCCTTCGCGCCGCCCGTCCCCGTCGTCGGTGGCCGTGGAGGTCAGTCCTGATGCCCCTCCGTAGCATCGTCGCCATCGCCCTCGATGGCGCGAACCTCGAAGCCGCCCTCGCGTCCGACGCCGACGCCATCCTCCTCAACGTCGCCGACGAACGCGTCCCCCCCGGCGAAGCCCGCCAGCGCGCCCTCGACGCCATCTACAAGGCCGCGCCCACCGGCAAGCGCGTCTTCGTCACCGTGAACCACCCACGCACGCGCCTCCTCCGCGACGACCTCGATGCGCTCGTCTGCAAGCCGCTCTCCGGCGTCTTCCTCTCGTATTCGAACGAACCGCAGGACATCCGCGACCTCGCCGTCCTCCTCCGCGAATTCGAACTCTCGCGGGACATCGAACCCGGCTCCGTCTCGGCCTACCCCGTCATCGCCACCGCCCGCGGCCTCCTCCGCGCCCACGACATCGCCGCCGCCGTCCCCCGCGACGACGGCCTCGTCTTCGACGCCGAGGCCTACGCCCGCGACATCGGCGCCCGCCAGGAAGAGGTCGGCCATCGTCTCGCGTACGCCCGCGGGGCCGTCGTTGCCGCCGCCCGCGCCCAGAACGGCCTCCCCCTCATCTCACCCATGCCCATCGACCCGCGCGACGCCGCCCAGCAGGGATTCGCCGCCGCCGTCGTCCGCTCCGTCTCCGATGTCGTCGTCGCGAACCTCGCCTTCCAGCCCTACGCCCATCGCATCGAGCGCGCCCGCGGACAACTCGCCGCCTTCGATGCTGCCCGCGCGGAAGGCGCATGGGTCGCCCGCCACCACGGCGACCTCATCGATGCCCACGCCGCGAAGAAAGCCCGCCAGCTCGTCGACGGCTAACGCCCGGCGACCGGGATATGACCCTGGGGCGCCCGGCGCACCGGCGTCGCCTCGCGACCTTCGAACCCGAACCACTTCGACGCGCTTGCCGGCATGACCGCCCGCACCGCTAGGACCAGCAACACTGGCCCGCCCAGCCCAACCGCCGCCCGGAACGCGATCCGTCCGATGTACGAATCCGCGAACGCCTCCGGGTACCAGCGCTCCGTCACGAGCCCGATGAACAGCGGCATGTGCGCCAGTAAGATCGCGAACGAGTGCCGCCCGAGGAACGTCGCCGGTCGCGCCCACGCCGGCTCGACAGTTGCCGCCAGCGTCACCTGCTCAGCCACCAGCAGCGCCAGGCAGACCCCCGCGACATAAATCGGCAGACTGAAGTAGCTGGTCTCGCCCTCGCCGCTCGCGAACCACCACGCCAGCGCCCCTGCCGCGATGATCCCGAGCGCGGTTCGCCCGGCAACGCCCAGCGCCAGCGGCCCCCGTGCCACCCGCAGCCCCAACGCGAAGTACCCGAACCACAGGAACGGGTCGCGATACGCCATCACTGCCCCCAGGCTGCCTTCAGGCGGCTGCGCCGAGAGCATCGCGACCCGCACCAGCCCGGCCGCCATCGAGACCACCGCAACAACCGTCAGCAGCCCGGTGTCCGCCCTCCGCAGTTGCATTGCGCTGACGAAGAACAGCCCCAGGACGAACACGTAGAAGTACTGCCCGCTCGTGTTGAACACCGCGAAGTCGATCGCCGCCTGCTCGCCCGTCAGCCCGAACTCCCGGACCCGGACCGCGACCGCAATCACGGCCCACGTTGTGGCAGGCACGATCACCGTAAGTGCCTTCCGGCGAAGGCTCTCCCCGTCCGCCCTCCGCTCCCGCCCGAACAGGTACCCCGACGCTACAAAGAAGATCGGCACCACCAGGTGGCCCACGAAATACAGGGCCTCCATGACTCGCCGCTCACCAGTGCCGGCCCACGCGGGCGCGCCGAAGTACGCGTGCATCACCACCACCAGCACAATCGCCACGCCCTTCAGCGCATCGACCCGCCACAGCCGTCCTGCCGGGGATTCGTCCCTCATTTAACCGAACGTACCGCCCGCGCCCCCCGGCCACCCCAAATGCACCGCAGCCTCACGTAACGATTCGCTCTCAGTCGCGCCCCTTTACCGCCTGTGATGGATCTGTCACGGCGAATGCCCGCCCCGCAGCGCGATTCCGGCCAACGCCCCCGGACACTGTCAGCACTCTCAATACCGGAGAAAACGCATGTTTCGACTCATCGGCCTCGCAATGGCTGTTTGGCCGCTTGTCCAGTGGTATCGCAACCGAAACCGCAAGAGCGACACACGGAGGTTTATGCCATGGGCAAGATAGGCGTCTTCGCACTCGGCATCGTCATCGGCTTCATCCTGCTGCCGGTCATGATCATCAGCGCCTGCACTTAGTCCGCCGGCTGTTCCGCCGCCCATCGCGCCGCGAGTCCCTCAACAAGACTCGCGGCGTTTTTCATCGCCCGCGCACGATCCGGCTCGGTCTCGAAAAGCGTTCGCACCTCGATTCCCGCCACAGGAGCCCCGTCCGCTATCCCCGCGAGAACCACGCACCGTTTTCCTGCCTCCTCCGCCATCGCCACCACCCGCCCCGTCGTCTTCCCCTGCATCGACTGTGAATCGAAGCTGCCCTCGCCCGTGATCACGACGTCCGCCGTCTCCACCCGCGCTGCCAGACCCACCGCCTCCGCGACGACATCGAACCCGCTCA
>JBPPMX010000130.1:0-3684 GCA_051306275.1 Tepidiformaceae bacterium
CTTCCGGTGTGATGGACGTTGGAGGCGGTTAGGCCTCGTTGGTCATGATGATGGTGCCGGCGGTGGCGAACATGCCGCCGACGCCCTGGCAGACGCTGATCTTGGCGCCCGGCACCTGGGCCGGGGCAATGCCGCGGATCTGGCGGACGCTCTCCTGGAGGGCGTACATGCCGTACATGCCGGAGTGCATGTAGCTCAGGCCGCCGCCGTTGGTGTTGAGCGGGAGCTTGCCACCTGGGCGGGTGTTGCCGTCAGCGATGAAGTCGCCGCCCTCACCCTTACCGACGAACCCGAGGTCTTCGAGGCCGTAGATGGGGAGGTGGGCGAAGGCGTCGTAAATCATGAGATGGTCGACGTCGCTGTGGGTGATGCCGGCTTCGGCGAAGGCCTGCTTGGCGGAGGTCTTGAAGGCGCGTGATGAGGTGAAGTCTTCCATCTGGGAGACCATGCTCATCGGGAGCTCCATGCTTTCGCCGGTGCCGAGGATGTAGACGGGCTTCGTCGGGAAGTCCTTGGCGCGTTCGGCGCTGGTGAGGATGAGGGCGCCGCCGCCGTCGGTGACGAGGCAGCACTCGAGAAGGTGGAAGGGGTAGGCGATCATGCGCGAGTTGAGGACGTCATCGACGGTGATGGGGTCCTTGAAGGTCGCGCGGGGGTTCTTGGCCGCCCACTCGCGCTGCACGACGGAGACCATCGCGAGCTTTTCGTGGCTGAGGTTGTACTCCTTCATGTAGCGGAGCACGGGGATGGTGAACATGCTCGGCGGGCCGGCGACGCCGAAGGGGGATTCGAACTGGCCGCTGTAGCTGGCCGGGTCGGCGCCGAAGCGGCTGACGCCGACGCGAGACTTGCCGCTTTCGCCGTGGGTGATGAGGACGGTGTGGCAGAGGCCTTCGTTGATGGCCGCGGCTGCGTGGCGGACGTGGAGCATGAAGGAGCAGCCGCCGAGGCTGGTGGCGTCGACCCAGCGGGGCTCGATGCCGAAGTAGTTGACGAGCTCGCCGGTGATACCGGTAGTGGCAACGCCGTCGATGTCGTCGGGGTTGAGCCCGCAATCCTTCATGGCGTTCTTGGCGGCATCGATGTGCAGTTCAAGCTGCGACATGTTGGGGATGACGCCGAGCTGGGTGGTTTCGGCAGCGCCGACAATGGCAACACTCTTGGGCTTCATCGTTACGCTCCGGCCGGCTTGAACTTGTAGAGGGTGATTTCGTCGGTGATGTCCTCGAAGACGACTTCGACGGGCATATCAAGGACGAGGTTCTCGGGGGTGTTTTCGATGCCAATGATGTTCGACATCATCTTCGGGCCTTCATCGAGCTTCACGACGGCGATGGCGTAGGGGGCGATGTCTTCGAAGCCGGGGATGGGCCGGTGGTTGATGACGTAGCTGTGGAGCTTGCCCTTGCCGCTCACGTCGACCCAACCGACGTCGGTCGAGTGGCAACCCTTGGCGGGGCACATGCTGCGTGGCGGGAAATAGGTGGTCTTGCAGTTGCTGCACTGCTGGAGTGACAGCTTGTGCTGCTTGGTGGCGTCCCAGAAGGGCTGGGTTTCCGGCGTAGGTACCGGAATGGGCCGTTTGTAGTCAGCCAAAGGTTCAGATCTCGCTTTCGTGGGGTAAGTCCGGGGAGCGCCATCGATGGCCCCGGCAAGCTCGAACGCAGCCCCACTTTGTACGCGGGAACGGGCAGCTTCGCAACCGGCGCAGGTTCAGGGCGTGGCCTGGCGACCGCAGGTGACGGTTACGGTGCTAACTGTTCGGGATCACGACCGCGCGGCCTCGAATCTTGCCGTCGTGGAGGAGCTGGTAGGCGCGTGGCGCGTCATCGAGACTGAAGGTTTCGACCTCTACGTTGACCTGGCCGCGGCGAGCCAGTTCGAGCACTTCGATGAGCTCTCCACGAGAGCCCCAGTAGGGCGCCCGGACCGACACATCGAACGGGATTATGCCGAAGCCCACGGGCAGCTTGCCGCCGCCGATGCCGACGATGTTGATGTCAGCCTCCGAGGCGACCGAAGCGGCGGCGATGCGGACCGTCGGCGCCGCGCCGACGAAGTCGAATACGGCGCTCGCTCCATGGCCGCCAGTCAGCTTCTTGATGGCGGCGGGGGCATCGTCGTTGGAGAGGAGGACGTGGTGCGCGCCGACTTCAGTCGCCAGGGTGAGCTTTTCTTCGCTTACATCGAGCGCGATCACGGTCGTGCCGGTGAGTGCGCGCAGGATCTGGATGCCAACGTGACCGAGTCCGCCGGTGCCGATGACGACCGCGGTACTGCCCGCACCCAGCTTCGAAAGCGAGCTCTTGATGGCGTGATAAGGAGTCAGGCCGGCATCGGTGAGGGAGACGTTCTTTACCGGGTCGAGGTCGCCCAGCGGGACGAGGTGGCGGGCGTTGTCGACGAGCATGTACTCGGCCATCGCACCGGGGGAGCCGAGCCCGGGAGGCTGGATGCCCTGCGCGACGGCATTGATGCAGTAGTTTTCTTTGCCCTCGGCGCACCTGATGCATCGCCCGCAGCCCCATGGGCCATAGACAGCGACCGATTCACCGACGGCGAGGTTCTCCACGCCATCTCCGAGGGCCGCGACCACCCCAGCCCCTTCGTGGCCGAGCGTGAGCGGGAGCGTGTAGGGGAACCCTTCGGCGGGAAGGCTCATGACGAACTGGTCTGAGTGGCAGAGCCCTGCAGCGCTGACCTTGAGGAGCACCTGGCCGGGCCCAGGCTCGGGGTCAGGGATGGATACGACCTCTGGTTTGCTCCCGACCTGGCGGTACTGGACAGCTTTCATCTGGACTCCCCCTTCGAGCCCCGTCCTGGGGAAATCGTCCCTCGCGCGGGCGACGGGGTGACCATACCGCATCCACGATGCGCTGCGTTGCCTGTCCGGAATATCGGGGGAGGTGTCCTTCTCCGATCAGGCGATTTGAAGCGCTACCGGGAGACGGTGGCGGTGCTGACCAGCTGGCGATGGCGGATTTGATTGCGAGCGGACGGTTCGAGCGGCTCCTGCGGAAGCGGCGGCAGGAGTACCGGCGCCGACGTGACCTGTTCGTGCGCACGGTGGGGGAGGCCGCGCCGTGGGTATCCGTACGCGGGCTGGCCGCGGGGCTCAATGCGGTGCGGGAACTTCCAGCGGGCGGTCCCGGGGAGCAGGAGGTGTTGACCGCGCTCAGGCGACGGTCGGTCGCGGTGACAGGGCTGCGCAGCCACTGGCACGGGGCTGAGACCGCGCACCGGTTCCCGGGGATCGTTGCCGGCTACGGGCGCCCGCGCGGGCACGAGGCAGCGGCGGGCGGCGCCGCGAGCTGACTACGAAGCGCAGACGGCTGCGAGGTCCGAGAGTTCGGCGGTGCGGAGATCGATCGCGCGGTGCGGGATGTGGGCGTTGGTGACGTAGCCGAAGGAGATGCCGGTTTCGGGGTCTGCCCAGGCGAGCTGGCCGCCTGCGCCGGCGTGGCCGAAGGCGCGGGGCGATGTCTTGCTGCCGAAGCCGCGCTCCTTCGAGAAGCCGTCCGCGCCAGCGACGACGACACCGAGGCCGCGGTTCACGGGGAAGCCCGAGCCGCCGGACGTCTGGTTCAGGTGGTGGGCCTTCGTGCGGACGCGGGTCATGTCGGCGATGGTCTCGGGTTTGAGGAGGCGTTCGCCGGTTGCGCTGAGGCCGCCGTTCACGAGGGG
>JBPPMX010000131.1:0-5108 GCA_051306275.1 Tepidiformaceae bacterium
TGACAGGCAATTGTCGCTGCTGCCCGGCCCCATCCGTCCGTGACCCTCCGCTCGCCCGCGAGCTGGTCGAGTAGCCGCCGCACCGCCGTCGCGACATCGGTCCCGCCGACCCCTGCCGGGACCGTCCGCACCAGGCATGCTCGCTCGCCGAACGGCTCTAGCTCGAGCCCGAGAGCGGCCAGATCGGCGGAATGCACGCCGAGGGTCGCGGCCTCGTGGACATCGAGTTCCACCAGTGACGGCTCAAGCAGTGGCTGCCGCGACACCATCTCGGGCCTCTCGCGCGCGGCGACGATTCGATCGAAGATCACCCGTTCGTGCGCAGCGTGCTGGTCCACGAGGTACATCCCGTCAGCCGCCTCCGCCACGACGTAGGTACTCCCCATCTGCCCGACCACCCTGAGCAACGGCAGCACCTCACGGTGGCTGCGCCGTTCGACCGCATCCGCGGTCGCCGCTGATTCTCCACCCCGCCATTCGATCCGGCTTTGCACCGGTTCAGGCGCGCGCAGGGCGGGCGGCGCGAGTTCGCCACCCATCAGCCTGACCGATAGCGGCGGCCGATCGGGCGGAGCATTCCCGTCCGGCGCGTGTGGTGTGTACCCGCCCGAGAACACCAGTGGCACCGGCGCCGATGACTCCAGCGCGGCGCTCACCGCGTGCCGCACAGCCCGCGAGACCGCGCGCTCGTCACGGAAGCGCACCTCGGCCTTCGCCGGGTGTACGTTCACGTCCACGTCGTCGTCGGGTAGCTTCAGCGCGAGGCACGCGACCGGGTGCCGCCCTACTGGCATCTGGGATTGGTAGGCGTCGACCACCGAGAACACCAGCGGCCGGCTCTGCACCCAGCGCCCGTTCACGAACACGGAGATGCCCGAGCGGTTCCCCCGATGGACCGACGGCGGTCCCACGAGTCCGGTGACCGAAAGCCCACCCTCGTCGCGGTTTAGATCGAGCATCGCGGTCGCGGTGTCCGCGCCATACACCGCCGCAAAGGCGTGACGCAGGTTGCCATCGCCTGAGGTCGTCAGCGCCCTCCGCCCCCCCGCTACCATCTCAAACGCAATCCCCGGATACGCGAGCGCATAGTGCGAAACGAGCACGGTCACCTGCCGCGTCTCCGCAAGCGCGCTCCCCAGGAACGCCTTCCGCGCTGGCAACCTCGCGAAGAGGTCGCGCACGGCGAACGCAGTCCCGCCCGGCACCGATTTCGAGACGCGGCGCACCACACGGCCATCGACGAGCGTTGCTGCTACCCCAACGGGTTCGCGGTGGTGTCGGCTGATTACCTCGACATCCCCGGCCGCCGCGATCGACGGCAACGCCTCGCCGCGAAACCCGAGCGTCCTGATGCGGCGCAGCTCCTCCGCCGATCGCAGCTTGCTCGTCGCGTGCCGCTCGAACGCCACCTCGATGTCGCCCGGTGCGATCCCGCTGCCGTCGTCCAGCACCCGGATGAGCCCCAGCCCACCGTCTTCGATCTCCACCGTGACTCGTGTCGCCCCCGCGTCGATCGCGTTGTCCACCAGCTCACGCACAACGGACACGGGCCGCTCGATCACCTCTCCCGCCGCGATCCGTGCCGCGACATCGGCGGGAAGCACCTGGATCCCACCCGCTGCTGTCATCCCTTTGCGCCCGCCCGCGCCAGCGCCCGCAGCTCGTATAGCTTCTGGATCGCCTCGATCGGCGTCAGTCCGTCCACATCAAGCGCAGCGACCGCTTCCTCGACCTCCGACTTCGCGAAGAACGTCAGTTGCGGCGCGTGGCCGTTCGTTGCCGGGGCCACGGTCGCGCCGGGCGCCGGGCGCGAACCTTCGAGTTCGGTCAGAAGTGTCTCCGCACGATGCACCACCGCCTGCGGAAGACCCGCGAGACGGGCGACATGGATCCCGTACGAACGGTCGCTTGGCCCCGGCACGATCCGGTGCTCGAAGACGACGTCGGTCCCCTGCTCGTGGACAGCGACGTGGAAGTTCTTGACCCGGGGAAGCACGTCCGAAAGCGCTGTCAGCTCGTGGTAGTGCGTCGCGAAGAGCGTCTTCGCCCCGAGTTCCGGGCGGTTGTGGATGAACTCGACCACAGCTCGTGCGATCGCCATCCCGTCGAACGTGCTTGTCCCCCGCCCGACCTCGTCGAGGACGATGAGTGAGTCTCGCGTCGCCTGGTGCAGGATCGCCGCGGTCTCGACCATCTCAACCATGAACGTCGATTGGCCCGCCGCGAGGTCGTCTTGCGCCCCGATTCGCGTGAATACGCGGTCGAACAGCGGTAACCGTGCCGACGCCGCCGGCACGAACGACCCCGCTTGCGCCATCACGGCGATGAGGGCGACCTGTCTCAGGAATGTCGATTTCCCGCTCATGTTAGGCCCGGTCAGCAAGATGACCTGGCACTCCGCGCCGAGCGCGCAGTCGTTCGGCACGAACCGCCCCGGCCCCAGCGACCGCTCGACCACCGGGTGCCGGGCGCCCTGCATCAACACCTCTCCGCCGTCTTCGAACGCCGGGCGGCAGTAGTCTCGCTCCGCCGCAACCTGCCCGAGCCCGAGCGCCACGTCGATCTGCGCCACCGCCCCCGCGACCTCCTGCAACCCGGCGAGGCCCGCCGCCAGTGTCTCCACGAGTTGGGCGAACACGGCTCGCTCCAGCTCCACCAGCCGGTCCCGCGCCCCGACAAGGTTCGACTCGTACTCCTTGAGCTGCTCGGTGACGTAGCGCTCCGCGCCGACCAGGGTCTGGCGCCGCTGGTAGTCGTCAGGCACGGCTCCCGCGTTCGCTGCCGAGATCTCAATGTAGTACCCGAACACGCGGTTATGTCCGACCTTCAGGCTCTTGATCCCGGTCCGCTCGCGCTCCTGGCGCTCGAGTCCAAGTAGAAAGCCCCGGGCGTCCCGCGCGAGCGACCGCAGTGTGTCGATCTCGGGGTTGAACCCTTCCCGGATGACCCCACCATCCACGAACGAGGTGGGGGGGTCCTCGTCGAGCGCCGCATCGAGCGCGAGAAGGGGGTCCGCCGCGCCCGCGAGCTTCGCGGTCGCTGCCTGGAGCTCAGCGGGCACCTCGCACCGCGCGAGTATCGCCCCGAGGTCGAACGTCGCTCGTAGCCCTGCCCGCAGCCCGTGGAGGTCACGCGGCCCCGCCGACCGCGCCCCGACGCGTCCGGCGAGCCGTCCGAGGTCGGTCATACCGTCCAGTACGCCCTGTCCCTGCTCTCGCTCGATTGGATGCGTCCGTGCCCACTCCGCCGCGTCCAGCCGCGCACCTATCGCCAGGGCGTCCCTGAGGGGCCGCACGAGCCGCTCCCGGAGCAGCCGGGCGCCCATCGCCGACCGCGTCCCGTTCAGGACATCGAAGAGCGATCCCGAATGCCCGGATTGCGGCAAGATGTCGAGGTTCCTGATCGTCCGCGGGTCGAGTACCAGCGTCGCCGAATCACCCGGCCTTCGGACTCGCTGGATGCTCCCCAGCGCGGCCGCATAGGTCTCCCGCAGGTAGCCGATGAGGTGCGCGAGCGCCGCTGCCTCCGCCGCGTTCCCGGCGAGGTGCCCGGCGCCATCGCCGAACTGCCGGGAGATCTCCGCGTCCACCGCCATTTCGGACAGCTGCTGCGCCACGCGGACGGCTGTCTCAAGCCCCGGAGGCACATCAGCCGCATCCTCCACCAGCAGCTCGGCCGGGTTCGCGCGCGCCAGTTCGAGCACCGCATCCGGCCCCGACACCAGCATGACTTCGCCGGTCGTGATCTCCGCCACCGCGACAGCGGTCTCGCCGCGTCGAACCGCGAGTGCCGCGAGGTAGTTCGGCGCCGTCGGTTCGAGCGAGTTGTCCTCGGTGATCGTGCCCGCGGTCACCACCCGCACGACCTCGCGCGGCACGATGCCCTTCACGTCCGCGGGGTCTGCCATCTGCTCGCAGATCGCGACCCGGTACCCGCGCTTCACCAGCTTCGAAACATGCCCATCGATCGAGTGGTAGGGCACCCCTGCCAGCGGCACCCGCAGGTCTTTCCCGAGCGGCTTCGACGTTAGCGTGATGCTGAGCTCGGCGGCCACCAGTTTCGCGTCGTCGTCGAAGGTCTCGTAGAAGTCGCCGAGGCGGAAGAAGAGGAGGGTATCTGAGTAGCGCCGCTTCAGTTCGAGGTACTGCCTGCGGATAGGCGTCGACACACGCGGCTCCAGGGCATCCGGGTTCTCGCCATTCTACCCCATGCGAACGGATGTGCGACCGCTTGGACGTTCGCTATTCGAATGGCCCTATCGCGCTGCCGAAGCTGCCGCATCCACCACGTACACCGGGAACCGGTCGCGGATCTCGATCGCGCTCGGCGCCAGCTCGGCACAGATGCCGCAGCGGATGCAGGCGTCGTCCGGGTCGATCACGTAGCCCGAACCTTCCGCCACCAGCGAACCCGTCGGGCAGAGCTCTGCCGCCTCGGCAAGGCCGGGATCGGACTGGCTCTTCACGACGTACTGGATCAGCCCCGGCAGCGTCCGCGTGGGGTCGCGCTTCTCCCGGATGATCGTCTCGAACTCCGACCGGAACACCTTCAGCGCCGTCTTGACCGAGGTCGCCGAGAACTGACCATGCAGACAGTTCGACCACACCAGTGTCTTCACGATGTCGTCCAGCGAATCGAGGTCGGACTCGCGCCCACCACCGAGCGACATCCGACGCAGGATCTCCACCGCTCGTTGCGTGCCGCCATGACAGGTCGTGCAGCGTCCACACGATTCGTCCTCGCAGAACCCGAGGAAGTAGGTGCAGAGGTCAATTACGCTCGTGTGCTGGTCGAAGAAGATCACGCCACCCGACCCGAGGAACATGCCCCGTTCGCGGTAGGGGTCGAGCGTCAGCGTCAGGTTCACATCGGACCCGGCCAGCATCCCGGAGAGCGGACCGCCGGGCTGGAAGCCCTTCAGCGTGCTTCCCGGCTTCATCCCGCCGCCGTACTGCTCCAGCAGCGTCTTCACCGTCGGGCCGAAGGGGATCTCCACGCAGCAGGGCTGGTTGATCTGCCCGGAGATGGTGAACATCTTCGTCCCCTTCTCCTTCGCATCGCTGATTCCGCTCCACCACTCCGCGCCGTGCTGGAAGATGAGCGGCGCA
>JBPPMX010000132.1:0-6302 GCA_051306275.1 Tepidiformaceae bacterium
ACTCAGCGGCGATGTCGTCGACGCGCGTGTGGACGACGCCCTTGCGCGAGAAACATGCCTCGGCGGCATCGAGGATCGTTTCGTGCTGGGCGACACGGTAGGCTTCGCTAACGCGAGGCACAGTCCCCTCCGATGTCCACGGGCCTCGTTGCTGCCAAAGGCGAGGGACGTTCGCTTTTCTACGCTGGGCGGTAGGTCGGGTCAATCATGGGGAAGTTGGCGGCACTAGACCTTCAGGCGCGCGGCGATGGGTTGGCCACGTTCGAGGAGGTCGAAGAAGGTGAGGACCTGGCGGGCGAAAGCCTCGGGGAGCGCGATGGGGATTTCGAGCGGTTCGTCGCGGAAGGCAACGAGCCGGGCGGACGATAGTTCGCGGGCCATCATGTCGCTGGGGACGGCGAAGGGGCCGCCTTCCCCGTGGGTGATGAGGACTGGCACGGCCGCCAGTCGGCCAGCCATGAGCGGGAGGACGTCCGGCCGGGCAGCGCGGGCGGCGATGGCGGCGGCGTAGGCGGGGGGGCGAAGCCCGGCATAGAGACTGCGTAGTCCGGTGGCCATGAAGGGGTCGGTGACTGACAGCGAGGCGCGTTTCCCAACAATTGCGGCGCCGTAGGTCATCGCCTCCTCGGCGAGGGCGGCGAGGTGCGCTTCGTGGGCGCGTATGGCGTCGTCGTAGCCGGGGTAGTCATGGGCCGGGGTGGTGTCGGAGAGGACGAGGCCGACAACGCGCTCCGGATGCTCGACGGCGAACTGGAGCGCGACGATCCCCCCGAAACCATGCCCGGCGACCGCCGCGAGTTCGAGGCCGAGGATATCGAGCAGGGCGCCCAGTGCTCCGGTGTAGGTCGCAAGCGTGGGCTGCGCATCTTCGACGAAGCCGCTCTGGCCGTGGCCGGGGAGGTCGAGCGTGATGACGTGGAAGTCAGGCGCGAGGGCGACGGCGACCGGGTGCCAGGCGCGACCGTCGGCGCCGGCGTCGTGAAGAAGGACGACGGGCGGCGTCTCGGGGTTGCCGCGGGTGTCGTAGTGGAGGTCGAGGCCGTCGAAATCGAGGGAGGGCACGGGGTCAGCGTACGCGAGGCGGGTGCAGTGGTCAGCGGCGGAGGGTTTCGAGGATGTGCTCGAGTTCGCCTTCATCGATCTCGCCGCGGGCGAAGCGCTCCTTCGCGATCAGCTCAGGGCTGGACGCAGCTGGAACCCGTGATGCGGCGCCGAGCTTGTTGTCCGTGAGAAGCGCGATGAGGCCGACGGCCAGGCCAGGCACGCTAAAGAAGCCGAGGAGCGCCCACCAGGGGGAGCGATTTCGCGAGAGCGCAACGACGAGCAGCACGATCACGAAGGGGAGCGCGGCCATGACGGCAAGCGTGAAACCCCACCCGAAGAACAGGGGCAGCTCCCATGGCAAGTCGTATGGCATCAGGCGATGCGCTCCCGGACGGCGACGAGCGCGGCCGCGAGGACGTCCGCGGGCGGGGCGGCGCCATCGAGCTCAACCCACGAGCCGGGCGGAGCGGCGGCGAGCTGTGCGCGGTACCCGGCACGGACACGTTCGTGGAAGGCGAGAGATTCCTGCCCGGTCCGCAGGGCCTCGACTTCGCCGAGCTTGCGGGCGAGCCCGATGCGGGGGTCCAGGTCCACGAAGAGCGTCAGGCCGGGTTCGAGGCCGCCGGTGGCGAGACGGTTTGCGGCGTCGAGGTCGGCGAGCGGAAGCCCGCGGGCGTGGCCCTGGTAGGCGACGGTGCTTGCGGCGAAGCGGTCGCAGATGAGGATAGCGCCGCGGTCGAGGGCGGGCCGGACAACCGTTGCGACGAGTTCGGCGCGAGCGAGAAGGAAGGCGAAGGTCTCCGCCCAGGGAGTGAGCTGGAGGTGAAGGAGGGCGCGGACCTGTTCGCCCGCGGCGGTGCCGCCCGGTTCGCGCGTGACGACGACATCGCGGCCCTCCGAGCGGAGGGCATCGGCGAGGCTCACGGCGAGCGTCGACTTGCCGGAGCCTTCGCCCCCTTCGAGGACGACGAAGAGGCTCACCGCTGCCTAGTCTTCGCCCGAGGCGTAGGGCGCAGCGCCGAGCGGGAGGATGCGGACGCGGCGCTGCGGCTCCTTGCCCGCGCTCTTCGATTCGAGGTTGTAGCGCCCGACGATCTGGTGCTGCAGACGGCGGATGTAGCTGTTCTGCGGGTTCAAGTCGATCGCCGAGCCGTCACGCATGACCTGGGCGACCGCGTCTTCGGTTTCGCGGAAGACCTCGGTCATCGGGTCCGTGCGGATGCCCTGCTTGCCGCGGAACTGGTTGAGCACCTGCTCCACCTGGAAGGCGGTGTTCGTCTTGAGGACGTAGATCGGCACCGCGCGCTCTTCGGCTTCGCGGATGGCGGCGGGCTTGCGGCGGTAGTACGAGCGGAGCGTGATCGCGGCGTCCGCTTCGCGGATGTCCGGGACGAGCTGGACGTTCGCGCCAGTCTGCTGGATGGCCTGCTCCAGGCGCTGGCGGGAGATGCCAAACGCGTAGAGCTTCGTGGACGGGCCGCTGGCGCTCTCCGGCGGGGCGACGCGCGACCCCCCACGGTCGGCGCGGAGCTCACGTGGCTCACGGGAATCCCGCGGTTCGCGTTCACCGAAGTCGCGGCGCGTTCCCGGGCGCGAGAGCCCTAGTTCGAGCGTGGGAGACGGACCCCGACCGGTTCCGGCGCTCCGGTTGCCGCGTTCGAAGTGACCGAAGTCGGCATCGGCGTCGTCTTCGCGCTCGGCTTCGAGGAACTCGATCTCGCCATCGTCGTTGAGCTGGCGGATCTCGGGGAGCGCTTCGTAGCCGCGCAGGCGGGCATCGATCGTGGCCGCGACATCGCCGTGGACCGCGACGCGTGCCCAGTTCTGGATTTCGACGACGACATCGAACGTTGGCGGCGCTTTGCGTTCGAGGATGGACTTCTGGGTGCCGCGGCGGCGCGCTTCTTCATCGCCGAGGGTGACGGACTGGATTCCACCGATGAGGTCGCTGAGCGTCGGGTTCAGCATCAGGTTTTCGAGAGAGTTGCCGTGCGCCGTGCCGACGAGTTGGACACCGCGCTCGGCGATCGTGCGAGCGGCGGCGGCTTCGAGTTCCGTGCCGATCTCGTCGATGACGATCACTTCGGGCATGTGGTTCTCGACCGCTTCGATCATGACGGCGTGCTGGAGAGCCGGTGTGGGAACCTGCATGCGGCGGGCGGAGCCAATGGCCGGGTGGGGGATGTCGCCATCGCCAGCGATCTCGTTCGAGGTGTCGACGATGATGACGCGCTTGTTCGCGTCGTCGGCAAGGACGCGGGCGACTTCGCGGAGCATGGTGGTCTTGCCGACGCCGGGGCGGCCGAGGAAGAGGATGCTGCGGTCGGAGAGCACGAGGTCTTCGATCACGCGGATCGTGCCATAGACCGCGCGGCCGATGCGGCAGGTGAGGCCGACGATCTTGCCGCGGCGGTTGCGGATGCAGGAGATGCGGTGCAGGGTCCGCTCGATGCCGGCGCGGTTATCCGCACCGAAGTCACCGATGTGTTCGATCACGAACTCGAGGTCGTCTTCAGTGACCTCTTCGTGGCTGAGGACGACCTCGCGGCCCGGGTAGCGCGCTTCGGGAAGGCGCCCGAGGTCGAGGACGACCTCGAGGAGGTCGACGCGGGATTCGCGCTCACTCAAAGCCTCGCTCACCCGCGGGGGCAGGGCCCCGAGAAGGAGGTCGAGGTCGTCGGTGACGATCTGGTCGGCGGCGGGGAAGGGCGTCAAGCGTTCACTCACTGTCACGGTATCAGTGCGGCACCGGGTACGAATCAGCCGGGACCGCAACAACCTCCTTGAGCGGCTGCATTAGGGCGAGAGTGCGGGCGGCGACGACGCGGACCCCACACGGTTGATAGCCCCGCTCTTCAGCGAGACGCTGGAGGTCGAACTGGTACTCACTCACAACGAGCGAGCCGCGCCCGGAACAGGCGCGTTCGGCGAGCTCCATCGCGGCATCGAGGGCGCCATCGATGCCGGATTCGAGCAGGATGCGGGCTTCGTTGCGCCCGATGCCAACCCATGCGATGGCTGTCCCTTCGCCATCGAGCACGTACTCGTGGTCGCAGTCGTAGGAGGCCAGGGCCGCGCGCCATCCGGCCTGTGTGGGCGCCTCATTGCGGCGGACGTGTTCCGGGACAACTCGGCAGTAGAGCCGGAAGATAGCGTGACGGTCGGCGCCGCGGGCATCGCGAAAGACCCAGTCGGCGCGGTCGCCCGGGCGTTCGGGGAGGGTGTAGAGCAGTTCGCGGACGTAGGGCATGAGGCCAGCGCGCCGGATAGCGTCGCGGTGCGGCGCACCATCGCTATAGCGGATGACGAGCGCGCGGCCGCCACGGCGCGCGGCCTCTTCCTGCGCGGCTTCGAGAAGGGCAGTGACCGCGTCATCGTCATCTTCGTGCGCGAGGTGGATCGAGAGAGCCTCCCAAGCCGAGCCACCAGCAAGTTCGCGCGCAACGAGGATGCCGCGATAGCTGAGCCCACGCCGCAGGCCCAGTACAGCCGTCTTCGGCAGGCGCGGGAGGCGCCCAAGGCCAGTTGCGGCCACCCCGGAGCGGAGGAGCAGGCTTTCGCCGTGGCGGGGGGCAGTGACCTCCACCGCGAGACGCGGGAGCTGTGGCCAGAGCGTCGCGACATCAATGGGGCTGAGGGGCTCGGCGCGGAGATCAGCCATTGCGGGCCCCGCTGGCGGGGACAGGCTCGTCGACGAGGAGCCAGTATGCGGAGCCGTCCGAGGTGCGGTCGATGTAGCGCCAGTCATAGAGATAGCGCCGCAGTCGAGCCGGATCACGGAAAGTGTGCCGCTGATCGAGGAGGTCGTTCACCTCGCGCTCGGTGTAGCGCTTGCCCGGTTCGAAGAGGTCGACGAGTGATGCGACGAGGGTCCGTTGATGGGCGAGCTTCTGTGGCCACGACGAGAAGCGTCCGCGATCGTCGAGGAAAGGCGCCAGCGCTGGCGACATCCCTTCGGGCAGGGAGCGTTCGCGGCGTTCGGTGCGAGCGAGCCCTGTGCCGATCGTAAGGAAGTAGGCGTGCAGGCGGGAATCGCCCGTCAGTTCGGGGTGGAACGAGGTCGCGAGGAGGTTGCCCTGGCGAGCGGCCACGATCGTGCCGTCTTCGAGGCGGGCGATGGCGCCGGCCGGCGGGAGGACCTCTGCGATCAGCGGCGCGCGGATGAAGACGGCGCGAAACGGCGCGCCTTCGAGCCCCTTGATATCGAGGTCTGCTTCGAAGCTTTCGGTCTGGCGGCCGAAGGCGTTGCGGCGGACGCGGATATTCATCGTCTCAATACCGGGCCGGTCGAGGTTGTCGACATACTTCGCGAGGAGGATGGCCCCGGCGCAGGTGCCCCAGGTTGGGCGGCCACTTTCGCAGAAGTCGCGCAGGGGCTCCTGGAACCCGTTGCTCAGGATGAGTCGCGCGATGGTCGTGCTTTCGCCGCCGGGGATAATGAGCGCGTCGAGATCGCGCAGCTCGTCGGGCTTGCGGATCTCGTAGGCGTAGTGGCCCATGGCTTCGAGCATCTCACGGTGCTCGCGGAAGTCACCCTGGAGGGCGAGGACGCCGACGCTGCGGGCAGAGAAGGGCTGTGTCATGCGGCTCCAGCAACCGCGCGGAGACGGAGAACGCACGGGGCACTGGGGCAGGGTGGAAAGCGGCGGACGAGGTGCGTCGAAACGAAGCTGACCAACAGCGGCAAAACCCGCAAGCCCGCGCAATGTACGCGGTTGTTGTATCCATTCTAGCGCAGCCCGGGGCCCCGTGAGTGGGAAGGTTCGTTAATGTTCGAAGGCGAACCGGGCTCAGGCGCGGAGGGATGTGGGGCGGGTGTACATCGGAGTGCCGGTGCCGCCCTTGCGGAGAAGGATAACCTCGGCGAGGACGCTGATCGCGATCTCTTCGGGGCTTTCGGCGCCGATGTCGAGCCCGATTGGCGTGCGGACCTTGGCGAGCTCCGCAGGGTCGAAGCCTTCGTCGTGAAGGTGCTCGAGGACTGCGGCGGTGCGGCGCTTTGAGCCGATCATGCCGAGATAGCGAGCGCCGCGCCCGAGACATTTGCGCAGCGAAAGTTCGTCCTGCTTGTGGCCGCGGGTGACCAGGACGATCGTCGTCCCGCCGTTAATAGGGTAGCGCTCAAGGGCCTCCTCGAAGTCGTCGCAGATGACCTCGTCGGCTTCGGGGATGTGCTCGGAGTTCGCGAAGTCTTCGCGGTCATCGACGACGGCGACGTGGAAGTCGAGGAAGTCGGCGAGTTTGCAGATCGCCTTGCC
>JBPPMX010000133.1:0-3988 GCA_051306275.1 Tepidiformaceae bacterium
GGCAAGGCGATCCGGCCGGATGATTGCTTCGATCTTCTTCATGGTTAGACGCCCTCACGCGATGGAGTGGTGGTGGCCGCAGAGGTGGCCGGGGGGGCTGGGAGTATGACGCCCGGGGTCTGCGGCGCGCCACCTTCGTCGTTCGTGTAGGCGCGTTCGCCATGCTGGGTGATGTCGAGGCCGAGGTCCTCTTCCTCTTCCGGTACCCGAATCCCCATCGTGATATCGAGGACCTTCAGGATGATGAATGTGAGGATGAAGGAGTACCCGCCAACGGCGACGATGCCCACCAGCGAGTCCCAGAGCCGGTTCCATTCACCTTCGGTTAGGAGGCCCTGGGCGAACGGGATGCCGCTGACAATCGGGGCGGCGAAGAGGCCCGTTGCGATCGCGCCCCACATGCCGCCGACCCCGTGGACGCCAACGACGTCCAGGGAGTCATCGAATCCGGCGCGAGCGCGCCAGCGGACTGCGCCGTAGCAGAGAACACCGGCGACGAGGCCGATGATCATGCCTTCCATCGGCTGGACGTAACCCGAAGCGGGGGTAATCGCCACCAGGCCAGCGACCGCACCGGATGCGGCGCCGACAACGCTCGGCTTTCCGCTGAACTTCCAGGCTGCGAGCGTCCAGGTGAGTCCGGCGACTGACGCGGCGACGGCGGTGTTTACGAAGGCGTAGACCGCCTGGGAGTTGGCGCCGACGGCTGAGCCAGCGTTAAAGCCGAACCAGCCGAACCAGAGGATGGCGGCGCCGAGCACGACCATCGTGATGTTATGGGGCTCCATCGGCTCGGACCCGTAGCCCTTGCGCTTGCCGAAGACCAGTACCGCGGCGATGGCCGCGAAGCCAGCGTTTACGTGGATCGCAAGGCCGCCCGCGAAGTCGAGCGAGTTGAGGCCGACGTCATCGCCAGCCGAGGAGAAGGCGCTGAGCCAGCCATCCGTCGCGAAGACCCAGTGCGCAACCGGGACGTAGACGATGAGCGACCAGAGCGCGATGAAGATGAGGAACGGCCCGAAACGGGCGCGCTCGGCGAATGCCCCGGTGATGAGCGCCGGGGTGATGATGGCGAACATCAGCTGGAAGGCCATGAAGATGAGGTGCGGGACACCGGTGCCGATCGGTTCGCCGCCCACGCCCTTGAGTCCGATAAAGTCGAAGTTGCCGATGAGGCCCATGCCCTGGTCCGGTCCGAAGGCAAGCGAGTAGCCGATCGTGACCCAGATGATGGCGACGATGCCGGTGCAGATGAACGACTGCATGATCGTCGCGAGGACGTTCTTACTTCGAGTGAGGCCGCCGTAGAAAAAGGCGAGCCCTGGCGTCATGAAGAGCACCATCGCGGACGCTGCGAGCATCCACGCGGTGTTCCCCGAATCGAGTGGTATCTCCAAGGGTGCTGTCCTCCGAGTGAACCAGGGACACGGAGAGAGAACGCCCGCGCTGTCCCCGGGGATAGGGCGGAAGACTAGAGGCAGGTGATTTCGCCTCAGTTTCGTGACTGTTACGAACACATTTCGTGTACCGAGCCACGGTGACTGGAAAAATCGAACAGGAGTGGGAGAAACCGCCTCGGCCCGGCGGGATCCCTGTGCGCTTCGCGATACCCTCTCCGCACCGCCCGCAGAACGTCTACTACGGCTGGTACATCGTCGCGGCGGCAACCGTGGCCCAGTTCCTGGCGGTGGGATCGCAGGTCAATGCGGGCGGGCGTCTTCCTCGGCCCGACGACCTCGGCTGGTCTCGCGAAAGCTACGCGCTCGTCCAGACGATCTCGACGATCGTCCAGGGGATCGCGGGCTCGGCGCCGGGGCCGCCGGGGCCGATGCGGATGGCGAAGGCGCCGCCGCCGAAGGAGCCCGCCGGTCGCACGGTGACGTCGGTGCCGACCTCGCTCTTGATCTCGTCGAGGCGCTTCGCGAAGGCAGAGTTCACGGTGATCATCGTGAGGACGAGCCCCGTCGAGCCCGCGAGGACCGCGATGAGCAGCCCGGTACGCATGGGCGAGCGGGCAAGGGTGCGGAAGCTGCGGGCGACCGTCTTCATCGGCGTCGCGCCGGGGAGTACAGGGCTGGAATGTTGAACATGAACGAAACCTCCGTCGGTCAGCGTTGAGAGATCGCTGTGAGAGGAGGCTATGGGAAGGGGTGGGTGGAGGTCGTTTCGGAGGTGCGATCCGTTGGGGCAGTCAGAACTCAGAAATCAGCGCTCAGACGTCAGAGAGCAGAACTCGGAGCGGGCGGAGGCAGCAGCGGGCCGCGAAAGAACCCAGTGCCATGATCGCGACGAAGGCTCCCAAGACGGCCCAGTTGTTCGACCTGGCAGCCTCTTCGGTCCGGCCATTTCCGACGCTTGGCGCCCCCGGTGTTGCGGTTGCGGTCAGCGCCGTATCAGCCAGCGGGGCCGTCACCTCGACCGGGCCGAGGTCGCACCGGGCGCCCTGGGGGCGGGACACACCACGTGCGTCATGGTGCAAGCATGTGTCGGCGTTCCCCCGACCGATCGCGGGACTGCCGACGACTGGCGCGGACGTTAGCCGTGATGCTCCATTGTCCTGGAGCGGACCGAGCAGGAAGTCGGAGACCTCCGCAAACACATTCGCGTTGCAGCCCCCGCCGACCAGCGAAAGGTTGTGGCTCCCCGTGACCGTGACCGATCCGCGAGCACGAACGCGGCATGTTCCAATGAGGCTATTGGCGACCGATACACTCGCCTGGGTTGCTTCGAACGTATCGATCTCAAGGTCAACGCCGAAGCCACTGGTGTTCCCCGCGTGAGTATTTCGGTCGCCCAGTACGTGCCGGAGCGACAGGTGCGCCATCGAGTTGGCTGCGGAGGATGTACCGACAACGAGGGTCCCACGTTCCTGGCTACTGTTGCCAAGTAACGTTACGTTGTTGAAATCGGCCGACCCATTAGTTAGCTCGACGGTTCCACCCGTGCTCCGGCCACCTGTGATCGTCGTATCGGCCAGGAACACTGTCGCGTCGACTGCGACGAAAGCGGCGCCGAAGTCCGCGGCGTTCCCGTCGAACGTTGATCCGAAGATCGCCAGCTCGCCGCCGCCGAGGTGGACTGCGCCGCCGACGGTCGCGACGTTATCGACCAACATGACGCCAGACAGCGACACGACGCCGCCGTCAGCGAAGATCGCGCCGCCGGCCCCACCGGCTTGCTCGTCAGCTGCGCGATTCTCGCGGAACGTAACCCCGTAAGCGATGAGCGTCCCACCGCCGGTATTGATCGCGCCGCCAAGCTGTCCACCCCCACGCGCGAGAGTCAGGTATCGCAGTGTCAATTCCGAACCTGCCATCAGCGTCAGGATCTGCACGTCCGGGGTGCCGTCGTCATTCGAATCACCGGAGATAGTGGCGTTGCCGCTCGCCTCAATCCTGAGGATCGTGGTCACGCTTGGAAGGGGCTGCTGGAGGTGGATCGGGCCGTCTGCCTCGATCAAGACGACGTCGGCGCCGGCCCCGGCCGCACAATCCGGGTTCGTCGCCGCATCGTCTTCGGCGTTGATGATCGCTTCGCGGAGCGTGCATTCCCCATCCATCGCGACCGTATCCGCGGAGGAGTCAACCGTAATCGAGGCTCCCTGCGAGGCACCCACAAGTGGCATCCGGCCCCAAACCGCTGCGGAGAGGAGCAGGCCGACGATGAATACGCCCTGTCGCATACGCGCTATTTAACAGCGTTCCATTACCGCTCGCAAGCCCATGCAGGCGCGTCAGAGCGGCAGGAGGCCGCGGCGGGCGGCGAGCATGACGGCTTCGGTGCGGCTGGCGGCGCCGAGCTTGGCGAGGACGGCGCTGACGTGGAACTTCACGGTGTGGTCGCTGATTCCGAGGTTGAAGGCGATCGTCTTGTTCGGCAGGCCGAGGGCGAGCTGCCGGAGGACATCGAGTTCGCGTGAGGTGAGGGGTTCGGCAGGCGCGGTGGTGTCGAGGATCGAGGCGCCGGGGGAGGGAGCCGGGACGAGCGA
>JBPPMX010000134.1:0-2908 GCA_051306275.1 Tepidiformaceae bacterium
CCGGGTCGCGACGCAGGGCGGGACCGAGGTGGTGGTCGCGAACGGGCGCGTGGGCGACATGCTGCTGGCGATCGCACGCGGGGAGGACCGGGGGACGCGGTTCGTCGCGCAGGCGGACCCGCTGGAGAGCCGGAAGCGCTGGATCCTGGGGAACGTGAGCAAGGGCGGGCACCTCGTGGTGGACGCGGGGGCGGTGGAGGCGCTTCGGGAGAAGGGCCGGAGCCTGTTGCCGGCGGGTGTCGCGGGGATCGGTGGGGGGTTCGAACGCGGCGACGTCGTCGAGGTGCGTTCGCCGGAAGGGGCGCGGATCGCGGCGGGGGTGACGAACTACGGAAGCACGGAGGCGGACCGGATCCGCGGGCTACGGTCGGACAAGATCGGCGAGACGCTGGGATATAGCTATGGGGACGAGGTGATCCACCGCGACAACCTGGTGCTCTTGTAGGGGACAGGTCACAGGGGACAGCTCTGTGAGTGCTTCGCGCGGCGAGGGTACACGGCGCTAACAGAGCAACGCGGAACACTACGAGGCGGTGTCGCCGGTAGGTAGGGAGCCGCGGAGGTCGCGGAGTTCGGCGCGGAGGGCGTGGAGCTCGGCCATGACATCGGCGATGTCGTGCTGTTCCTGGTCGCGGACGAGGAAGGCGGCGACGGTGGCGGTGATGGCGGACATGGCGGCGATGCCGAAGAACATGAGGGCGGTGGCGATGCCGCGGCCGGCGGCAGTGGTGGGGTAGCGGTCGCCGTAGCCGACGGTGGTCATGGTCGTGATGCCCCACCAGATCGAGTCACCGAAATCTTCGATGTTCGCGCCCGGCTCCCCGCGTTCGGCGAAAAGGACGCCAGTCGAGCCCGCGAGGAGCGTGCCGATGAGCGCGAGGACGATGATCTTCGTACCGCGCTGATTCGCGAGATCGCGGACGAGGTCGACGTTGATGCCGAGGACGACGGCGACACGGGCGAAGCGGAGGAGGCGGGCGATGCGAAGCGGCCGGAGGAACGGGAGGGCGACCATCGCGACTTCGAGCCAGTGGGTGCGGACGTAGCGCCAGCGCGAGGGGGCGACGGCGAGCTTCACGGCGAAGTCGACCGCGAAGACCGCCCAGATGAACCAGTCGGCCGCGAGGAAGGCGGCGCGATAGGAATCGGGCAGATCGTCGAAGAGGGGGAGGATGAGGAGGGGAATGAGCGCGATGGCGAGGATGAGCAGGGGGAGGTCGGTGGCCTTCTCAAGCCGCTTGAGTCGTTCTTCGCTCTGCATGGAGATGCTCCGCGGGGTTTTGGCGAATGTACGGCGGCGCGTGTAACGGCGCACGGTTTCGAGCGTGTTGACAGGCCGGGCCGGAGGTTCGAGAGTCCGGGCGATGAGTGAGAAGCGGTACGTTGCGGTAGTTACGGACGCGCCGGCGGACATGGTGTTCGAGATCGAGCGCGGGATCATCGAAGGGGCGGGCGGAGAGCTGCGGGTGTGCGCGCGGCCGGGGAGCGAGGAGGAGCTGATCGCGAACGTACGCGATGCAGATGCGCTGCTGGTCGTGGGGGCGCACGTCACACGTCGGGTGGTGGAGGCGATGCCGCACTGCCGGCATATCGTGCGGTACGGGGTGGGGCTGGACACGCTCGATATCCCGGCGGCGACTGAGCACGGGATCGTGGTGTCGCACTTCCCGGACTTCTGCCAGCCGGAGGTGGCGAACCACGCGATGCTCCTGCTGCTGGCATGCGCGAAGAAACTAGCGAAGCTCGACCGATGGGTGCGCGAGGGGAAGTGGCGGGCTGGGACGCTCGCGCCGATGGGGGCGATCACGGGCGAGACGCTGGGGCTGGTGGCGCTCGGCGCGATTGCGCGGGAGGTTGTGCCGCGGGCGCAGGCGTTCGGGATGCGGGTGGTAGCGTGGGACCCGTACGTAGCGGACGAGGTGTTCGCGACGCTGGGGGTCGAACGGAAGGCGTCGCTACTGGAGTTGCTGGGGGAGTCCGACTACATCTCGGTACACGCCCCGCTGACGCCAGAGACGCGGCACCTGATGAGCACGGCGGAGTTCGCGGCGATGAAGCCGTCGGCGTACTTCATCAACACGGCGCGGGGGCCGGTGGTGGACGAAGCGGCGCTGGTCGCGGCGCTCCAGGCGGGCGAGATCGCGGGGGCCGGGCTGGACGTGTTCGAGGTCGAGCCGCTGCCGGTGACGTCGCCGCTGATTGCGATGGAGAACGTGGTCCTGATGCCGCACAGCGCGTCGTTCTCGGACGCTGCGTTTGATGGGATGAAGCGGCGAGCGGGCCTGGCGGTGGTTGAGGTAATGCGGGGCGGGTGGCCGGAGCATGTGGCGAACCCGGGAGTGGTGCGGCGGGGATAGGCGTTGCGCGAGCTAGCCCGGCGGATGTAACGTCCGCGGCGCGCCGGGGTTGCGGGACGGTAGCTTCGAAATGCGGTGGTGTGCTTGTGCTGTTCCATGTGAGCTGGGAGTTCATCGATACGACGGAGGAGGGTGAGCGGCGAATGCTTGATGTGTTCTCGAACTGGCAGCCGCCAGCAGACACGGATTTCAGCGGCGGGTTCTACGGGTTCGCGGACGGGAACGGTGGGTTCGCGCTGGTTGAGACGGATAGTGCGGCGGCTATTGCGCGGGCGGCCTCGCCTTTCACGCCCTGGATGTCGTTTACGACGCGGCCCATCCTGCCGATCCAGGAGAGCGCACAGATTTCGGGCGAAGGTGTCGCCTTCAGGGATAGCGTGCAGTAGGGCGGAATTGAGGCGCTCCCCCGATGCCCTGAGGCGGGGGAGCGTGCTACTCTCGCAGGGCCCCGGCACGATACAGAATGCGCTTTTGCGCGGCCCGGGGCCCGAGCTGTGAGGGATGCGCGTGTACCAGGACCTGGCGATCTTCTCGGGGCGGGCCCATGCGGG
>JBPPMX010000135.1:0-4711 GCA_051306275.1 Tepidiformaceae bacterium
CTTCTTTCTGACAACCCAAACCTGCAACAATCGGATCTTGTGACTGACAGCCCCGACGAGAGCGGGGTTGCCGCTGCCGGCCTCGCCCGGCTGAAGGAGAGCGGATGCACGCGATTACAGCCGAGGGGCTGACGAAGTTCTACCGGTCGCGCAAGAACGAGGTCCGCGCGCTCGATGGGCTCGACCTCACGGTCGAAGAGGGGACAGTCCTCGGACTCCTCGGCCCCAACGGCGCAGGAAAGACGACGACCGTCCGGATCCTCACGACGCTCCTGCGGCCAGACGCCGGCCACGCGACCGTGGGCGGGTTCGACGTCGTCCGCCAGGCCCAGGAGCTCCGCTCCGTGATCGGCCTCTCGGGCCAGTACGCCGCCGTCGACGAGAACCTCACCGGCCGCGAAAACCTGGTGATGTTCGGACGCCTGTACCAGCTGTCGTCCGCCACTTCCTCCGCGCGGGCAGACGAACTGCTGGTCGAATTCGACCTCGTCGACGCGGCCTCGCGCCCTGTGAATACCTACTCGGGCGGCATGCGCCGACGCCTCGACCTCGCGAGCGCGCTCATCGTGCGCCCCAAAATCCTCTTCCTCGACGAGCCGACCACGGGCCTCGACCCGCGCAGCCGGCTCGGCATGTGGGAGGTCATCCGCAACCTCGTGAAGAGCGGCGCGACCCTCCTGCTCACCACGCAGTACCTCGAAGAAGCCGACGAACTCGCCGACTCCATCGCCGTCGTCGACCACGGCAAGATCATCGCCCGGGGCACGTCCGACGAGCTGAAAGCCAGCGTCGGCGGCGAACGCATTGAAGTGGTCGTGCGCAACCGCGACGACATAGCCCGCGCCACCGAGCTGCTCACCGGTCCGCAGGGCGCCCCGTCCGTCGACCAGGACGCGCGCCGCATTACCGCCCCGAGTAGTAATGGCGTCGAACGGCTGGTCGAGGTCGTCCGTCAGATGGACGGCGCGAGCATCGCAATCGACGACATCGGGCTCCGGCGGCCAACGCTCGACGACGTCTTCCTGGCCCTCACCGGGCACCACTCCGAAGAAGCAGACGCGAACGGCGCCGCGGGCAAGGGCGCCGCCGCGAAGAGGAGCGACTCATGACCCCCGAAACGGCAGTCCGTCCGCACCCGGTCGGCGGCGGGCGACAGGCCGTCCGCGATGGCCTCATCATCACGACGCGCAACCTGAAGCGCGTCCCCCGCATCCCCGAGCTGGCGATCTTCGCGATCCTGCAGTCGATCATGTTCGTCCTGCTCTTCGCCTTCGTCTTCGGCGGCGCCATCCCCCTGCCCGACGGCGGCTCCTACCGCGAGTTCCTGATGCCCGGCATCTTCGCGCAGACCGTCGTCTTCGCCGCCGCGGTCACTGCCATCGGCATGTGCGAAGACGTCAACAAGGGCCTGATGGACCGCTTCCGCTCCCTCCCGATGGCCCGGTCAGCGGTCCTCAGCGGCCGCGCGATGTTCGATGTCGTCTACCAGAGCGGCATCCTCGTCGTCCTCATGCTTTCGGGGCTAGCGGTGGGCTGGCGCGTCCATTGCAGCGTCCCCGAGTTCTTCGCGGGCGTCGGGCTGCTCATCCTGTTCGTCTTCGCGGTCTCGTGGGTTGGCATATGGCTCGGGACGATGGTCCCGACCGTTGAGGTCGCGAACCAGGTCTCGTTCACGGTCATCTTCCCGATCACGTTCATCTCGAACGTGTTCGTACCGCCATCGACGCTCCCGGGCTGGCTCCAGCCGATAGCCGAGTGGAACCCGACCAGCGCCCTCACCGCCGCCACGCGCGAACTCTGGGGCAACCCGAACCCCTACGCATCCACCGGGTTCCCGGCGGAGCACCCCATCCTGCTCACGATCGCGTGGGTGGTCGCCCTCGTCGCGGTGTTTGCGCCGCTATCGGTCATGCGCTACCGCTCGATGAGCCGCTAGACCGCCTCGGCCTTCAGCTGGCGGGCGGCAACCTCAGCGAACGAGCGCACGAGGCGGAGCCGCACGATATCCCGCGGGGGGAGCGTCCCGGTCGAGATGAACTCGGCGACCGGGCGCTCCCAGCCATCGGGCGTCCGCCGCCCGAGAAACGAAAACTCCTCAAGCGTGATCTCGCCGCTCATCCAGACCGCCACGATCTCGCCATGACGCGCGCCCGCCAGGCACTCGAGCACGAGCTCGGTGCCGAGCGCCGCCGCGTCGTCGTCCATGCCGGGTTCATCGTCGAACACCCCCGGACGGTAGCAGGTGGCGGCGCAGAGATCCGCGCCGCCGTGTCATCACGCGGTAAACGGTTAGCGCCCCTTGAACACCGGCTCGCGCTTTTCGAGGAACGACCGCGCCCCTTCGACGCCATCCTCGGTTTCGAAGAGCTTGCCGATGACCATGTTCGTCATCTCTTCGACGCGGTAGAGCGCGTCCATGTGCGGGAGGTAGACCAGGCGCTTCCCGGCCGAGAGTCCGAGGGGCGGGCCCTTCGCCACCGTCGCGGCGATCTCGAGCGCACGCTCCACGAGCTTCTCCGGCGGCACCACTTCGAGGACAAGGCCGAGCGCGAGCGCTTCCTGGGCATCGACCCGGCGGGCGGTGCAGATGAGCTCGAGCGCGCGTTGCGTGCCGACGGTCGACTGCAGCAGAAACGGCAGCCCTACGTCCGCGGTCAGGCCGCGCTTCACCTGCGCCACCTGGAAGATCGTGTTCTCGGCGCAGATACGGAAGTCTGTCGCCAGCGCGAGTCCGAAACCGCCCCCAACCGCATACCCATTGATCGCGCCGATGATCGGCACGTCGCAGTGCCGCATCGCGGCGATCGGCGAGTCGGTCGGGTGCGGACGACGCCACGCCGGGCGTTCGGCGCCGGGGTTCGCGCCCGGGAAGCCCTTCACATCTCCGCCGGCGCAGAAGGCGCGTCCTTCGCCGGTGAGCACGACGGCGCGGATGCGGTACTGACCGCTGTTCAGGGTCTCGAGGTAGGCCCCGAGCTCCTGCGTCATCGTCCCGCCCATCGCGTTGAGCGACTCAGGGCGGTTGAACTTCACGAGCGCGACATCGCCGCGCTCCTCGACAATGATGTCCGTGTAGTCGGGCATGCCTGCCCCTCCCCGGTTACAGATGCCCGCATCCTAGACCGCGCGCGACCGGGTTGCGACGCCTATTCGAACAACCGTTGGAAATAGCGGATGTTCGCGACGTAGCCATACGTCTCCTGGAGCGGCCCATAGGTCGAAACGCTGTACCACCCCTGGTAGTACGCCGCGAGCGCCGTATCGACATCGCCACCCGAGAGATCGAGCAGGTGGGCGAAGATCGCCGCGCCGACCCGCGCGTTATCCGTCGCGCTGCCACGCACGTCAAGGTCCCCATAGATAAGGAAGCCGATCGCCCAGTCCGCCGTCTCCGGCATGATCTGCATCAGGCCAATCGCGCCCACGCGGCTGCGAACGTGCTGCTGGAACCCGCTCTCCTGGTACGCCAGCGCAAGCAGGACGCCCCGCGGGATGCCGAACTCGTCCGCCGCCGCCCGCACCGCCGCCTCAGCTTCGGCGCGGGTCACGTACACCGGGGAAGATGGGATCGAGAAGCTCGCCGGAATGGCGCCGCCACCACCGGGGATAACCAGCTGCTGCCCCGCCTGGATCCAGTCCGGGTTCGCAATCCCGTTCGCCGTCACGAGGTCCGCGAGCAACACACCGTGTGCATGGGCGATGCCGGACAGCGAATCCCCGGGCGCAACTGTGTACGCCGTCTTCGGCTGAGACGCGACCGGCGTCTGCACCGAAGTCGAACCGCCGGTCACTACCAGCCGTTCCCCGACGTAGATGCGGTCCGGGTTCGAGAGCTCGTTAATCGCGACAAGGTCCGCCAGGCTGATGCCGTAGCGCACCGCGATCGTCCACGCGGTATCACCCTGCGCGACTGTGTGTGTCCCCTCGGCTGAGGCGGACGAAAGCGGAAGGACAGCTGTTAACGCAGAGATGGCGGCCAGTGCCACCCCCGCGAATCTTATGCGTTTCACACAGATAGAAATCGGCCGCGATCCCACAGTTCATCACCTCGGCACGGTAAAGGACTCACCGTCCGGGGCGGGACGTCGGCGATGGGGGCGCCTGAAGACACCGCTACCGTAGCCTGACCTCCCCCGTTCGCGCCAGTCTGTGACACCGCTGTAACCCGCGCGCCCTATCCTCGGGATTGACCTGCAACGTCCCGGAGGCGCCCGTGATTATGTACGACCGGACCACCGCACTGGTCATCGTCGACACCCAGAACGACTTCACCCACCCGCAAGGCACCCTCTATATAGAAGGGGCCGAAGTCGTCATCGCCGCGATCAACGACGAAGCCGATCGCGCCCGCACCGCCGGGGCGCTCGTCGTCTATACGAAGGACTGGCACCCGCCTGAAACCCCCCACTTCGGTAAGCATCCCGGCCACTGCGTCCAGGACACATGGGGCGCCGCCTTCCACCCCGACCTCCACGTCGACGGCCCGGCCGTCCACAAAGGCACCGGCAGCGAAGACGGCTACTCCGCCTTCTCGGGACTCGCTGCCAGCGGCGAACCCATCCTCCACCTCCTCCTGCGCGAACACGGGATCGAACGGCTCGTTGCCGTGGGGTTCGCGGCCGGCGGCTGCGTTAAAGCCACCGCAATCGACGCTGCCACGCTCGGCTACGAAAGCCTGTTCCCCGTCGCGCTTTCGACGGGCGCCCGCCCC
>JBPPMX010000136.1:0-3390 GCA_051306275.1 Tepidiformaceae bacterium
TCACCCGAGGAGCCTGTTCAACGAGCTCGACCTGGACTGGAGTCGGTTCGCCCGCTCGGGCTCGGCACGCTGCTCGCTACAGCGGTGGAGGCGCCTCGAACCGGTGCTCGCGGCGTACGAAAGCGTCGAGACCCTGCTCGCAGGACTTCGATCCCGGAAGGACCTCGATCACCGGGACGTCGTTTGGTTCGCGCTGCTGCGGATCGCCCGGACTGACACGGACGCCCGGCGGGTCGCTCTGTTCGCCCTGTGGCCCGGCCTGAACGTCGTCGCCCAGCGCTACGGCCGCCGGTGGGACTACGACGACACCGCCGCCGAGGTCATTGCCGCCGCCCTCGAACGCATCGCGTCGTATCCGATGCACAGGACCTCCAGCCCCGCCGCCAACATCGTCCTGGACGTCCGCAACCGGCTCCACACACTTCGGCGACGCGAGGAAGCGCTGTCAGAGGCGGTCGGTGCCCCAGTTGGCATCGAGGCCGCCCTGCGTCTGCCAGCGAGTCAGCCGACGGGGTCGGCCCGGGACCTGGTCGAGGTGGTGCGCGATGGAGTGGACGCCGGCTGCGTCACCCGGCGCGGTGCCCGTCTGATCCTTCTTCACCGCGTGCTCGGCACCCCCACCCGCGAGGTGGCATCGCTCGAAGGACGCCGAGCGGCCGCGGTGCGCAAGGCACGGGAGCGAGCAGAGGCTGCACTGGTTGCCTCGGCGGGAGCGGTGGCGTGAGTCGTACCGCGGCGACCCGACCCGGGCCCGCTGCCGACGATGCTGTGTCGATGCTCCGTGTCCGCGACGTCGCGGCGCAGCTCGGCATCTCGCGGAGCTTCGCGTACGACCTGATCGCCCGCGGGGAGCTGACGGCCGTCCGCGTCGGCCGCCGCTTGCTCGTCCCCGAGGCAGCAGTGCGTCTTCTGGCCGACCCGACCTTCACCGCACCTCGGCAATCGTTGAGGTAGGCGACCCCGACACGAGTGAGCCCAGCCCACTCGCTGCACCGCTGCAGAGCGTTCGGACCAGCTCCTCGGGAACGCCCGTGACTCAAACGGCGTCGATCCCCTGTCCCCGGATCCGGAACCGTGACCACTCGGCGCCGTCCCAGCGGACTCCCAGTGCGTCGTGGAAGGAGAGAGTCGGCGCGAGCCACACGCCGTCGATGCCGTTCGGCAAGAGCGGACAAGCTCCAGGGAGGTTCTCGAGTCTGTCGGTGAGGTAGCTCGTCACAGCCCAGGGCGCGCCCATCAACGTCACTGCGATGAAGACCTCGCGGCGTCGGGCTCTTGTGGCCAACGAGAGCTTGTGCAGAACGTCCGCCTGCTCCTCGTGGGTGAGGAACCTGACGACCCAGTCAGCGATCAGGTTGCCGTCCACGTGGACCATTCCGCCTTGGCCGGGCATGGTCATGTGAACCTTGCCCGAGCCAGCGGAGTCGATGCAGGCGAGAGAGTGCACTCCGAGCGCTTCGAGGGCATCCGCAAGCTCATCCCCGAGTACGCGACGCGATCGGTGGTGCCCAACGCGGACATCCGATACGCCGATGCCTTCGAGGCTCACGAGAAGTTGGGGCAGGTCCCGCCGCAGCGTCCTTATGCGCGTGCCGGGTTCGATCGTGAGCATCCAGTCGCCCACGACGTTCCAGGGTCGACCCGAGGACGCTGGTCCCACGTTCCAGGTCTCTGTCCACTCCCGGTCGACTGCTCCGACGACCTCGATGGCTAGGGACGGGGCCTCGCGCGGTCCGACGCGAAGGTCGTACATGCTTGGTTCACTGTTGTCGTCATGTCCTTGGACATCGACGCCGAGGGCGACACTGACTATTCGTTGAGCCCATATCTCTTCGCTCCTCACGACGACGAGTCTGCCGACCGATCGAGTCCTTCGGTAGCGCGATTGAGAGCGCTGCCTGTCGGGTGTGGAGCCTCTCTAGCCAGCACTGCGGGATCTGGGTCATCCCTCCAAGTGGGTTTGTCCGAACAACACGTCGCCCAGCTGCTCGGCAGCCGCCTCGTGGATGCCTTCGACGACGTGGCTGTAGGTGTCGAGCGTCAGCTGGATCGTCGAGTGGCCGAGCCGTTCCGAGACCACCTTGGGATGGATCCCGGCGGCGAGAGCGAGCGTGGCCGCCGTGTGGCGAAGGTCGTGCAGGCGGATCGACGGCAGCTCTGCTCGGCGGGCGAGCGACTGGAACGAGCGGCTGATGCGTTGGGGCTGTAGTTGGCCCCCGTCCGGTCGTGTGAACACGAACTCTGGACGCGAGCCCACTCCGTAGGCCATCCGCTCCTCGAGCTGCCGGCGGCGGTGGCGGACGAGCTCCGCCGTCGTGTGCGCATCTAGGCGCACCGACCGCTTGCCGCGCGCTGACTTCGGATCTGACAGGCGCAGGTCGTACCCACTCACCTCCACGAGTGCACGCTGCACGGCGATCCGGCCGGCATCGAGGTCGACGTCGTCCCATCGCAGGCCGAGCACCTCACCCCTACGCATCCCGGTGCTGCAGAGCAGGACCCACATGGCTCGGAGTCGATCGTCCGCAACCGCCTCGATGAAGCGACGGGCCTGGGGCGCCGACCATGTCGCCATCTCTTGGTCGCTCCTGCGGGGAGGGTCGACCTGCGCCGCCGGGTTCCGGACCAGCAGACCCCAGCGGACGGCGTCGGCAAGCGCCTTCCGCACGATCTGATGGATGTACCTCACCGTGGTGGGCGAGAGCCCTCGGGTCGTGTTGCCCTTCCGGTACCCGGACGCGAGGAGCTCGCCGTAGAGCCCGGACAGGTCGAGGCCCGTCAGCTTCACCAGCCGGACCTTCCCGAGACGCGGCACCACGTGGAGCCCGAGCATGTTGCGATACGAGGCGAACGTCGTCGGCCGAAGCGACGGCTCGACAGCGATCAGCCATCGCTCGACGAACCCCGCCACGGTTGTCGCGCCGGCATCGACGTACTCGCCGACCCGCAGCCGTTCGAGCTGCTCCGTCAGCGCCTGCTCGGCAGCCCGCTTGGTGCCGAATCCGCCAAGCTGCCGGTAGCGCTTCCGGCCCGTGACCGCGTCCCGGCCCAGGTACACCTGCGCCGTCCATGTCCGCCCTCGCTTGAAGACGCTTCCTCGCATCGCAGTTCCTTCCGGCTCAACCCAGATACGTGGGTTGCCGGACCAGTTCGCGACATGGACAGCGGCGCACCGTCGCGGACCGGAACTGCTGGAGAACTGCAAGCCCTTGTCGGGCGCTTCAGCCGGCGAGGCCCCGTAGGGCCGTGACCTGCAGAAACTCAGCGCGCTCGGAGGGACTCGAACCCCCAACCTTCTGATCCGTAGTCAGATGCTCTCTCCAATTGAGCTACGAGCGCTGGAGCCTTGGGACTGCGTCGCGGAACCAAGGGACCGACATCCTAGGGGAG
>JBPPMX010000137.1:0-2218 GCA_051306275.1 Tepidiformaceae bacterium
CGAACGCCAAGCCACTCGGACTGGCTGCCCCAAGGAGGTCCTGGCTACCAGCGGTGTCGTCCGAGCCGCCACACGCCACCAGAGAGGCAAGAAGTAGTGCCCCGACCGCGCCCGCGAAGGAAGGCCACCGCCGCATCGCCATAGCTCGCGCCGGTGGCCCCCGGCGACAACGACCATCCACCACGTACGCATCACCCTCGATGCTACCCGCCGCACGCCCCGTGTCACTACCCTATGCTCGCTATCGCGCTCCGTCATCACGGCGTCTGGGTTGGGGCTGTGATGTCCCCATCGAACGACGGCGGCTCCCAGTACACGCCCATCTCGCGAGCGTGAGTAGCGCTACACGCACTGACCCGTTCGGCGAGTGACCGGTCTCCGGCAAGCGCCTCGGCGTACTCCCGTGTCCCCGGTTCGAAAGCGGTTAACCCGGCGATACAAGTCCGGACCGCCACCTCAGCCGCGGACAGTTCCTCCGCGGACGGGGCATGCATCGCCTCCCAAACCATCTGGATCCCGGTCTCATTCTCGGTCCTGCACCGCTCGCCGGCCTGATCCGGCGTCTCCCCGGCGCGCAGCTTCATCGTCGCAACGTCCGCCCCGGTGTAACCCACCCCGAAATGCAGATAGATGCCGGTGACGTCGGGCGTTGGCTCGCCATAGATGGTGAAGCCCACATCGCGGAAACACTCGACTGTCGCCAGGACCGAGGCTTCGTACTCGGCGCGCGTGAGGACACCATCCGCCAGCGCATCCCGCTGATCCGTCGAGAGACCGTCCCAGATGCCCGGAAGCCCCGGCGCGAGGCCCACGATCGCCGCCGGAGGCCGGGCGCCGCCACTTGTGCCCGTTGGCCCGGCGGTGGGGGTTCCCGCCACGAACGGGTTGAAGCCACGGAACGCGAGGAGTCTGCACCCGACGATCGCCTCTCGCCCATCCTCATCGACCGACTCCAGCAGCAGCTCAAGCTCCGCGAACGTCCCGGCGTTGTACCCGCGCTCCTGCACGCACGCCACCGCGACGGCCTCGCGTTCCTGCCGCTCATCCTCGGTCGGCGCATTCTGTGTCGCCCACGCAGAGTCCACTTCCCGCTGAAACTCGTTGTAGCAACGGTCGTACGTTTCAGGATCCATCCCCGCCGTATACGGCCCGATGACGAACCCCAGTGTCCGTCGATCCAGGCCTTCTTTCCATTCCGGGTCCGTGTGCGGGATTCCCGCCTCGTCGAGGCACTGGATAGTCGCGAACACCGCCCGCTCGTACTCCGCCTCGGTAACGACACCATCTGACAGGATGTCACGTTGTGGCTCGGGCACTTCCGACAGGGAGAGTGTCGTCAGCCCACCATCCCCACCCGAACAGGCTGCTAAGGAGGTTGCCGCGGCAAGTAAGAACGAGAGAGCCAAGCGGACAGACCGCGACAACCTCTTCATCGTGCTTCCGCTCCTACGGGTAGAGTGCGCCCGAGTACGTGACCGGGCCCCACGACGTAGTTCTCAACTGCCCCCGGCCCTCGGCGTAGTCGAAGTTCGCATGCTGTAGCGAGGCATACGAGTCCGTCGTCTCGATATCCCAGGAGGTCTCTGCGAAGCCGCCGCCGCTCGGGAGCCAGTACAACGCCTTCGAAGCCACGTTCGTTCCGCACGAATATTCGGCGTTCCAAGTGTAGATGTAGTCGGTGCTCCCGCTTCTATACGCATTCGCGTAGGCGGTGCTCGTGCAGGCGCCGCTCGTCGGATAGAAGTAGGTCGCTCCCGCGGAAACGCCGATCGCACCCGCGATTCCCAGCGCCGCCAAGAGGCTAACGGCTAGCAGCCGTCGCTTGAGGCCAAACATAGTGAGTCCCTCCGAAAACTATCGGGAGTGCGCTCGCGAATCGCGCTTCCCGGTGCTGCGCGGCCATCGCCAGGGATCCCACGTGCCGCGCTAGCACTCTGCCACCACCCGTAACCGTCGTGTTGACGTTTCGTCAGGATCTATTGACATTTTCGCAAGCGTTTTCGCAATCACAGGGCCGCCTGCGAACAGCAACACAGGTCGTGCCCGGCCCCGTACCACAAACCCAGCAACCCGTGCGTCCAGATGATCCCCAGCGGGTCGTATATCCGCTCCCCAGCCGCCCGAAGCCACGCCCGCACGGTCGCCTGCGAAACCCCATTCGCCCGCGCGATCTCGGCAACCGTTTGCCCGAGCGCGACCTTTGCGATCACGGTCTGCT
>JBPPMX010000138.1:0-4085 GCA_051306275.1 Tepidiformaceae bacterium
GTCGTCGAAGTACGCCTTCGCATAGGTCTCGGGGATCGTCGCGTAGCCGGCCCGGTGGTACGCATCCTTGACCCAGCCCTGGATGAAGTTACCCCCCGGCGGGTTCACGAGCGGGATGACAAGGAACGACTCCGCCATCTTGCGCTGGATTTCCTGGATGTACTTTGTCCGCTCCTCCAGGTCGAGGATCGTCCGCTGCTTGAGGTACATCGCGTCCAGTTCGGCCATCTCCGGGATCGCTGTGCCCGCCCAGTTGTGCCTGGATGATCCCGACCAGAAGGCCGCCATGAAGATGTCGTCCGGGTCGAGGATCGTCCCGAACAGGTGGCCGAGCGTTATCGCCTTCGGGTCGGTCAGCTTCCCGAAGTAGCTCGACTGGATGTACGAGCCGTATTCCTGGTAGACGTTCTGGGCGTTGAAGCCGGCACTCTTGACGTCCGAAGCGATAAGCTCCCATTCCTGCTGGGCCGCCACACCGTAGACATCAACGTTGGAGACCATGTTCACGTCCAGCGACTCACTCCCGGTCGCCGCGCTCAGCAGCTTCTTGACCTCAGCGAGGTCTCGCTTGAAGTACTTCGAAGTGGCGCCCCACTTGGCTTCGTCCTGAGGGGACATAAAATACGGGACGAGTGCTGGCCCGAAGAACGAGTTCCATGGCTGCTGCCCGGTCGGGTCAAGGACGTCCAGGTACCCATCGCGGTTCATAGCCATCGAGAGCGCCTGCCGGACGCGCTTATCCTGCCACGGTTCGTTGTCGAAGTTAAACATAAACGTAATTACGGAGGTATTCAGAATTACATCCGTCTTGCCCTTGAGCTTCTCGACCTCCGCCAGCTGGTCGGGGTTGACACTGGCCTGGTCGAAGTCGCCGGACTGGAGTGCCGCCAGCCTGCGCTGCGGGTCGAGCATCATCGGTGCTTCAATATGCTCGAAGTACGGGCGCGGGCCGTCGTGCCATTTTGGATGCCGGTCCCACGTCATCTTGACGCCGGTCTCCCAACTTCGGAAGACGAACGGGCCGGTGCCGACCGGGTCTTTTTTTACCTGGTCGTTGTTGATCGTCTCGACCGGGATGAACCAGACGCCCTGGTCCGAACCGGCACCGACAACCATGAACGGCGCGTTCGGTTCCTTCAGCGTGATCTTGATCGTGCTGTCGTCGGGCGCCTCGATCTTGTCCACGACCTGGTTGAAGCGCGAGGCGTTGATCGCGGAGGACTTGAAGAAATCCCACGTCGCGAGGAAGTCCTTCGCCGTCGCCTGGCGCCCGTTCATCGGCGCCTTGTCGTGGAAGAAGATATTTGGCTTCAGCTTGAATGTGTACGTGACGCCGTCGGGCAACTCGGGAAGCCCCTCGGAAAGGTCGCCTTCCAGCTTCGTGTAGTCCGTGGCGAGGACATCGGGACCGGACATTCCCCGGAGGAGCCGGCTGTAGTGTGAGGCCGACGCGGTCTGTGTCAGCGCATTGATGTTCTCATACGGGTACAGGGTTGGCGGATCCCGCTGGATCGGGTAGCGCAGCGTCCCGCCCTGCTTCGGCTGCCCCGCCACGGTCGGCGAACCGGAAGTCCCACCGCTCGCGGTCGGGTTCGACGTATCGTCGTCGTCGTCGCCGCAGCCAACGAGCGCCAGGCTTGCCGCCCCCGCCCCCGCGACCCCGGCCGCACCAAGAAAACGCCGCCGGGACGCTCGAAGAGCGCCCCTCCGTGTCCAGTAGTTTTCGCCCATGGTATCCCTCGCTGACCCCTCCTGCCGCCCTCAAAGGGGAGAATAGCCTCGTTCTGCTCCGTCGCATCCAGGAAGGCAATCGCTGCTATAGGACATAGACGGCGGCCCCGGCATCCCGCCGGGGCCCCCCACTTGAGACGGCGCCGCCGCTAACCCTTCTTCAGCCGCTCATCGTCGAAGTACGCCTTCGCGTACGTCTCCGCAACCGTCGCATAGGTCGCCTTGTGGAAGGCGTCCTTCACCCATCCCTGGATGAAGTTCACCGCCGGCGGGTTCACGATCGGGATCGTCAGGAACGAGTCCGCCATCTTCCGCTGGATGTCCTGGATGTACTCCGTCCGCTCCTCGAGATCGAGGATCGTCCGCTGCTTCAGGAACATCGGATCCAGCTCCGCCATCTCCGGGATCGGCGTCCCCGCCCAGTTGTGGCGGGACGAATCCGACCAGAAGCACGCCAGGAAGATGTCGTCCGGGTCGAGCACCGTGCCGAACAGGTGACCAAGCGCCACCGCCTTCGGGTCGGTCAGCCTCCCGAAGTAGCTCGACTGGATGTACGCCCCGTACTCCTGGTACACGTTCTGCGCGTTGAACCCGGCGCCGCGGACATCAGCGACAACCGCTTCCCAGACCTGCTGTGCCGACGCCCCGTAACGGTCCACGTTCGACACGACGTTTACGTCCAGCGAGTCGCTTCCAGTCGCCGCCGTCAGCAACTTCTTCGTTTCCGCGATGTTCTTCTGGAAGTACGCCGAAGTCGGGCCCCACTTCGCGCTGTCCTGCGGCGACATGTAGTACGGCACCAGCGCCGGGCCGAAGAACGAGTTCCATGGCTGGCTCCCCGTCGGGTCGATGACTCCGACGTACCCGTCGCGGTCCATCGCCATCGAAAGCGCCTGCCGTACCCGCTTGTCGTTCCACGGCTTGTTGTCGAAGTTGAACATGAAGTTCATCACCGAGCTGTTGAGGACCGTATCAATCTGCCCCGCTGGCTCCAGCTCCTCGATGTCCTTCATCTGGCTCGCAAGCACACCCGAGTGGTCCATCTCACCCGACTGCAGCGCCGCAATGATTCGCGCCGGGTCACGTACCAGCGCCGCCTCCAGGTGCTCGAAGTACGGTCGCGGGCCGTCGTACCACTTCGGGTGCCGGTCCCACGTCATCTTCACGCCGGTCTCGTACGTCTTGAACACGAACGGGCCAGTCCCGACGGGATCCTTCTTGACCTGGTCGTTGTTAATCGTCTCGATCGGGATGAACCACACGCCCTGGTCCGATCCTGCGCCGACCACCAGGAACGGGGCGTTCGGCTCCTTCAGCGTGATCTTAATCGTCTTCGCGTCAGGCGCCTCAACCCTCGAGATCACCTGGTTGAACCGCGACGCATTGATCGCTGAGGCGCTGAAGAACTCCCACGTCGAGACGAAGTCCTGCGCTGTTGCCGCGCGCCCGTTCATCGGCGCCTTATCGTGGAAGAAGATGTTGTCCTTCAGGTGGAAGACGTACGTCAGCTCGTCCGGCTGCTCCGGGAGATCCTTCGCCATGTCGCCTTCAAGAGCAGTGAAGTCCGTGGGCGCGATGTCCGGCCCAGTCGAACCGCGCAGCAGGCGGCTGTAGTGGTACGCCGCCGGCGTTTGCACCTGGAACGTGATGTTCTCGTACGGGTACAGCGTTGGCGGATCCCCCGAGCTCAGCCCGAAGATCGGGTAGCGAAGCGTCCCGCCTTGCTTCGGCGTGCCCGCCGCTGCAGTCGGCGAACCACCCGTGCTCCCGCTCGATGTCGGGCTCGCGCTCGTGTCGTCGTCGTCATCGCCACACCCCACCAGTGCGAGGCCCGCGGCGCCTGCGCCCGCAACCCCCGCTGTCCCCAGGAACCCACGCCGCGTCCGGCGCACGTTCGCCTGCCGTTGCCAGTAGTTACCTTCACTCAAGACAGAAAACCCTCCATATTCTCCACGCCCTCACCCGGCTAGGGGTTTCGGACATGGCATCCGGCGCATTCGAACGGATGACCGGTCATGTCTTACCAGAGTTCGACCGCTAGGGCGAGATTCAAACCTGCGTCGAAGCCCCCCGGCGCGCAGCGCTTGCCACACAATCGCAACAACATTCAGGGGTTTCCCCACTTCGCTCCGCCCAATTTCCGCCGAACATCTAATCAGTGACACACCGGTGACCGCCGGGTGGCACCCACTCGGAGGAACCACAATGGAAACGCCCGTCATCAAGATCTGTGAAAAATGCGGCACACCGTACGACTGGCGCCGTTCCGCCTCCCCTTCCCTCAAGATGACCTACTGCGGCGTCATCTGCGAAAAAGCCGACCTCGGCTTCACGATTGAGTACCTGCTGACCGA
>JBPPMX010000139.1:0-22563 GCA_051306275.1 Tepidiformaceae bacterium
GCGATTATCGCGACCATCCACGGACTCGAACTGGACGTCCTTCTCGAAGAGAACGGGATCGAGGATCCGACCACCGTTGTCGTCGGGCAGGAACTCGAGCTTCCGTCCGAGGGCTTCCGCTACATCATCCAGACTGGCGACACCCTCGCCTCTGTCGCCGCCGCCCACGGCATCGACGAAGCGGATCTCGCCGACGAGAACGACCTCGAACCCGGGGCCGCGATTAGCTCCCTCGTGGTGCTCAACCTCCCGCCGATAGATGGGTACGTCGTCCAGGGGCAGGATCTTGCGGCGATCGCGTCTGGCTACGGGAACACCAGCGCGGCGTCGCTTGCCGAGGCCAACGGGGTTGCCGCTGACGCCCTCCTCCGGGTGGGCACTCCGTTGCACCTGCCGGAAGATGCATGGGGGGCTGCGCCGTCGACGGCCACGACCTCCGGTGAGATCTGCATTCGGAATGCGGTGTCCGCTGGCGCGTACGACGATCTGTTCGGGGCCGGCCCCGTCGAAGATCCCGAAGCTCCCGAGGAAGTCTCGACCGAAGTCGAGATCCTCGCCCACGCCAACGACTGGACCATCGTCGCCGACGGCGAAGAGGGCGAGCCGAACCGCGGAGCAGTAACTGTCGCCAGCGGCACCGAGATCGTCTTCACGGCGGTGGAGGGTCTCCACAGCGTCACTGTTGATGGCGAGAACGTCACCGACGACATCAGCGCGACAGGCGAAGCGCAGCAGACCTACACCTTCGAAGGCCCTGCTGATACCAAGTTCACCATCACCTGCATCTACCACCCCGACATGAGGGCCTGGGTCTTCATCGCCCCCTGATCCTTCGGATCGGTTGTCCACAGCACGCGGGCTCCTCTCAGAGGGGCCCGCTCGGTTTCCAGGCACGTGCCGCATGCGACGTTCCCACTGTGACCTGTGACCTGTGACCTGTGCTCCGGTTTGACGCTCTACCCGCCCTTGGCTAGGATCCGTCCACGCAGGTCGGATCGCCCCGCGGGCTCCCGCCTGACCCAACGAATCGAAGGGGTATGGGATGGCAATAAAGACGGGCAAGCGATACATCTGCCCACACTGTGGCGTCGAAGTGATCGCCACCAAGGGCGGCGATGCCGAGCTCCGCTGCGGCGACAACGTCTTCGAAGAGAAGAAGTAACAGACCCTCACACGCAAAGGAGCTCAACGCATGGCAGTTCAACTCGGTAAGCGCTACAAGGACGAACAGACGGGGATCGAAGTCCTTATCATTAAGCCCGGCGACGCCGACCTCAACGTCGATGGCCGCCCCATGGAACTCCTCCAGCCGAAGGTCCTCCCTTCCGCTGACTAGCCCCCGCGCTGGGACCATCGTCGACGGACGGGGCAGGGTGTTCGCTCCGTCCGTCTGCGTATCCGGAGCCGCAGATGTCCTACGGGCGCCTCGTCGAAGACCGCATCCGCGCAGCCCAGGAGAAGGGCGCCTTCGATAACCTGCAGGGCCACGGCCAGCCGCTCGAGCTCGACGAGAAGAAGGATGCGCTCGCTGGCGACAACTGGCTCGGCTACCGCATGCTTCGCAACGCCAACATGCTTCCCGCCTGGCTCGAACTCGCCCGCGATATCGAGCGCCAGCGCCGCGAACTCGCCCGCCTCGATTCCCGCCACGACGCCCTGACCTCGCACGCTCGCCACACCGGGCAGCTCGAACGCTATGCCAGCGCCATCGCCTCCGCCCGCGCCCAGTACGAGACGGCTGCCCGGGCACTCCGCCGCGACCAGGACCGCTACAACCTCGACGCCCCCGCCATCGGTCTCGAACGCCCCGGCATCTGGGTCGAACACGAACTCGCCCGCCTGGATGCGCGCGTCGCCTCCTGACAGGCAGGTGGCCTCTCTTCCCCTCGCTTGGTACTATCTCCATTCAGCGTGCCGCGGATACCACGGCAACCAGCGCGCGGAAGGCGGGTGATCCCCCACTTGGCCGAAGTCATCATCGGCGACAACGAACCATTCGAAGTCGCCCTCAAGCGCTTTAACAAGCGCGTCCAGCAGGATGGCATCCTCGCCGAAGCCCGCCGTCGCGAGCATTACGAGAAGCCCAGCGTGAAGCGCAAGAAGAAAGAAGCCGCACGCATCCGGAAGCTTCGCAAGAAGCAGGCCCGCAGCGATGCGCGCGCACTCCAGCGCCGCTAGGCGTCCCGCACATCACAACGGCCGGCCCCCTTCCCTGGGGGCCGTACTGTTTCCAGCACACCCCGAGGCCAGCCAATGAGCGCACTCAACGACCGCATCCATACCGACCTCCAGGACGCCATGCGTTCGGGCGACAACGCCCGCAAGAGCACCCTGCGCATGCTCACCGCCGCAGTGAAGAACGCCGAGATCGAAGCCCGCAAGCCGCTCGAAGACGACGCCATCCTCGCCGTCATCCAGAAGCAGGCCAAGCAGCGCCGCGAGAGCATCACCCAGTTCCGCGAAGGTGGGCGCGTCGACCTCGCCGAGAAGGAGGAGGTCGAACTCGCCATCCTCGATACGTACCTCCCCGCACAGGCCACGACTGAAGAGATCGAGGTCGAAGCGCGCGCGATCATCGCCGAAACCGGCGCCTCCGGCCCGCGCGACATCGGCAAGGTGATGCCCCCGCTGACTCGCAAACTCGCCGGCCGCGCCGATGGCCGCGCCATCAACGAGGTTGTCCGGCGCCTCCTCGGCGTCTGACTCTCCGCCTCTGAACCGGGCGCCCTGGGGCGCTCTGGTATGATCAGAGGCACTTCTTATGCTTCGCAGACGCCCAGCGCCCGTCATCTCGCGCACAGGCGCCGCCCTCTTCGGCCTCGTCATCGCACTGGCTGCGGGGCTCCTTGTCATCCCGCTCCTGCCCGGCGCGGGCGCGCTTGCGGTAGGCGAAATCGCTCCCCGAACCCTTGAAGCGCGCAGCGATGCTCAGTATGTCTCCGAGGTCGAGACCGAGGCCGCCCGCAGGCAGGCCGCCGACGCCGTCGACGATGTCCTCGAAATCGACCCAGGCATCGAGCAGCGCCAGCAGACCCTCCTCGACACCCTCTTCACCCAGATCCGCGATGCCCGCCAGCGCACCGATCTCAGCCTCGAGGAGCGCGTGTCCCTCCTCCAGCGCAGCGAACCCGCATCTTCCCTGCCGAGCACCGTCCTCTCGTCCGCGCTCGAACTCACCCGCGAGCAGTCCGAAGTCGCCCTTGCCAGTGCCCACGACGGACTCGACTTCGTCTTCTCCGTCGCCCTCACGGATGCCGCGATTGACCCGCAGGTCAACGAGTACGTCATGACCCAGACCACGGCCCTTACCACTCCGCAGCGGCGTGTCGTCCAGGCGGCTCTCGGCCTCCTCGCGCTTCCCAACTTCCGCATTGACGAAGCCGCGACCGAAAGGCGCCGCGCCGACGCCGCGGCTAACGTCTCCCCGGTGATCGTCACCCTGAACCGCGGCCAGGTTATTGCCAACGAAGGCGCCGTCCTCGATGCCGCCGCCCTTGAAGCGCTTGAAGAGTCCGGCACGATCAACAACCGCATCGATGACATCGCCGATATCGTCGCCGGCCTCATCGCCGCCGGCGGGCTCGGCCTCATCCTCTCGCTCTACCTCTATCAGCTCCAGCCGGTCATCGGAGTACCCGGCCGTCGTCTCCTTCTCTGTGCGCTCACCTTCGTCGGCACGCTCGCCGCGGCGCGCATCGCCTTCCCCCTGCTCCTCCCTGATACGGACGAGCATTTCCTCGTCTTCGCCCTCCCGGTGGCCGCTGTCGCGATGGTCACGGCATCGCTCCTTGAGTTGCATTTCGCCGCGATCGTCGCGGTAACCCTCGCGTTCTTCACCGCGTTCATGGCAGCGACCCTCCCGGACCTCGCCGGCGCCTCATTCCTCGGGCCCCTCCAGGCCTTCGAGATCGCGATGGCCTTCACCGTCTCCGGGCTCGTCGGAGCCTTCGCCGTCTACCGCGCCGAGCGATTTAGCCGCTATGCGGTCGCCGCCATCGCAGTCGCCCTCGCTACCTGGCTCGTCCTCGCCGCCTTCTGGCTCCTCTCCCCGGATCGCTCGAACGAGGCCCTCGCCTGGCTGAGCCTCGCCGCCGGCATCAACGGCCTGGGCTCCGCCGTCATCACCGTCGGCGTGTTTGTTGTCGTCTCCCAGCTTCTCGGTATCACGACCCGCCTCCAGCTCATGGAGCTCGGCCAGGTCGATGCCCCTCTTCTCGCTCGCCTCCAGGACGAGGCTCCCGGCACCTTCCATCACAGCATGATGGTCGGCACTCTCGCCGAACGTGCGGCCGGGCGAATCGGCGCCGACACGCTCATCACCCGCGTCGGTGCGTACTACCACGACATCGGGAAGATCGCGCAGCCGCGGTACTACATCGAGAACATGATCGATGGCCAAGCGAGCCCGCATGACGAACTTCCGCCCACCGAGAGCGCCCGCCGGATCATCGACCACGTCACCAATGGCATCGATATCGCTCGTCGCCACCGCCTCCCGCCCGTCATCCGCGACTTCATCCCGCAGCACCACGGCACTCGCCTCGTCACCTTCTTCTACCGTCGTGCTTCCGGTGATAGCCAGGAATCGCCGGATCCGGCCGCCTTCCGCTACATCGGCCCCCGCCCGCAGACGAAGGAAACCGCGATCGTCATGCTCGCCGATTCCTGCGAGGCCGTTGTCCGCGCCGCCGGTGATCGTGCCCGCTCCCGCATCGACGAGCTTGTCGACGGCGTCTTCGGCGAACGTCTGGCGGAGGGCCAACTCGACGAATGCGACATAACCATGCGCGAACTCCAGGATGTCGCCTCCAGCTTCAAGGCCACCCTCCGCGCCGTGTACCACCCGCGCATCGAGTACCCCGCCCCGAGTGCCGAAGAGCTCGCGGCCATCGCCCGGCCTGAGCTTCCCGAGCCGCCAGTCATCTCCTCGCGCTGAGCGGCCTTCCGCTCGTCACTCCCGGGCTCGCACCCGTACACTCTCCCCATGCGTTTCGCCATCATCCGCTTCCCCGGGACCTGGTCTGACCGCGATTGCTATCACGTCCTCCATGATGTCCTTGAGCAGCAGGCCGACATCCTCTGGCACCGCGAAGCCGACCTCTCCCGCTACGACGCCGTGGTCCTCCCCGGCGGGTTCTCCTATGGCGACCACCTCCGCTGCGGGGCCATCGCCCGCTTCTCCCCGGTGATGGAAGCCGTCTCCGCCTTCGCGGAACGCGGCGGTCCGGTCATCGGTATCTGCAATGGCTTCCAGGTCCTCTGCGAAAGCGGCCTGCTGCCCGGCGTCCTCATGCGAAACGACAGCCTCCAGTTCCGCTGCGAGTGGACCGACCTCCGCCGCGAGGGAGGCGACACCCCCTGGGCCGCCGGAATCGACGCTGGGACCGTCCTCCACATCCCCATCAGCCACGGCGAAGGCAACTACTATGCCGATGACGCCACCCTCAACCAGCTCGAGCGCGATGGCCGCGTCGTCTTCCGCTACTGCGACCCCGCAGGCGAAGTCACTCCGGAGTCGAATCCCAACGGCAGCGCCCGCAACATCGCCGGGATCATCAACGCTCGCGGCAACGTCCTCGGGATGATGCCCCACCCCGAACGGGCGGGCGAAGCCCTCACCGGAGGCGCCGATGGCAACCGGATCTGGGAGTCGTTCATCCGCTCCGCGCTCGCCATCGTCTAGGCTTGCGTAACGCGCGCTGGTATAGGCGATTCAACACTTCCTGGCGCAGGGTGTACTCTTCGCCCGACGAGTGAACCGCGCGGGGCAGCCCACGTGCCCGGCTCCGGAGGATTCGCGTTGTCATCTATGCCCAACAGCTACCCGGTAGTTGTCGATGTTGACGGTCGTCAGCCTCAGAACCGCCTCTCCGTTCTCCTCCGCATCCTCTACCTCATCCCGCATGTCGTCGCCCTCTACTTCGTTGGCTTCGCTGCTGCGCTTGGCTGGTTCATCTCGTGGTTTGCCATCGTCTTCACGGGTCGCTATCCCGTGCGGATGCTCCGTTTCACCCACGGATTCATTCGCTGGTCCGCCCGCGCGAATGGCTACGCCCTGCTCCTCACAGGTAAGTATCCTCCGTTCGCTCTCTGCGATGAGATCCCGTATCCGGTCCGCGTCACGATGGCTGAGCAGTCCACCGGCCGTAACCGCCTGACGACCTTCTGGCCCATCCGGATCATCATGGCCTTCCCTCAGCTCATCATCGTGAGTCTGCTGGGCTACGCGGTTGCGGTCGTAGTTGTCATTGCGTGGTTCGCGGCGCTGTTCACAGGCTCCGTGCCACCGTGGCTTCACAACTTCCTTGCCGGCTACCTCCGCCGGTCCACCAGCGTGAACGCCTACGTCTACAACGTCACGGACGAGTACCCACCCTTCAGCCTGAATTGAGGCAACCCAGAGCGTGAGCGACGCCCCAGGCTCCCCCGAAGACCCGCAAGCACAGCCCGGTGGCCCACTCCCGCCGGGCTTCGGTCGTGAGAAGCCGCCGCATCCTGCGCAGCCTCCGCCCCTCCGCGACCCCTGGGACATCACGACCCCGTGGGAGCCGCCTGCCTCGTCCGGCCCGCAGCTCTCATGGGACCCCGAGCCTGCGCCTGCGATCGGTACCCCCGACCTACCTCCGCCGGCCCCGGCACCACCATCCACGCCCGCACCCGAACCGGGCGCCCCGGTTGAGCCGCCCGCCGGGGGATCAGTTGCCGTTGCCCCGGTGGTACCGCCCCCAGCTCCTCCGCCGGTCCTGCCGCGCACCGCTGCTGCCCCCGCGTCGCCCTCCGACCCCTACCCGATGTGGTTCGACGTCACGTACCCCGACCGCCTCAGCCGTCTCTCCACGCTTTTCCGCGGCATACTCCTCTTCCCGCTTCTCATCTTCGCCTACATCCTCGGAGTTCTCGGCCAGGGAGCACTCTCCTCCGGCTGGATCGCTGTCTTTCTGAAGAAGAAGTACCCCGTCTGGCTGTTCGATTCCGCGACCGGCTACCTCGCCTGGACCGCCCGCTTCACCGCCTACGCCACACTCCTGACAGACCGCTTCCCATCGTTCGACTCAGCCGGTAGCCCTGTCGCCCTGGAGTACGAACGTCCGGCTGACGGTTCCCTTTCCCGTTGGCAGGTGTTCTTCTGGAAGGGGCTCCTGCTCATCCCACACCTCATCCTGCTCAGCTTCCTCTGGTCCGCCCTATTCGTCGTTGTCGTCATCGCCTGGTTCGCGATCCTAATCGCCGGCAACTACCCGCGCGGCCTCTTCGGATTTGTGACCGGGATCCTGCGCTGGTACTACCGCGTGATGGGCTACTTCGCGTCCTTCACGGACCGCTTCCCGCCGTTCGCCCTGTCCGCTGAAGCGGGGGCGGCCTCCCGGGCAAACCACGTAATCTCGGCGATCCTCGGGCCCATCATCGGCATCGGCTACGGAGCTGCGATCGTCGCTGTCATCGCCCTCGTCAACCATGCAGAAGTTGTCGAAGCCGACTACGACGGCCTCGTCGCAGGGCTTCCCGCTCCCCGCATCGACTACCGTGACTACAACGATATCCCCGTCGTCTCGGTCACCCTTGAGCGGGCCTATGACCCGGCGCAGGACATCGTCAGCATCATCCCGGGGCGCGGAGAGAGGCTCATCGCGTTCGAGCTCACCTACGACAACCGCGATTCGGAGTCTTACCGTGTCGAGCGCGATGCCGCTTCCCTCCGTTTCCTCGAAGGCGGCGACGAGGGCCGGGTTGGTGTTGAACTGATCCTCGTCGATGGACGAGCGACAACGCGGGTCATCGGGGAGGACGATCGGGTCACCATCATCGTTGCCTTCGTGATCCCGGAAGATGCCGAGCCCACCGAGTTCCGCTTCGACCCCGACGCACTCGCGTCCATCCAATACCAGTTCGACTAGCCCCAATCGCCCCGTATCCGTCACCGATCTGCCTTCGGCTTCCGTACCCGGCGGTCGATTCTCCTCTAAGGATGCTCACTGACGGCCCCAACCGCACCCACTCGGGGTTCGCACGGCGTTACCGGGACCTCGCCTCGGACGACGACACAAGGACCGGGCCGCCTCTCTCGACTCGCTTCGCCTCGTTCGTCATCGATTGGCTCTTCTGCATCCTCCTTGCGGACGGGTTCATCGCCGCACTCCATTTCCTGCGCGTCCCGCTGGTCATCGCCGCGGTCCTGGCGCTCTTCGTCCTCGTCGCGTACTTCGCGGCATTCTGGTCGCTGGGCCGGTCACCCGGGATGCGCCTGATGGGCCTCCGCGCCGTCGCACCCGCCACCGGTGACAGACCGTCAGTCAACGCTGCCCTCATTCGCGCCCTGCTCACTGTGCCTGGGGGCGCCGCCTTCATCGTCCTCATGCTCTACCTCTATGTTGGCTCCCTCGGCCACGAGGTCCGCGAAGGTACAGGACTCCCGTACGGCGCCCGCATCGCGATTCTTCTCGTCATCGCGAGCCCGTACATCGTTGTGGCCGCTCTATCCCTCCGTCACCCGGCGCGCCGCATGCTTCACGACCGCATAGCGGGGATCCGGATCATCGAAGCCCCGACCGAGTAGCCCGGTCGCATCTCGTCATCCCTATCACCTGTCTCGCGTCACCTGTACCCTCTATCCCGTGGTCGAACAGGAAGCCCTCGACGCCGTAGCCCTCTCCCGCCCCGAATACGATCTCCTCGTCCAGCGCCTCGGCCGCGAACCGAACGAGGTCGAGCTCGGGATGTTTGGCTCCCTATGGTCCGAGCACTGCGGCTACAAGAACAGCAAGCCCCTCCTGCGCCTGTTCCCGTCCTCCGGCGACCGCATCCTCACGAAGGTGGGCGCGGAAAACGCCGGCGCGATCGATATCGGCGACGGCCTCTGCATTGTCATGAAGGTCGAGTCGCACAACCACCCGTCCGCGATCGAGCCCTACCAGGGCGCCGCCACGGGCGTCGGCGGCATCGTCCGCGATATCTTCGCGATGGGCGCCTACCCGATCGCCATCCTCGATTCGCTCCGCTTCGGCCCGCCCGATGACCCGCAGAACCGCTACATCTTCGAAGGTGTCGTGTCCGGCATTGGTGGGTACGGCAACTGCCTCGGCATCCCTACCGTTGGCGGCGAGGTCTTCTTCTCCTCCTCGTACAACGGCAACCCGCTCGTGAACGCGATGTGCGTCGGCCTCGCCGATACCGATAAGCTCGCTTCCGCCCGCGCGACCGGGGAAGGCAACGCCATCCTCCTCGTCGGCGCCGATACGGGCCGCGACGGTATCCACGGCGCCTCTGGGCTTGCCTCTCGCACGGATCCGGAAGCGCGCTTCGAGGAAATGCGCCCGGCCGTCCAGGTCGGCAACCCCTTCCTTGAGAAGCTCCTCATGGAAGCCTGCTACGAACTCGCGAGCGAACACCGCGACTGGGTCGTCGGCATCCAGGACCTCGGCGCTGCGGGCCTCACCAGCTCACTCCTCGAGTGCTGCGCGAAGGGCAACTCGGGCGCCGTTCTCGAACTCACAAAGGTCCCCCGCCGCGAACACGGCATGACCCCCTACGAGATCATGCTCAGCGAGAGCCAGGAGCGCATGCTCATCATCGCGAAGCGTGAGTACGTCTCGCATGTCACTGCTCTCTTCCAGCACTGGGAGCTTCACTGCGAGGAGATCGGCCAGGTCACCGGCGGCAATGAAGTCGTGATCCACGACAACGGCATCGAAGTTGCCCGCGTCCCCGTCGAGATCGCGACCGAGCCGCCCCAGTACACGCGCGACGGCGTCCGCCCGGCCGCACTCGCCGAGCTGAACAAGTTCGACCTGGACTCCCTCCCAGACCTCCACGCCGAACATGCGACCGCCAGCCTCCTCCAGCTCCTCGCCCGCCCGAACATCGCAAGCAAGCGCGCCATCTTCCGCCAGTACGACCACCAGGTCCTGGCCAACACGGTCGTCCCTCCCGGTGGCGATGCGGCCGTCCTCCGCGTCCCTGGTACAAACCGTGGCATCGCCATCACAACCGACTGCAACCCACGCCTCGTCTTCCTCGACCCCTTCGCCGGGGGTGCGATCGCCGTCGCCGAAGCCGCGCGCAACATCGTCTGCACCGGCGCCACGCCGGTCGCCATCACGGACTGTCTGAACTTTGGTAACCCCGAGAAGCTCGACGTCTACTACGCGATGGAGCAGTCCATCCGTGGGATCTCTGCTGCCTGCGAACTCTTCGAGACCCCCGTCGTCAGCGGAAACGTCAGCCTCTACAACGAGACCGGCGGGCGCCCCGTCTACCCCACCCCCGTCGTCGGCATGCTCGGCATCCTCGACGACGTCACGAAGCACTTCACCGCCGGCTTCACCCGCGTCGACGCAGACGTCCTACTCCTCGGCGGCGAACTGACCCAGCGCGCCGCCTCCCTGGCGGGCAGCGAATACCTTGAAGCCGTCCACAGCACCGTCGCCGGACTCCCGACGGTCGACCTCGACCTGGAATCCCGTCTCCAGAAGCTCGTCCTGCAGGCCCATCGCGAAGGCCTCCTCCTCTCCGCCCACGACTGCGCGGAAGGCGGCCTCGCCGTAGCGCTCGCCGAGTGCTCCATCCTCGGTGACACCGGCTTCCGCGCCGACGCCGCGGTCGAGGGCCGCCTTGATTCTGCCCTCTTCGGCGAAGCCCAGGGTCGAATCATCGTCTCTGCCCTCCCCGGTTCCACCTCGCGGCTCACCAACCTCGCTGCCGAGCACAACGTCCCGGCTACCCGCCTCGGGTCGACGATTCCCTCCGGCGGATTCACTCTCGGCCCCATCTCCGCCCCGCTCGCCGACCTCCAGGCCGCCTACAACTCCTTCGCCTGACTCGCACATCACCCCACTCACCGGTAGGCTCGAAACCACACTCCAGCCGGATCGATGCTTCTTGCCTTCCGTCTTCATCCCCCACCCTGATGGCACATTCCTGCCGACCGACATCTCCCGCAGCGCATGGGGCGATGCGCTCGTCCACGGCGGCCCGCCCGCCGGCCTCCTCGCCTACGCAATCTCCCGCGATTTCGACGTTCCCGGCTGGCGCGTTGCTCGCCTGACCGTGGACCTGTTCCGCCAGGTGCCCGTGCAGCCCCTGCGGGTCGTCACGCGCTCTGTCCGCGAAGGCCGCCGGATTCACGCAGTCGAAGCCTCGCTCTTCGCCGGCGAAACCGAAGTCACCCGCGCGACCGCCATTCTCCTTAAGGAGTCCGACCCGCCGGTTTCGATCCCAGCATCCTTCTCCGACGAGGGCGAAGAGATCCCGCCGCCGGATCGCCTCACAATCGCCCCGCTCGCGGGTGCGGGCCACACCCGCTTCGTCGGATACCACACCACCGTCGAGGTCGCCTGGACGAGCGGCGATACCGATGCCCGCACGGGCGCTCGCGCCGCCTGGATGCGCTTTCCCCACCCGCTCATCGAAGGCGAAACCACATCGCCACTGACCCATCTCGCGTCGCTCTCCGACTTCGGGAACGCCCTCGGCGGCTTCGAAACTGAGAACGGCTGGGGCTTCATCAACGTCGATATCACGATGTACCTCAACCGCATGCCCGTTGGCGCATGGTTCCATCTCTCATCCGTCGCCCGCCCAGCATCGACGGGCCACGGTGTCATCACGACGGCGCTCCACGACGAACGTGGCTACCTCGGGCAGGTCGTCCAGGCGACCCTCGCCAACCCCCGCACCTGAGACCGCAAGCCTAACGCAACACTCAGCGCCCTCCTGCCGGTCGGTCCGCAACGCCCTCCTGTCTACGCTGGTCTGGTCATCTCGATGGCGCGTACCCTCCCGGGGGTCACGCAGGAGGTTACCCATGAACGAACAAGACGCGCGAACGCGGAACCAGGCCGTGCCCCTTGTCACGGGCACCCCCGTCTTTAGCTGCGATGGCAGCGAGATGGGACTCATCAAGGAAGTGCGTGACGACTTCTTCAAGGTCGATGCCCCAATCCGGCGCGACTACTGGCTTCGTCGAGACGAAGTCGCAGAGGCTGCCCCCGGTCGCGTCACCGTCAATTTCGAGCATGCAAACCTCAACCACCACCGTTTCAGCGACCCCGCCCCGGTTGCGGTCGGGTTGTCCGCTGGCCCCCTCGTCCTGGACGCGACCGAGCAACTCAAGCAACGCGAGAACATGGAGCGCGAGCTCGCCGAGCAGCGCCAGCGCCTCTCGCACAGCAACGAAAAGGATGGAACCAATGGATAAGGATCGTATGAAGGGCAAGCTCGACCAGGGCATCGGCTCCGTGAAGGAGAAGGTCGGAGAAGCGACCGACAAGCCCGAACTCGCCGCCGATGGCCGCGAGCAGCAGCAGAAGGGCGAGCTTCGCGAGTCCCTCGGCAAGACTAAGGATGCCGCCCGCGATGCTGGCGACGCCGTTGGCGAGGCCGCGAAGGCCGTCAAGGACCAGGCCCGCGACGCGAAGCGCGCCGGATAGAGCTGGCGAGTTCGGGAGGAGCTAGACTCCCGCGCTCGCCACTTTCAGTCCTCGCCGGTTCCGGATTCCGCCCGGCGAGGCTGCGAACACCACCGCGTTCAGCGCCATCAGACACACCGCAACAACCAGCGTTTCCCGCAGTCCTATCTCGCTCGCGATGAGCCCGCCAACCACCGTCCCTGCTAACTCCCCACCGAACTCCAGCACACGCACGCTCGCGCTCACGCGCCCCTGCATGTCGATCGGCACCAGGCCTTGCCGCGTCGTCAGTTCGTTCACGTTGAAAAACGTCCACGCGGGGTCGGTAACCACCTGGCTTCCGGCTAGCAGGGCCACCCCCAGGATCGAAACCTCCGAGACCATCGGCACGAACGCCGTCCCAATGCTCACGAGCAGCAACGCCACCGTGATCGACGGCCCGAACCCCGCTCGCGAACGCCCGGCGATGATTGCACCCGCCACGGACCCTGCGCCGCCGATCGCGAAGATCACCCCGAGCACGCCGGGGTTGTAGTCGGCCTCACGCGTCAGATAGAGCAGGATCGACACGCCGACCATGCGGCTCGTGAATGCGAGCATCAGGTTCGCCACCGCCAGCGACCGGACGACGGGTTGCCGCCACGTCTCACGCAGCCCGGCGCGTGCCTCTCGCAGCATCCCCCTTTCCTCAGCGGGCCGCTCCTCCGGTGCGGCCCGCCCGGCCTTCCGAATTCGCCCGAGGAGCAGCGCTGACCCAACGAACGACGCCGCGTCCACGAGGATCGCGATCGGCGCGGTCAGGAGCTGTACAAGCCACCCCGCGATCGAGAACGCGCCCATTTCCGCCACCGAAGCACTTGCGGTCAGCTTGCTGTTCGCGTCGATCAGCTGGTCGCGCTCTACGATCTCGGGCAGGTACGCCTGGTATGCCACGTCGAACGAGACCGTCATCGCGCTGACCAGCAGCCCGACCAGGTACAACTGCTCAATCGTCAGTGCGTCGAGCGTCCAGGCCAGCGGGATCGTCGCGAGCACGATCCCGCGCCCCGCGTCGGCCACAATCATCATGCGCCGGCGGTCTCCGCGGTCCGCCCACACCCCCGCAAACAGCCCAACGACGAACCCCGGTATGAGCTGGCATAGCGCCAGCGCGCTCACCTGCAGCGGGGTCGCCTCCAGCGCAAGGATCGCCGTGAACTGCAGCGCAAGCTGCCCGACCATCGTCCCGAACATGGAGATGCTCTGGCCTCCCCAGAGCCAGAGGAAGTCCCGGTCGCGCCACAACCCACCCGCTCGCCATCGCATCGCCGGATCACACACGATCTATTCGGCTGAGTCTATCCCGGTCACCGGATCTCTCCCCGCCAGGCCGATTAGCACTCATTGACAGGGAGTGCTAATATCTTCCGGCACAACTCTTTCCTTCCAGAGGTAGCTCTACCCAATGGCCAAGCAACTGCTCTTCGACGAAGAAGCGCGACACGCCCTCAAGCGCGGGATCGACTCCCTCGCTGATGCCGTAAAGATCACCCTCGGCCCCAAGGGCCGCAACGTCGTTCTCGATAAGAAGTTCGGCGCTCCCACAATCACCAACGACGGCGTCACCATCGCCAAGGACATCGAACTCGAAGACCCCTTCGAGAACATCGGTGCCCAGCTCGCCAAGGAGATCGCCTCCAAGACGAACGACATCGCGGGTGACGGCACCACCACCGCCACCGTTCTCGGCCAGGCTATCGTCCAGGAAGGCCTCAAGAACGTCGCCGCTGGCGCGAACCCGATGGGCCTCAAGCGCGGCCTCGAAGCTGGCTCCGCCGTCCTCGTCGAAGCCATCAAGAAGAACAGCATCAAGGTCACCGAGCGTGGCCAGATGGCCCAGGTCGCCGCGATCTCGGCGAACAACGACGCCTCCATCGGCAACCTCATCGGCGAGTGCATGGAGAAGGTCGGCAAGGACGGCGTCATCACCGTCGAAGAGTCCAAGGGCATCCAGACCGAAGTCGAGTATGTTGACGGTATGGCCTTCGACCGCGGCTACATCAGCCCCTACTTCGTGACCAACCCGGACCGCATGGAAGCCGTTATCGAGGACCCCTACATCCTCATCACCGACCAGAAGCTCGGCTCCGTCCAGGAGATCCTCCCGCTTCTCGAGAAGTTCCTCCAGGTCTCGAAGAACCTCGTGATCATCTGCGGTGACGTCGAAGGCGAAGCTCTCGCCACCCTCGCCGTCAACAAGCTCCGCGGCACGATCAACATCCTCGCCGTGAAGGCCCCGGGCTTCGGCGACCGCCAGAAGGACAACCTGGGCGACCTCGCCGTCCTCACCGGCGCCACCGTCATCTCCGCCGAGATCGGCCGCACGCTCGATTCCGTCGAAGTCGGTGACCTCGGTCGCGCCCGCCGTGTCAGCTCGACCAAGGAAGAGACCACGATCATCGAAGGCAAGGGCCGCAAGAAGGATCTCGATGCCCGCATCGGCCAGATCCGCGCGATCCTCGATGAGGCCAAGAGCGACTGGGACCGTGAAAAGGCCCAGGAGCGCCTCGGCAAGCTCGCTGGCTCCGTCGCCGTCATCAAGGTCGGCGCCGCCACCGAAGTTGAGCTCAAGGAAAAGAAGCACCGCGTCGAAGACGCCCTCAGCGCCACCCGCGCCGCGGTCGAAGAAGGCATCGTCCCCGGTGGTGGTGTCGCTCTCATCAACGCGCTTCCCGCCCTCGACAAGCTCAAGCTGGAAGGAGACGAGGCCACCGGCGCCCGAATCCTCCGCCGCGCCCTCGAAGAGCCCCTCCGCCGCATCGCCATCAATGCCGGCAAGGATGGTTCCGTCGTCGTCGAGGAAGTGAAGAAGCTCAAGAAGGGCGAAGGCTACGACGCCCAGCGCGACGAGTACGGCGACATGGTGTCCAAGGGCATCATCGACCCGGCCAAGGTGACCCGCTCGGCTATCGAAAACGCGGTCTCCATCGCCGCCATGGTCCTCACGACCAACTGTCTCGTGACCGACCGTCCCGAGAACCAGGGTGCGGCGATGATGCCCTCCGCCCCGCCGATGTACTAGGCAGCACTCCGCCCCCTCGCCCTCTCCGGGCGTTGTGACGGGATCCCCGAGGGGGCGTGGACACAGTCCGCGCCCCCTTCTGGCTCTTCAACCGTGCACGCAAAACGAGGAAACACCGATGCTCACCGACAACGGACTGAACCTTGACCCCGAGGCCGTGGGCCACATCCTCCGCGAAGCCGACGTCATCACCCTCGCGTTCTCGCTCTTCCCCGAGCGCCTCCTCGTCGACACGCGTACCCGCCCCGATGAAGGTGCGCTCGTGACCGTCGTCGAACCTGTCACGTCCGTCCAGGAGCGCTATATGTGGCTCGGGCAGCATCGCGGCGCATTTGGGATGCCCCGAAACTTCTCCTTCCTCCCGTGGCCCCACACCGTCCGCGCCCTCGTTGAAGGCGAGACGCTCGCGCCTCTCGCTTCCCGCTTGGCCGGCACACCTGCGCTCGACGCATTGAACAATGCTCTCGATGGCTTGCGCACCCGCGAACGCGAGGCGATCCGCGACATCATCCGCGGCACGGCCCCCTGGCAGCCCATCTACCAGCGCACCGCCTGAGGTACTGGGGCAGTACCATAGGCCGCATGTCCTCCACCCCCCGGCTTAACCCTCCCAGCCGCCTCCTGATGGGCCCTGGCCCCAGCGGCGCGCACCCCTCCGTCCTCCAGGCGATGACGTCGCCCATCCTCGGCCACCTCGACCCCGAGTTCATCCGGATCATGGATGAATGCCGCGACATGCTGCGCCGCGCGATGCTCACGGAGAACGACTTCACGCTCGCGACGCCGGGTACGGGTACCAGCGGCATGGAAGCCGCCGTCATGAACCTGGTCGAACCGGGTGACCGTGTTATCTCCGGCGTCTGCGGGTACTTTGGCGGCCGCATGGTCGAAATGGCCCAGCGTGCCGGCGGCATCGTCACCCGCGTCGATGTCCCCTGGGGAACCGCCATCGACCCGGAAGCCATCGCCCTCGCGGTGGAGCAGGCTGGCCCCGTCAAGGTGGTCACCATCGTCCACGCGGAAACGTCCACAGGGATTCTCCAGCCGATCGACGAGATCTCGCGCATCGCCCACGATGCCGGCGCGCTTCTCGTCGTCGACTGCGTCACGTCCCTCGGTGGCGTCCCGGTCACCGTCGACGAATGGGGCGCCGATGCGGTCTACTCAGGCACGCAGAAATGCCTATCCGCCCCGCCGGGCGTGTCTCCGATCACGCTCTCCAGCGCTGCGCTCCGGGCCGTCCGCTCGCGCGAGACTCCCTGCAACACCTGGTACCTCGACCTCGGCCTCCTCGACTCCTACTGGGGCGAACGCCACTCTTACCACCACACCGCCCCCATCTCCATGATCTACGCGCTCCACGCCGCACTCCAGGTCGTCCTCGACGAAGGCCTCGAGAACCGCTGGGCACGCCACGAACGGAACGGCCGTGCCCTCCAGGCCGGGCTCGAGGCGATGGGCCTCTCCCTCCACGCCGAGGAGCGGCACCGGCTGCCTGTCCTCACCACCGTCGCCATCCCCGAAGGCGTCGACGATTTGGCCGTTCGCGGCGCGCTCCTGGCCAACAACTCGATTGAGATCGGCGGCGGTCTCGGCGACCTCCGCGGCAAGGTCTGGCGCGTCGGGCTCATGGGCGAATCCTCCACGCCTGGCAACGTCCTCTTCTTCCTTACCTCCTTTGGACGCCTTCTCCGCGAGAATGGCTACAAGGCCGACCTCCGGGCAGGCCTCGAAGAGGCGACCCGCCGCCTCGAACGCTGATCACGGAGCGCGATTTGCAGCGAAGTCCCTTGGCGAAGCCACACCTCGCCCTTGGTTTCCTCTTACTGATGCTCGCCGCCGCGTGTAGCTCAAGCGATAGGGGCGCGAACGCATCGACGGTCCCGGCGTCCGCCACCGTGACGCGCACATTCGTCCCCTCTGTAGCCGCGAGCGCCGGCCCGGCAACAACCCCGGTCGCCAGCATCGGGCTTGAGATCGCGTTCCCCGGGATGCGTTCCCTCGACCGCCCCGTCGAAATGCTCCAGCTCCCCGGGACCTCCGCATTCCTGCTGGCCGAGCAGGATGGGACGGTCGTTGCCTTCGACTCGGGAAGCCCTTCGAACGCCCGCACCGCCCTCGACCACACCGGCTCCGTCTCCCGCGATGGGAACGAGGAGGGACTCCTCGGAATGGCGCTCTCCCCATTCTTCGCGTCCGATGGATACGTCTACCTCTACTACTCTGCCTCCGGTGGCCCGCGCCGCACCGTGCTCACCCGCATGGAAACGTCCGGCTCCGGCAGCGCAATCACCATCGACCCGGCGTCCGAACTGGAGATCCTCGAAGTCCCACAGCCGGCCGCCAACCACAACGGCGGGAAGGTCGCCTTCGGCCCCGATGGACTGCTCTACCTCGGCCTCGGCGATGGGGGGCCGCGTGCCAACGGACAGGATCTCGAAGCGAACCTTCTCGGCTCCATCATCCGCATCGACGTCAGCGAATCCTCGGCCTCTGAGCCCTACGCCATCCCCGCCGATAACCCCTTCGCCGACGACGATGACGTCCACCCCGAAACCTGGGCATACGGTTTCCGGAACCCGTGGCGCTTCAGCTTCGACCGCGAAACCGGCGCCCTCTGGGCGGGCGATGTAGGCCAGGGCACATTGGAGGAGATCGACCTCATCCTCCCCGGGGCGAACTACGGCTGGAGCATCATGGAAGGCGACGAGTGCTACGACGCCTCAAGTTGCGACCAGGCCGGACTCACTCTCCCCGTCGTCAGCTACGATCGCGACGACGGTTCCTGCTCCGTCACTGGCGGGTTCGTCTACCGCGGCAACTCGATGCCCGGCCTCGTGGGGACCTACGTTTACGGTGACTACTGCAGCGGGAACATCTGGGGCTTCGATGCCATTGCCGCCGCATCCGGTGGCGCGGTCCAGCCGCGCCTCCTCATCGAGAGTGGCGCAACCATCACGTCCTTTGCCGAAGATGATGTCGGCGAACTCTACGTCCTGACGTTCGATCGCGGCATCCTCCGCGTCGTCGCGGACTAACGCGTCGGAGTGACGGGACGGCCTATCCCGAGGTAACGCACACCCGCCGCTTCCACCGCCACCCTGTCCATCGCGTTCCGCGCGTCCACGACCAGTGGCGCGACCGTCGCCCAGTCCACGTCTGCATACTCGCGGTGGTACGCGTGCACCACGGCCACGTCGTACCCCGCTAGCTCACCCGCGGGCTCGAACCCGAGCGCGCGAACCCCCGCTTCGCTTAGCAACGGGTCGTGCCCACGAACCAGCGCTCCCCGCGCGCTGAACTCCCTCAGCAGGTCGACCGCGTTCGTGTGGGGCGTCACCGCTACATTCGGCCGGAACGTCAGCCCCAGGATGAGGACGGACTTGCCGCTCAGGCCTCCGACCAGTTCCTCCACCCGGCGCACCGCGTACCCCGGCATCCCGTCGTTGATCTCACGTCCCAGTGCCGCCAGTGCGCTTGGCCCTTCCCCCTGCATGAGGAACCGCGGGTACACCGGGATGCAGTGCCCCCCGACTCCCGTCCCGGGTACGTGCACGTGCGAATATGGCTGGGTATTCGCCGCCCGCGTCACCTCGGCGATGTCGATCCCGTGCAGGTCGGCCACCTGTGCGAGCTCGTTCGCCAGCGCGATGTTCAGGTCGCGGTAGACGCCCTCCGCGATCTTGCTCAGCTCGGCTGTCTCCGCGTTCGCCAGCTCGATGACTTCGCCCCCCAGCACCTCGCGATAGAACGCTGCCGCTCGACGCCCACTCTCCGCATCCAGCCCTCCCACCACCTTCGGGTACTTCGCCATGTCCTCGAGGATGCGGCCCATGAGCAGCCGCTCCGGGCTGAACGCCGCGTAGAAGTCTGCCCCCAGCCGCAATCCGCTCGCTTCTAGCGCAGGCGCCAGCAGCCGCCGCGTCGTCCCCACCGGAAGCGTCGTATCGAAGATGCAGAGCGTCCCGGGGCGCATCCCCGTCGCCACGTCTCCGCACGCCGCCAGCAGCCCTGAGAGGTCGGCCCGGCCCTCCGCATCGACATCCACCGCCACCGCGAACAGCACCGTCTCACAGCCTGCGACAGCGCCTGCCGTGTCCGTAGTCGCCTGGAGCCGCCCGGTGGCGCTCACGGCCTTCAGCAGGTCCCCCAGCCCTGCTTCGTCAGGGATCGGGTTCTCACCCCGGTTCACCATCGCCACCCGCTCGGCGTTGATGTCGCACCCGAACACGCTATGCCCGGCTGAGGCGAGCTTCGCCGCGACCGGTAACCCGATCCTCCCAATCCCGACGACCGCGATATTCATGGCGCCTTCCCTAGACCGCGATCTCAGCAACCCGTACCGGTTGCGCCCGATCCGCGGATTCGACCAGGGCCTCCGCTACAGCCAGCGCAGCCAGTCCGTCGCGGGCCCCGACCGGCGCCGGGAGATGGTCGCGTACCGCATCCCGGAACGCTTCAAGCTCCAGCCGCAGGGGCTCGCGCTGTGCGCTCGGGTACCGGATCATCGGCCCCTCGGTCACGCTCATCGGAGCGCCCTCGCGCGCCTGGGCCGCGTAGTTCTCGTAGAACGTCAGGGTCTGCCCGATGTAGTCGACGACGAACATCCCCTTCTCGCACAGCACCATCAGCTCCCGCACCTTCGCGGGCGTCAGCCAGTTGATGTCGAGCACTCCCAGCGTCCCATCGGCGAAGTGCAACATCCCGACGAACATGTCCTCGTTCGCCGTATGCACGTGCCGCCGCGCTTCCGCATAGACGCGTTCGACCTCCTGCCCGAGCAGGTAGCGCATGATGTCGATGTCGTGCGGCGCGAGGTCGTGGATGACGCCCACGTCCCGGATCCGCTGCGGGAACGGCCCGACTCGCCGTGCGCGAATCTGCAGCACGCGGCCCCCCTGCTCCTCGTCCAGCCGCCGCTTCAACTCCCGGATCGCCGGGTTGAACCGCTCGATGTGCCCGACCGTCAGGATGACTCCACGCGCCTCGGCCGCACGCGCTAGGCGTGCGCCGGCATCGAGTGTCGCGGCGATCGGCTTCTCGATGAGGACATTCGCCCCCGCGCCGATGACCGCCATCGCGACTTCCTCGTGCAGCCCTGTCGGCACCACCACCGAGACCATCTGTGGCTGCGTCTCCGCGAGCATCAGCCCGACATCCGTAAACCCGGCGATCACACGCCCGCCCGGCGCTTTCCCCACCCGCTCCGCGTCGTTGTCGCATAGGGCGACCAGGTCGACGCCCTCCATCTCCGAAAGCACCCGGACATGGTTCGAACCCATCGACCCCAGGCCGATTACCGCCGCGCGAAGCCGTTCACTCACCACGCGAGCGTATCGCCTCCGTCCCCCTCGCGGAAGCCGTTCACATTCCGTTCCACGCGGGTTAACCCGAGCATCTCAAACTCGCCCCCGACCCCTTTCGGATCAGGAGCTTCCTTTTGCGCCGTTTACGACTGCATCTCCCAGCCCGCCCGATGATCGCGCTCGCCCTTCTCATCGCTGCGGCGTTCGCGGTCCAGCCCCAGCCACTCGCGAACCCCGTCTCCGAGGCAAATGCCGACGAAGGCGATGGCGCGGGCACACTCACCCTCCTTCATAGCAACGATGGTGAGAGTTCGCTCAGCCCGCTTACCTACGCGGTCGACGCTGGCGGCTCAAGCGTCGCGCTCCCCATCGGCGGCATCGCTGCCTACAAGACCGTTACCGATGACCAGATCGACGAGGCCACGACACTCGGCAACGCCATCGTGAACGTCTACGCGGGCGATGCCTTCCTCGCGTCAGCGGCTCTCACCTGCTCGCAGCAGGACGGCAACCCGGTCTGCGACGCGCTCGGGCAGGCCGCCATCCCGTACACCGCCCACATCTTCGGAAACCACGAGTTCGACTACTCGCCGGACTTCCTTCTCGACTTCATCAACGCGTTCGGCGGCACGCAGCCGTTCCTCAGCGCAAACCTCGACTTCTCGGGTGAAGCCGCCTACGCCGGGCTCGTCGATGCGGATGGCCTCATCGATGGCGCCCCTGCGGGCGGCCGCATCATTGGCCGCTCGATGCTCTATGTCGACCCCGCGACCGGTCAGCGTTTCGGTATCGTCGGGGCAACCACGCCCAGCCTCCCGACGATCTCCAGCCCCCGCAACGTCGAGGTAACGCCTGACCTCACCGCGACCGCCGCCGCTGCCCAGGAGGAGATAGACCGGCTTCTCGGCATGGGTGTCCAGAAGATCATCTTCGTCAGCCACCTCCAGAGCGTCGAGAACGACCGCGAACTCATCCCGATGCTCTCGGGCATCGATATCGCGGTCGCGGGAGGTGGTGACGAGCTCCTCACCAGCCCGGCCCTCGCTGATGAAGCCCAGCTTCTGCCTGGCGAACAGGCTCCCATCGCGGGCGAGTACCCCTTTGAAGTCATCGACGCGGATGGGCGCACCGTCTACGTCGTAACCACCGCCGGGAACTACAAATACCTCGGGCGCCTCGATGTCGAGTTCGACGACGACGGCGAAGTCTCCGAAATCATCGCCGAGATGAGCTACCCCCGCCGGATCATTCCCGCGAGCGCGGAGGCCACCGGCCTCGGCCTGGCCGACGTCGTTACCCCGGATGCTGGCGTCCAGTCCTCCGTCGTCGACCCGATCGAGGACTGCGTTGCTGAACTCGGCGAGACCGCTGTGGCGACAACCGAAGTCCTGCTCGACGTGTCCCGCGACACAGTCCGTGGGAAGGAAAGCAACGCCGGCAACCACATCGCGGATGCATTCGTCGCTGCCTACGACTCCTATGCGGACAGCCTTGGCCTTCCGGCGCGTGGCGCGGCGAATCGCGTGGTTGCCCTCCAGAACGGCGGTGGTATCCGCCAGAACGCGGGCGACATTCTTCCACGCGATGGGACCGTTCCCGGCACTCTCACGCTCCTCGATACCATTGACGTGTTGCCCTTCGGCAACTTCGTCACGATCGTCAGCGGCGTCACCCCTGCCGACCTCAAGACCATCTTCGAGCGCTCAGCGGAAACGCTCCCGTCGGCTGGCGGGCAGTTCATGCAGGTCTCTGGCATCGAAGTCGTGTACGACCTGAATTTCCCGGTCGGCAG
>JBPPMX010000140.1:0-21570 GCA_051306275.1 Tepidiformaceae bacterium
CGCGATACCCGCGACTGCGCACCCCCTCGCTGGCAGCGCGAAGCTACGACCACGGGCCATCTGGCGCCACACGGACCAAACGCAGCAAATCAAACGACATTCGACAAGGAGCCTGCACTGGCGTTCGAAAAGATGATCTCCGAGACCACTCGTGAGGGCGTGCTCGTCATCACGCTGAACGACCCCGAGACGCGCAACAGCGCCGGGCCGAATCCAGGCCGAGCTCAAGGCAGAACTCGACCGGCTCGAAGCCGACCCCGGCCTCCGCGTACTGGCGCTCACGGGCGCAGGCAACTCGTATACCTCTTAGAAGTGACTTCACTTAGGAAGTTCTCCCATTCGAGGCAGGCCCGCGTTCATATCGTGACGCATGTCAGGCGCGGGGCCGCGCGTTTCAGACCCGCGCATGCAGGCGCGGGCCGCAACGTTAACCGGGCGGCCCATGCACGCCAGCGAGCTGCTGCTACGCCAGGACGCCCGCCACCGCGAGTTCGACCACTTCGTCCTCGCTCAGTCCGAGAATCTCGCTGAGCACCATATCGGTATGCTGACCGAGCGCCGGGCCAGGCCCGAGCGGCCCCACCGGCATCCCGGAGAACTTCGAGACGAGCCCGTCATACGGAGTCGGGCCCATCTTCGCGTGGTCGAGCGTGACGAAGAATCCACGGTGGATGAGCTGCGGGTCCTCGTACAGGTCCGAGGGGAACTCGACTACCGAAATCGGCACACCCGCGGCCTGCAAATCTGCCGTCACCTTCCACGGGTCCTTGTCCGCGAACCACGGGCGCAGAGCGGCGTCGATCACGTCGGCGTTCGCCTGCCGGACGGCGAGGTCATCGAACGATGCGTCCCCGAACGGCGCGAGCGGAGCCACGGCGCCACGGAGCGCGCGCCACTGCGCCGGCGTTTCGCAGCCCAGTGCCACATAGCGGCCCTGTCCGACGACTTCGAAAACGCCGTTCGGCGACGAATACAGGTTGCGGTCCTCCTGCGCCTCGGTGACGCGGCCGTTCACCGTGTAGTCGAGCACCTGCGGCTCCATGAAATGAATCGAGGCTTCAACCTGGGAAAGGTCGATGAACGTGCCCTTGCCGGTGCGAGCGCGATCCCAGATGGCGGCTGTGAGGAGACTCACGCCGTAGCGCGGCGTGATGAAGTCCGTGTACGCGCCCCAAGGCCCGGCAGGAGGCCTGTCCTTCCAGCCCGTGATGTAGTGCAGGCCCCCGAGTGCTGCGCCCTGCCCCCCAAACCCCGCGTACGCGCGATGCGGGCCGGTCTGGCCGCGCAGGCAGGTGCTCAGCATGATGAGGTCCGGGCGGTCCTTGCTCAGGTCGTCGTACCCGAGTCCAAGCCGCGCCATGGCGCCAGGGGTAAATGACTCGACGACAACGTCCGCCCAGTCGATGAGCTTGTGCGCGAGCGCCTGCCCCTCCGGGGCTGAGAGGTTGCACGCGAGCCCGAGCTTCGAGGAGTTGAAGTTCGGCTGGAACTGGCTCAGGTTCAGGTCCGACTGTCCGTTCTTGAACGGCGGCGCAGTCCTGAGCACGTCGGGACGTCCCTCGGACTCCACGTGCACGACCGTTGCGCCGTGGTCCGAGAGCGCCTTCGCGATGATTGGCCCGACTCCGACCCAGGCGAAGTCCGCAACCTTCAGACCCTTGAACGCGTTCGACCGCAGCCCGGACGTTGGCGCCGGGGCCAGCGGGGTGTGCGGAGTGTTCGCGACAGCCTGGTCGGCGCCCAGCGAGGGGGCCGGAGTGACTGGCCGGAGGTCATACGCAGTCGTGAACGCCATCGGGCCGGGGTGCTTCACACCCGCGATCTCCGTCCAGTAGCCGCGCTCTTGCATCTGCCGGTCCTCGACCAGGTCCTGGGTGCTGAAAAACGGCGCGATCAGGATGCTGTGGCTCACCCCGCGCTCCAGCAGCTCCATCTTCCCGCGAGTCTTGATGAACGACTCGACCAGGGGCACCAGCCGGCGGGGCTTTTCGATATCGAGGCGCCCCTCCAGCAGATCCACCGTCCACATCAGCCAGTTCACCTCGGTGAGATCCTTGTGCTCGTCGAGGTAGCCCTCCGAATCCATCCACGTCACCATCGCCGCCAGGCTCTTCGCCCCCACCGCGCCGACACCGAATGCCGCAGTCAGGTAGCCATCCTGGCACTCCCACACCGTCGGCATGTCGACGTCGATCCCGAACATCGCGAGGGCCGAGGCCGACGAACCGACGCGCTGCTCGCAGGTGCCCGGCGGGTTCGTCCCCTGGTTCGGCGGGTATCCTGTCGCGTTCATGAGCGTCCAGACCATCGCCGTCTGCATCGAAACATCGATGTACTGGCCGAGCCCCGAGCTCCGGCGCTCATTGAGCGCGATGATCGCATCGGCAGCCGCCTGGCCGCCCGCATGGAACGCAGCCTGGTTTGGCTGACCCACCGGGATCGGCCGACGATCCTTGTCGCCCTGGAGCGAGACCAGCCCGCCGGCCGACTGGAGCGTGATGTCCGTCGCCTGGTCGTGCGCCCGTGGGCCATCCTGCCCGAACGGCGTCACTGAAACGTAGACGAGCGCCGGGTTCGCCGCCTTCACGTCGTCGTACCCAAGCCCGAGCGTCGCGAGGTACCCGGGGTCGAACGACTCGAGGAAGATGTCCGCCCCCGCCAGCAGCTCGCGCAGCTTCGCGCGATCCCCATCCTGTGTGATATCGAGTACCACGCTCTTCTTTCCGAGCGAAACCGAAGCCCAGTAGAGCGATCCGTCGGGTTCGCCCTCCCGCCCATCGCGGAACGGCGCCATACGGCGGGAGGGCGAACCCCCAGGCGGCTCTACCTTGATAACCTCAGCACCGAGGTCGGCCAGAAGCCTCCCGCCGAGTTCACCCCGGTGATTGGCGATGTCGATCACTCGGATGCCATCCAGTGGCCGTATAGCTGTTTCTGCCATGTTTTCCCCCCCGGGCAGTTGCCCTTCGACGCCAATATACGCTACGCCCGTAGCGTATTGGACAATCCGGCGCCTGAGATCGGCGATGATCAGCCAGACCTACCGCTCCGGCGGCGCCACCCTCACGCGATCGGCACCACCCGCCCATCCGCGCGATAGCAGAGCTGCCCGTCCCCGACCTCGAGCTCCGGTGCGTGAAGATACATCTCGCCCCGCCACAGCTCAGGGATCCCGGAAGCCTGGAACGGTACGCGCAGCTCCGGCCCGGGCGCTTCATCGAGTTCAAGGACGACGCCGTCGAAACGGCCGCCCACAAGGAGCACCGAGACGGCTTCAGGGGAAACTTCGTTTACTGCCATTCGCCTATCGTCGTCCCGTCTGTCTGTACTGGATTCACGGTGCCATAAACGTGAACGCGCCGCGCCACGATATGCGGGAATTCCCCTAGGGTCTCCGGAGCCCCAGGGTTCAGGGAGCCGCGGCGGATATGCCGCGGCGCACCCCTACTTCCGGATGGACGCACGCGTCTCCGCGAGTTCCGCCAGCAGCTCACGCGCTTCCGGCTGCCACGCCCAGACCGAGAGCCCGGTCAGTCCGTTCTCCCCGGCGTCCGCCCATGCCTTGAACTTCTCGCGAATCGGGTCCGGCGGCCCGACCAGCGCCTCTTCGTCGATGAACTCGTCCGGGATCGCCGCCGCCGCTTCGTCCCCCCGCCCCGCGAGGAACAGCTCCTGGATGCGCGCCGCCTCTTCCGGGTAGCCGCGCTTCACCATCCGGTCGTTGTGGAAGTTCGTCGTCCGCGCGCCCATCCCGCCGAGGTAGAGCGCCCGCTGCGGCTTGATGCTGTCGAGCGCCGCTTTCACGTCGTTCGTCACGATCACGTTCGCGATCGAGAACAGCTCGAAGTCCCTCCACGACTTCCGTCGAAGTTGATGTGCGCGTTCATCCCCAGCATCAGGTGCTGGAGGATGATCGGCCGCCAGCTCGCCGCCGGTCTCGCGCCAGCGTCCAGCTCGCCGGGGCGTCTGCCGCGCGATCGAACGCATCGAGTGCGCTGAGATACCGGCTCGCGAAGTTGCAGGCGAGCCGCTCCATCCGCACGCCATCGGTGAATCGCCTCGACGCGACACCGTCCGCAACGCGCCCCGTCATCAACCCCTACAGCGCCGCGAAGTACGCCTGCCGATCGTCCCGCGCGCTAAACCCAGTCGCGACCACCTTCAGCCGCTGCCCGAGCTCGTCGAGTGTCGTGACCGCGAATCCCTGCGTCATCCGGCTCGATTCTGGCGTCCCGCGCCACGAATGTATACGCGCGGCTCGATCCCTTCGCGGCGGCCGCTCCGAACGCACGCCACCCATGACGCAAGTAGGCGCGACGCTGTTGGACCAGCGCCGCGCCCACAGTCAGTGTACCCGCCGCAGACCGCCCGGACAGGACCGGCACGACGTAAGGCCCGGTTGCTACAGCGAAGTCGAGACGGGCCGCTCGGCGCGAAACACCTCTGCGCGTTCGCGGGGAAGTGCATCGGGATAGCTTCGCTGGAGAAATCGAACGAGGTCCTCCCTGACGGAACACCGGAGATCCCACGCCCTCGACGAATCCGACGCGCTGACGAGCGCGCGCAGAACGAGAGTGCGGTCCGTCGAATCCGTCACCTGCAACGACACCACCCGTCGATCCCAGAGCGGCGAGTCCTCCACAAGCCGCTGGAGTTCCGCACGCACCTCATCGACGGGCACGGTGTAGTCCACACGAAGGAAGACAGACCCCAGGATTTCCGCCCGCGCCCGAGTCCAGTTCTCGAACGGCCGGGTCGCGAAGTAGGAGATCGGCAGGATCAGCCTTCGCTCGTCCCAGACCTGGACCACCACATAGGTGAAGGTGATCTCCTCCACCCGTCCCCATTCACCCTCCACAACAACAACGTCATCGATCCGGATCGGGTTGGCGAGCGCGATCTGGATACCCGCAAGCAGGTTCGAGAGCGTGGATTGGGCAGCGAGGCCGAGAACGAGGCCCGCAATGCCCGCCGAGGCAAGAATGCTGGTCCCCATTACCCGGACCTGCGGGAAGGTTGTCAGCATCGCCGCCGCAGCCACGATCGAGATCACAACCGCCACGATGCGCTGCAGCACCACAGCCTGCGTGTGTATCTTTCGGGCAACAAGGTTGTCCGTCCGCTTGATGTCAAAGCGCGTGAGGAGCAGATCCTCGAGGACCGCCGTCATCCGCACGACGGTCCACGCAACCGCTCCTATCACCACGAGCGCGAGACCGTGACGGATAGGCCCCGTCAGCCGTTCCGGGAGTTCCTCTGTGCCCAGTCCGACGCTCGCGACGAGCGCCAGGGCGAGGACGAGGGTCGCGCTCCGGCAGTGCCGGGCAAACGATTCGCCGAAGGCCGAGAAGCCATCACCGCCAACGCGTCGGATGAGCCGAAAAGCTATCCCGTGGAGGACGGCGGTGACAACAAGCCCGAGTCCAATGAGGCCGAGCGCAGCGGATTCCTGACTGTAGAAAAAATCCAAAACGTGTCTCCTTCAGCGCGGGTCAGCTGCTGGCCGCCCACGGGATCGCAGGCTCCTCGCTACTCCCGCCCGGTACAGGACTCACTCACCCGGATAAAGAAGCCGGTGCGCAAACCGCTTAAGTCGCTCCATCGGCGCTGCCGGGTGCTCCGCCGCGGCATCGACCGCGTCGTAGTCCCCCCGCATCACCCGCGGATACTCCGATGCCACCTCCGCACTCAGCAAGAGGATGTTCGCCGAGATGAACACCCAGAACAGGAAAATCACCGCTGCGCCCAGCCCACCGTACACGGCACTATAGTTCCCGAAATGCTCAAGATAGACGGTGAAGCCGACCTTCGCGACCTCAAACAGCGGGGCGGCGACCAGGGCGCCGACCAACGCCTGTCGCGGAGGCACGTGCGTCGCCGGGAGTAGCCAGAACAGCAGGAAGAATGCACCCGCCGAAACCGTGATCGGCACCAGCACCGCGAGCAAATCCCACCCGACCCCGAGCGGGGCGCCCGCGCCGCCCGGCAACGCCGCATCCTCCACCAGCGCCCGGGCGTTCCGCAGAAACGCCGTCGCCACGATCGATGTCAGGAACAGGGACCCGAGCAGCAGCATCATCATGAAATCCAAAAGCTTCTGCCGCACGATCGGCCGGGCCCGGTCGATGTCCCACGCCTGGTTGAGCGATCGCCGGATCACCCCAAACATGTTGCTCCCCGACCAGGCCATCCCAAGAAGGCCGAGCAGCCCCACGGCGCCACTCCCGGCGCCCGTGATCCCCGAAACGCTCTCCGAAATGTCGTCCTCTCCGCCTTCGTCGACCGGCAGGTTCTCCTGGACGAGCTCGACCAGCTCTCGCTGCACATCGGAGTCCTGCAGGACGAAGCCAGTTACCCCCACAGCGAAGATGAGGAGCGGAAACAGCGAAAAGAGCACGTAGTAGGAGATTGCCGCCGCCATCTGCGTGCAGTTGTCGTCACTGAACTCCCGGGCTACTCGCTTCGCCAGCAGCCCGAGCTGCGAGGGCGTCATCATTCCGAACATCTTCCCCCCATTCCCGCGCCTGGCCTGACGCGGGGTCGACCAGCGCTTCGTCGTCCGCCCGTTCGCCCCGGCGGAGTCGAGAGACGGCCGGTTGGCTTGCCTGCCACGCCTCAACGCAGCAGCCGTCTTCTGGTGGCGCCCCGTTAACCGAGGGGCACGCATCTCTGATTGGGTGCGAGCTACAACGCTCGCAATTCGCACGGTCGCAGGCGAAAGCGGCGGTCGCCGGCCGCGATTCTTCCCTAAGGCATACGGACGTACTGGCGGGCTCAGCGCTGGGTCGCCTGTGCGCCGCCGCGCACCGCACCCGGCGGAATTGGTCCCCGTTTTCTGTTACCTGCCGGGGACTCGGCTCCTTCGACGTTAGCACACGGCGTCAACCCAACCCGGGCGTGGGCCAACTCGAGACCATCTGCTCAACAATCGCGCAGTAGGAAAAACGCGCCTCCGTCGAACAGTCGCCAAACCCGGCAACCATCCGTACCCTCTTCCGGTGATACCGAGCGCTCCCCTCGAGACCACGCCCGCGGTTGATGCTGCCCTCGCCCGTGTGGGGCGCACCGAAGACGCGCGATTCTCGCCCGACGGCCGTGTCCTCATCCTCGCCGGGTTCGAACGGAAGCGCTGCCTCCTCCTACGCATCACCGTCACACATACGCCGGCTGGCCCCAACGTCTCCGCCGACGACTTCATGGAGCTCGTCTCCGACGGGATCACGAAGGTCCACGGCCTCGACTTCATCGATACCCATACGCTCGCCGTCGCCAACCGCGATGGACGCGTCTCGATCGTCCCGATTCCCCCCGGCGAACTCGGTGGCCGCATGTGCGATGTCGCCGCGCTCGCCCACGTCGGTACGACGCTCTTCTGCCGCGTGAAGGCGCCCGGCTCAATCGCCGTCCGGCGCGAACCCGACGGCACCGCGAGCCTCCTCGTATGCAACAACTACATTCACCGCGTCACCCGGCATGTCGTCGACCCGAGTGCCGGCTACCAGGTCACTGCCAACAGCGTGTTCCTGCGCCGCACCCTCAAGATCCCCGACGGAATCACCGTGAGCCACGACAACCGCTGGATCGCCGTCAGCAGCCACCACACGAACAACGTGAAGATCTTCGATGGCACCAAATCCCTCGGGCGGCTCGCAAAACCTGTCGGCATCCTCCGCGACGCCCACTACCCTCACGGCCTCCGCTTCACCGCGGACGACCGCCACCTCCTCGTCGCTGACGCCGGGAGCCCGGCCATCCACGTATACGACAGCGATTCAGGGTGGACCGGCACACACGACCCCCGCGTCGTAACCGTCCTCGACGACGAGACCTTCGCCCGCGGCCGCACTAACGCGGAGGAGGGCGGACCGAAAGGCCTCGACATCGACCCCTCCGGCACAGTCGTCGCCGTCACCTGCGAAGAACAATCCCTCGCCTTCCACCCCCTCGCCTCATTCCTCCCGCCCGACTGAGACCGCATCAGCCTCGCTGCTGCCTCACCTCGTCCCTCGCCTCGCCCGCGCTGGTTGCTTTATCGCTATTCAGTGATATAGTGCTTCTTACAGCCAGGCCGTCTCCGCCGCCGGAGCGATCTCCGCAGTGAACTGCGCTGTGCGACACATTCATCGCTTCATCGGTAAGGAGTCCCACATGCAAACCCCTCCACTCGCCCGCATCGGCCGCTGGGCACACGCCCATCGGGTATCCGTAATCGCGGTCTGGGCGCTCCTCGCCCTTGGCCTCGGCATCTTCGCGCCGCAACTTGAGCACGCGCTCTCCGGCGCGATGTGGGAAGTCAACGACAGCGACTCTCTCGAAGCGCGCCAGGTCCTCGAAGAAGAGTTCGGCGGCTTCTCCTCCCAGTCGGCCGTCACCGTCTTCCACAGCGACACGCTCACGGCCGATGACCCCGCCTACCAGGACCTCATCCGGCAAGCCACGAGCATCTTCGCATCTGAAGAGGCGCTCTCACCCGCGGCGCCGCCTCAAGTCGCACCGGACGGGTCGACGGTGATGCTCCAGGCGGGCAGCCTCGTCAATCCGACCGAATCGGTACGTGCCGCAGAACGCATCTCCGACGAGATCGGTGGGCTGTCGACCGGCGAAGTCACGGTCGCGCTCACCGGCTCGCCGGCCTTCTGGGCGGAGTTCAACAGCGTCAACCGCGAAGGAATGATGAAGGCGGAGCTGCTGACGTGGCCCGTCACCGCCGTCATCCTCGTGCTGGCCTTCGGGACGCTGGCCGCCGCCGGCCTCCCGCTCGTACTCACAGCGGCTGGACTCCTGTCTGCAATGGGCATCCTCTTTGGCATCACCCGCTACACCGACCTCTCAATCTGGTCGCTGAACTTCGCGATGATGTTCGCCCTCGCCCTCGGCATCGACTACGCACTCTTCATCGTCACCCGCTTCCGCGCCGCTCTCCACGCCACTCCTGAAGACGTCAACGGCGCCGTCGGCGTCACGATGGACACCGCTGGCAAGGCCGTGCTCTTCAGCGGCCTCACGGTCCTCATCAGCCTCTCGGCCATCCTCATCGTCCCCGTCCCGGCCTTCCGATCGATCGCGACCGGGATGATGCTCTCGGTCGGGTTCGTCCTCATCGCGGCACTGACACTCTTGCCCGCTCTCCTCGGACGCGGCGTCAATCGATTCGCCCTCCCCTGGCATTCAACCGGCGAGCACCGGAGCGCCGGCTGGGAGCGGTTTGCAGCCCGTGTCCAGGAACATCCCCGCGCGCTCGCCCTCGGAGCCACAGGGATCCTCCTGCTCCTCGCCACGCCGCTCCTCGGTCTCGAGACCGGCATGCCGGGAATCAGCGTCCTTCCCCAGGATCGCCAGGCACGCGTCGGGTACGACATCCTAGCCGACTCGTTCGGGCCCGGCGGCCCGGGCCCCATCCAGGTGGTCGTCCCCGCAAGCGGGGACGCGGCCCGTGTCTCGGAAATCGTCGCCTCGACCCCCGGCGTCGCAATAGCCTTCCCGGCACAGCCCGGCGCGGACGGCTCCACCCTCATCACCGCGATCGCGACCTCCGACCCATCGAGCACGGCCTCGAAGGACCTCATCACCGTACTCCGTGAACGACTGCCATCGGGCACGCTCGTTGGTGGCCCGGTCGCCGAAAATTTCGACCTCGACCGCGCGCTGAGCAGCTACGCGCCGATCGTCATCGGCATTGTTCTCGTCCTCGGGTTCCTCCTGCTCCTGTTCGCGCTGCAGGCCATTTTCATCGCGATCGCGGGCGTCATCTTCAACCTGCTCTCGGTCGGCGCCGCATTCGGTGTCGGGGCGCTCGCGTTCCAGCACGGCTGGGCTGCCGGGCTGATGGGCTTCGAAAGCCAGGGCTACCTCACCTCCTGGGCGCCGCTCTTCTTCTTCGCGCTCGTCTTCGCCATCTCTATGGACTACACGGTCTTCCTGCTCGCATCCGCACGGGAGCACTTCGAACGCTCCGGCGACGCAAGCGAAGCCGTCCGCGGATCAATGGCACACACCGCCCGCCCGATCGTCGCCGCCGCTGGCGTGATGATCGCGGTCTTCTTCACCTTCGCCATCGCCGGCACGCTCCCGATGAAAGAGATGGGTCTCATCCTCGGCGTGGCCGTCCTCCTCGATGCGTTCCTCGTTCGGCTCGTCCTCGTACCGGCCGTGCTCTCCATCGTCGGAGAGCGCGCATGGTGGCTCCCTCGCTGGGCGGACCGGCTCCTCCCCGATGTCCGCTTCGCCCACTAAGCCGCCGCAAGGCAGAAGGATTCAGGCAATGGACCACGACACGTCAGCCACCACCGGAAGTCCGATCTCCCGATTCTTCGCATCCACGTGGGGACGCCTCGCACGGGTCTCCGCGGGAACCGCACTGATCGCCCTGGGACTTCTCGTGACTCCGTGGCCAGCAGGGCTCGCGATCAGCGCTGCCGGACTCATCCCGCTCAGCACCGGACTCTTCAACCTCTGCCCCGTCGCGCCGCTCTGGGGCGGACACTTCCTCGGCGCGCGCTACTGCGCCCGGCTCGGCCCGCCCCGGAGTCATTCCGGGGCGCCGAAGGACGTATAGCCCGCCCCTACACCCTGTTAAGAGTTTCTTGCGCCGGTAGCGACAGCGCGGGGCCAACCCTAGACTCGGGCAAATGTTGTGCCCCCGCTGCTCCACCGACCTCGCCATCGAACACCACGCCGGCATCGAAGTCGACCATTGCCTGACCTGCCACGGGCGCTGGCTGGACCACAAAGAGCTCGATGAACTCGAAGCCCGCCACTCCCACCAGCACGCGGATCGCTCCGGGACCATCCAGTACGCACGCCGCGAAAGCTCGCTCGCCTGCCCGGTCTGCAGGCAGGCCATGGTCGCGTTCAACTACCGCGGCTTCCCCATCGAACTCGACACCTGCGAAAGCGAACACGGCTTCTGGCTCGACGCCGGCGAGTCCCCGTCCGCGCAGGCCTTCGCCATGGACGGCGACCACCAGCGCACCCTCGACCTCCTCGAGCAGCGCATCGACGCCACCGCGCCAACCCTCGCTGTCGAAGAATCCTGGTCCGAGTTCCTCGGGCAGGTGAGCGAAAAGAGCACCTGGGTTACCGTCCGCACGTTCTTCCGCCGGACGAAAACGCCGGGCTAAGGCCCGCGTGACCCCTGCCGCTTCGCTTTCAGGCCACCGGCCGCGACGCCGAGCCCGATGCCGAGCAGCCCCAGCGGCCACGCGATCAGCCAGGCGCTCACCAGCACGGCGGGACTCGACGGGCCCTGCGTGAACAGCCATAACGCGTACAGCGCGAGAAGGCACAGCGTGCCGAAGAGCCCAATCGCAACGCCGGCCATCCGCGCGGACACGTCCGTCAGCGCGAGTCGCCCGAGCACGACAAGGATCCGGTATCCGGCGTTGATCGAGCCGCTGAGGTTCCCACTGACCTTCGACTCTCCGGCCAGCCGCCGCCGGTAGCCCGTCTGCACCTCGGTGATATCGAGACCACGCCGCGCGGCGACCGCGATCAGCTCGACCGTCCAGCCATAGGTCATCTCCGTCGGCTGAATCGTCTCGAACGCCGACCGCCGGACCGCCTTCAATGGCGACAGGTCGCCCACGCGCCTGCCCGTCCACAGCAGGATCAGCAGCCCGCTCAGCCAGTTTCCGAACCGCGCCGCGGGAGCGATGGAACCCGGCTCCACCCTCGGACCACCCCGTACCCCAAGCGCGATGTCCGCGCCCCCGTCGATTCGCGCGAGCAACTCGGGGATGTCCTCAGGCCGGTCACTCCCATCCGCGTCCATGAACACAAACACATCGCAATCGGCAGCCGCCGCCACTCCCGCCATGCAGGCGCCGCCGTACCCCGGCGTCAGTTGCTCGACCACCGTGGCGCCGGACTCCCGCGCCCGCTCAGCCGTCTCATCGCGGCTGCCGTTGTCGACCACGATGACCTGGCCCGCGAAATGCTCCCTCGCCTCCTCGATCACCCGGGCGATCGACTCCGCTTCGTCGCGCGCGGGCAGGATCAGTGCAGCGTTCATGGCAACCTCCGGAAGACTTCGACGCCGTCTTCGCCGAACACCAGCTCGGCGGTCTCCCGGACTTCCGCGAGCTCGGCGTCGAACCCCGCGGCGAGCGACTGCGTGCTCCGGAAGCCGTAGCGGTCGACGACAATCCAGTCCGCCTGCTCAGAGCCGCCCGGGAACTCGTACGCCTCCCGCCGCTGCGAAAGTCGCGGAAGAATGCCCGACTGCGCCGAGACAACCACCCCTTCGTCCGCCGGGATCATTGCCAGCGCCGAAGCGAGCGCACGCCGATGTTCAGGCGACGGCCGCCCGCCATGTCCGTCGGCGAGCGGATTCAGGAGGACCATCGCGATCAGCGGCGGCCCTGCCAGCAGCGCAGCCCGCGCGACCGCCGGGATGCGAAGCTGCCCAACCGCCAGCACGCCCGCGAGAACTGCGACCGGCACCAGGCCCGCGGCATAGTGCAGCTCCAGTTCGCGCTGCGGTGCGTGCGTCGAGAGCAACGCCAGCGCGAGCCCGGGCACAAGCGCGAGCAGATACCACGGCCGCCATACCGCAACCGCCGCACTGGATGCGAGGAACAGGCCGGCCGTGACCGCATGGCCCGGGCTCACGAGTTCCCGGGCGACGCGGAACGGGACGACCGCGAGCTCTGCTGTCGGCGCAAGGCCGCCATCGGGAAGCAGGTAGCCGTATCGCTCCACCAGGTCACTCGGCTCGCCCCCGCGGATCAGCGGCATCACGACGAACACCGCGAGCAGCGCATAGGCCACCGCGACTCCCGCCGTGATCGCCCCTTCGCGACGGTATCCGCGCACCACCATCACCCCTGCGAGCGCCAGCGCCACGAACACCGCGTCCTCTTTGAACAGCAGCGTCGCCAGGCTCGCAACGACCGCGACCGATGACCTTCCAGACACGACGGCCCAGGCCGCGATGAACGCCGGCAGCGCGACCATCACCTCGGGGTGGAAGTCGAACGCGATCGCCCGGTGCAGGTACGGGTTCGCGAGAAACGCCACGACCGCCGCGAACCCGACAGCGGGGTGCCCGCCAACCCGCGCCGCGGCGAAATGCAGCGGGATCGCCGCCGCCGCGACCACCACCGCCTGCGACACCATCAGGAAGTATGGGCCACCGCCCAGCCAGTACGAGGGCGCGTAGGCCACAAGGATCGGCTCGAGGTGCTGGCCCGCGAAGTTGTACGGGACGAACGACGTCTCGAACCAGCCCCCCTGCGACGTGTTGAAGATGATCTGGTCGAAGAACGCGAGGTCGAACGCGTTCGTCTCGTACGAATCCCAACGGAGCGTGACCAGCCGCACGAATGCGACGAGTGCGACAGCCGAGACGAGGATCGAGACGCCCGCCCATGCCCGCTCGGCCCGCAGCCCCGCTAGAGCGACCAGGCGGATCCGCAGCCCTGGCACGCCTCCGGCGGCTCGTCCGACTGCAGGCGCGCGCGCCATTCTTCGTACTGGCTGCCGTTCCATATCTCCTCCAGGCTCAAGCGGTCCGCGTTCCCAAGAATCAGCGACTCGTAGGGCGCCGGCGTGAACGGCGCGATGCAGCACGGGAGAGCATTCCCGTTCGCCGTGATGTACATGAGCGAGTTCGGCCGCCGGCACGCGCTCCATGGCCGCTGCTCGATCCCGGGTGCGTCCGCCGGGGGGAGTGCCTCACCCGAACCGATGATCTTCACGCCGAGTGACCGCGCCACCTCCTCCGCGCGGGCGAACCCCTCCCGCTCCTCCGGCCCAACGTGCCCGTAGAGCGCCTCACCTTCCTGCGCCAGGTTCCGCCCGGAGTACACCAGCCGCTGCACATACACCTCGGCTATCCCCGCCTCCGCCGCGATCCGCACGAGGTCCGCGAGCTCCCGGATGTTCGACTTCAGCCCCGTCATCCAGAGCGATGTCCGCGGCGTCGTCGCCCCGAGCCGATCCCGCGTCGCGTTGAGCGCGGTCGCATTCGCGATCACCCGTGAGAACATGTCGGCCCCGCGGACAAGCCGGTACGTTTCCGGCGTCGCCGCATCCACCGAGATTCGCACCTCGTCCAGCCCACTGTGTACGAGTTCTTCAAGGAGCTTCCCGCGAAGCAGCAGCGCGTTCGTGTTGAACAGCGAATACGCGCCGTACTCCTTCACGGCCGCGATGATCTCTGGCAGACGCGGGTTCAGGGTCGGCTCTCCGATCCCGTGTAGCACGACCCGCCGGACCGCAGGTAGCTGGCCGAGCAGCTCACGTACCCGCACGGGCGTCAGGTCCGCAGACTCTTCGGACATCCCCCACGATTGCGGGCAGGTCGTGCACTTCAGGTTGCAGCGGTTCGTCACCTCGAGGTACAGCTCGTCCGGCAGCGGCCGGGGCGTGCTCGCTGGCGTGGGCCTCTCGCTTACCTGGGTCATATCGAACTCTCCTCTTGCCCCGGCGCCGCGACGATATCGAAGTCCGGCTTGAACTCCTCCTCGTCGCCGCGCACGAAGATCCGGTCGATCTGTTTCACCATGTTCTGGCCGGGGTACCCGGGCACGATCAGCCGTACCGGGTATCCGTGGTTCGTACTCAGTGGCGCGCCGTTCACGTGCGTCGCGAGGAGCGCGCGGTCATCGTTCAGGCGCCGCCGATGCCACGTGAACCCGTAGCCGCTCAGGCTGCGGAACGCGACCGACCCCGTCCCCGCGCGCTCCTGCGCGAGCGCGAGGACATCCGCGATCCGCGGCCCCCGCCAGGTGGGCACCTCGGTCCAGCCGCTCACGCAGCTCAGCCTCACCCGGTACTCGAACCACGGCAGCGCCAGGATCTCGTCGTAGGTCAGGGAAAGCGGCGCATCGACCTCGCCTTCGACAACGAGCCGGAACGCCGCGATATCCACCGGGTCTTCGCGTCCGAAGAGCGTCTCCACCGGGAAGTCGCCGGGCCCACCGCGCTCTTCCGGGGGGACCCTGCCGATGAACAGGTTGCCCACCTGCCACCCACGCGCCGCCGTGTTCTGCAGGGCGACCGCGAGCGCGACGCCCGACAGGCCGAGCCCACCGAGTACCGCCCGCCGCGTCCGCACGGCACGAGGGGACTCCGCGAACGCGGCGGTGGACGCCGGCGCGACGCCCCTCCCACGGACGCTCCGTATCGCCGACGCGATATGCCACGCAAGATGCACGCTGACGAGCGGCGTCCCCACGATCGCCGCCCAGAGGTGCACCTGCACCGGCTTCGCTTCGAACGGCCAGATGTTCGTCGTCGCGTAGTAATAATGGAAGAGCATGTAGAGCCCGCTGAAGTAGAGGACGAAAAAGTCGGCCGCGAGCAACGGGGAGAGCACCCGTGGCACGAGCTGCGGCGGCCCGGCCGCACGGTAGCGGCGCACCCGCGTGTAGTACCCGGCCAGCCGAAGGAACGTGCTGCCATACTTCGCGAGCAAGATAGGGATCGACGCGATCCCGACGTAGAAGTGAACGAACCGAACCGGCGTGAACCACGGTGGAAGGTCGTAGTTGAAGACGTAAAGGTAGAACAGCCCCCCGCTCGCGAACATCAGCGCGAGCATGACCGTCAGGATCAGACCGAGCTGCGCCGTCAGCCGCGTGCTTGAGTACGGAGGCACCTCACTCGCCATCGCTGCCCTCCGAGCCGAGCCGCGCGAGCGCCTCCCGGGTTGCGACCGCGCCCACCGCGCCGTTCGCGAGCGCTGCGCGGAGGCTCCCGGCATCGTCGATATCGACCATGGGGGCCAGCGCCCTGACTCGCAATCCACCCGCTTCAGCGTTCGCGACCACCCGCCCGAAGACCCCGCTCGTGCTCCACTCCACGCCGGCGAAGAGCGCCGCGAACGACACGCCCCGGCGGGCGCCGAGGAGGTAGAAGCCGCCGTCCACCGCTGGCCCGAGCACGACATCCGCCAGTTCCAGCGCAGCGAACGCGTCCTCCAGACCCTCGCGCGTCAGTTGCGGCGTGTCCGTCCCGATGAGGACCGCCTGCGAATGAGTCCCAAGCACGCCCGCCAGCGCCGCGGAGATCCGCTCGCCAAGGTCACCCTCCACCTGCTCGGCCAACCTCGCGCCCGGTGACCGGCACTCGAACTCTTCGCGGGCGCCCGGCGGTGTGAATGCCACCGTCAGCGGCCATCCCGCACTGGACGCCATCCGCAGCGTGTCATCGACGAACGCCTCAGCGAGCGCCGACGCCGCCACGCCACCGATATCCGCCGCGAGGCGAGTCTTCGCAAGCCCCGGGCGGGGCGCCTTTGCGAGCACCACGACACCTCCCGACGCCCGCTCCGCCCCGGGCCGCGCGACCTCAAGCGCTTCACGGAGTGCCCGGACCGGCGAGAAGAGACTCAGCCGGTACCCGCTCGCAAGCCCGAACGCCGAGGCCGGGACGAGGAAGTAACCGTGCGCCCGAACTCGCACAAGGTCCGCCTCCGAGAGTGGCACAGGCGGCTCCGCGACAAACGTCCACCCGGCTTCCGGCGCGACGTAGCTCCATCCGGCATCCCTCAGCGCCGCGAAAACCTTCGCCGCATTGCGGTCCGCCATCGCCATCCGCGCCGCGAACCGCGGGCCGTATTCGCGGACCGCGCAGATCGCTTCCCGCATCGCCGGCTGCGAAGGCCCCCCGCTCAGGAGCTGCACCGCCCGGCCGATCGCTTCCAGCGCACCACGGTCATGCGACGCCGCCCAGCCAATCCGTAGCCCGCCCAGCCCCAGCGGCTTCGAAAGGTCGCCGATGCTGACCGCCATCCCGGATTCCGCCACCGCAGGCCGCATCGGACTGCCCGCGCGAAGGTCGAGATACACCTCGTCCGCGATCACGCGCGCCCCTCGCTCCTCCCACGCCCGCACCACCGCCCCGATGTCGACCAGTCTGCCGCTCGGCACCGCCGGGCTGTTCACGAGCGCGAGGTCGGTCGGCCCTGCCGCTTCCACCGCCCCCTCCATCATTCGCCCGCCCAGCCGGCGCGCGACATCGACGAAGCTCGGGTAGCCGCCCTGGTCCGCGTACACACACGCACCGCGCTGCACGAACGCGAACGCGCATGCCGCGAGCGCTTCCGACGCACCGTTCGTTACGATGATGTTCTCCGGCCCGAGCCCCGGGTAGAGCCCCGCGATCTCGCGGCGAAGTTCAGGAAGGCCACCGGGCGGCGGGTAGTCCGAGGATGTCCGCGCCGGGCCGCCCGGGTCGTGCGCCGGGCTCGACGTCGAAAGGTCGACCATCCCCGGCCGGAACAACGCCGCATAGTAGTCGAGAATGCCCGTGGCGGGCTCGGGGTCCATGCCGCAATGCTGGATGACAGGCCAGGACCGGAACTTACGACCGGATTACGCCTTCACCTTCTCGCCCAGCCGATGGACATCCACCACGCTCGCTCTACTATGTGCGCGTGACCGGAGGCAGGCCGGCCCGGGGGGCTTGCCATGTCCGGACCACTCGATGGAGTGCGCGTCATCGACCTCAGCCGCGGCCCCGCCGCCGGCGCCGCCACCATGGTCCTCGCGGACTTCGGGGCCGATGTCCTCAAGATCGAACCACCCGGCGGCGACCCCTTCCGCTCGCTCGCCAACGCCCCCGTCTGGCTTCGCGGCAAGCGCAGCGTCGAACTCGACCTCGCCGCCGAGGGAGCGCTCCAGTCGCTCGCACCGCTGCTCGACCGCGCCGATGTCCTCGTCTCCACGCTCGCCCCCGGCGCCGCCAAACGCTTCGGCGTTGACTACGAGCGCCTCACCGCGCGCAACCCCGGCCTCGTCTACTGCCACGTTTCCGGCTTCGGGAACGACGGGCCCTACGCAAATTACCCCGGCTACGAAGGCGTCGTCGCCGCGAAGTCCGGGCGAATGCAGGCGTTCGCCGGGCTTCCTTCGCGCGAAGGGCCAGCCTTCGCCGCCGTCCAGGTCGGGACACACGCCTGCTCCCAGGCGACCGCCGCCGGGGCTATCGCCGCCCTCATCGCCCGCCACGAAACCGGCCGCGGCCAGCTCGTCGAGACCAGCATGCTCCAGGCGATGCTGCCCTACGACCTCCTCGGCCTGCTCCGCGTCCAGCTCTCACGCCGCGACCCCGAAGCCTGGGCGAACGACCCCTTCGCCGCCCCCGGCGCGCGCATGCCCACCCTCAACTATCACCCGCTCCAGGCGAAAGACGGCAAGTGGCTGCAGATGGGCAACCTCCTCCAGCACCTCTTCGATAACTACGTCGCCGCCGCCGACCTCATGGACGTCTACGCCGACCCGCGCTACGAAGGCCCGCCCCCAACCTGGGCGCCGGACGACCTCGAAGCCTTCCGCGACCGGATGATCGAGCGCATGCGCGAACACACCGCCGACGAATGGATGCAGGTCTTCCTCGAGCAGGGCGGTGTCGCCGCGACCGTCTACCACTCGACACAGGAGGCGCTCACCGACCCCGACCTCATCGCGAACGGGCACATCCACGAGTGGGACGACCCCGCGCTCGGCAGGGTGACCGGCCCCGGCCCGGTCGCCCGCCTCACCACGACCCCCGGCCAGTCCGAGGCGCCCGCGCCCTCCATCGGCCAGCACACCGACGCGCTCCGCAACAGCCCGTGGGAAGCCCGCCCGGCGCCTGCACGGCCTGGCAGGCGCCTCGCCGGCCCGCTCGCTGGCGTCACGATCCTTGAGTTCGCCACGATCATCGCCGCGCCGCTGGGTGTTTCGCTGCTTGCGGACCTCGGCGCGCGCGTCATCAAGGTCGAGCCGATCGGCGGCGACCCCTACCGCGGCATGGGCATGGCCGGGATCATGGCCGCGAAGACGAACCAGGGAAAAGAGAGCATCGGCGTCGACCTGAAGTCGCCCGAAGGCGTCGCCATCGTCCACCGCCTCCTCGAAAAGACCGACGTCCTCATCCACAACTACCGGCCCGGCGTCCCCGACCGCCTCGGCATCGGCTACGAAGACGCGAAGCGGATCAACCCGAAGATCGTCTACGTGTCCGTGAACGGCTACGGCCCCGACGGCCCGAGCGCGCACCGCCCTTCGACCCACCCGATTCCCGGCGCGGCGATCGGTGGCGCGCTCCACCAGGCCGGCGCGGGCTTCCCGCCGCCCTACTGCGACACCATCGCCGAGGTCCGCGCGGGCGCCCAGCGCCTCTTCCGCGCGAACGAAGCCAACCCCGACCCGAACACCTCGGTCGTAGTCACCACCGCCGCACTCCTCGGCATCTACGCCCAGCGCCTGAACGGGATCGGCCAGGAGATCTTCGTCGACATGCTCGGCGCGAACGTCTACGCCAACCTCGACGACTTCGTTCTATATAAAGGAAAGCAGCCGCGCCGGGTCCCGGACGCCAACCTTTACGGCCCGTCCGCCGTCTACCGCCTCTACCCCGCGAATTCCGGCTGGGTCTTCCTCGCGCTCCTTACCGACGCCGAATGGCAGCGCTTCTGCGACCTCACCGGCGCGTCCGCCCTCGCCGCGGACCCCCGCTTCGCCACCGCCGCCGGCCGCGCCACGAACGACAGCGCACTCGCCGAAGCCCTCACCGCCCTCTTCGCGCAGCGCGACGCCGACGAATGGGAGACGCTCCTCGCGCCCAACGGTATCGGCTGTGTCCGCGCTGATGGCCCCGTCCCCGGCGAGTTCTGGGCCGACGACCCGCACGTCCGCGAGAACGGCTTCGTCCGCAGCGCCACCCACGCACGTTATGGCGAATACCTCCGCTTCGGGCCTATCTCCACCTTCTCGGACACGCCAGTCCAGTACGGCCCCGGCGTCCTCGGCGGCGAACACACCGACGCCCTCCTCCGGGAGACCGGCTACGACGCCGAAGCGATCGCGGGCCTCTGGCAGCGCGGCGTCGTCTGGTCCGAGGTCGCCCGGGGGAACTAGCTGGCCGTATCCTCGGACTCAGCCGGATCAGCGCGGTCCGCGTACCAGCTCCCGAGCCACTCCCACGTGAGGTCGCGCCACCACGCCGAATCCCAGCTCGCCTGGAACCGGAACAGCTGGCACGTATCAGCGACGAACGACGTCTCGCCGAGCGGCCAGGCCTCCCGCACGAACGCGAAGACCTCGTCGAACCCCCACTCCGGGATGTCGGACATCGCCAGCGTGATGTGCGGCCGGAACGGCGTCGCACCGTCTCGACCGCGCCAGTCTCGCGGCGTGAACTCGCAGCCGGGCGCCACAACCCGGTCGAGCGCGGCCCATGCGCGATCCTGCAGGTCGTGGAGCGCCTCGTTCCGCGATCCGTCCCCAAGGTTCCGTGCGTCGAGCGCGATCCCGGAGCGCGAGAACGCGATCGGCCCCGGCGCGAACACCGGTACGGCTTGCCAGTCTCGCATCGGCTCATCGAGCACCGCCCGGACCTCCTCGACCGGCGCACCCGACCGGAAGAACCCGCGAATCGTCATGTGCGGCATGAACAGCCCGCCCGTCCGCAGCCCGAACTGCGCCCGCAGGAGCGCATGCATCTCGCTCACCGCCCGCGAGGCCCGCGGAGCGGGGCGAAGGTAGAACCCGTACACCGGTGCGTCACTCATGCCGTGAGTCTCCGGCCCGGCCGTTATCACCGCGAGATCAGCGGTGCGCAGGTCAGTCCGCGCAGGCGTCGAACCCCATCGCGTCGATGAAGACACCAGCGAGCGGGAGGCCCGCGATCAGGACGACAAAGCAGAGGCACCCAACCCCGAACCGCGACCTCGCGGACGCGACAATCCCAGCCGCAAGGACCAGCGCTGCGATCGCCGGGAGGCTGTTCATCGCGTAGTAGATCGAATCCACGACCCGGTCACACCGGACGTCCCACACCCGCACCGCCCCGTGCGGCGCGCCGGACACAAGCACCGCCACCATCCAGGCGATTGCACTGGCAACGAGCAACCCAGCGACGAGGTCAGCGCGCGCGGAGCCGCGGCCCGATTCGGTCTCCATGCCGCCATGCTATGCCTGTCGGACACCCGCGTGGGCCGCGGATCAGCGGTCCTTCAAGAGCTCCGCGATGCTCCCGCGCACCAGCACGAGCGGCGCTAGGGGCATCACGAACAGCGCCACGAGCGCCGCCGAACCCATCGTCCGCGCCGCGAGGAACGCCTCGCCCCACCCGGGGTCCCAGCCGAGCGCGTAGCTCAGCGCGACCGCGTACACCCAGGCCGCGACCGCCGCCGGCATTACCAGCAGCCACGATTCCGCCGCCAGCAGCGCGACCACCGCCGAACGCGGCGTCCCGAGCGCGAGATACAGCCCCAGCTCCGACCGCCGGAACCACGTCATCAGCCACGCCATCGCCACGACCATCGCCCCCGCCACCATCCAGCCAAGCCGCTGCGGACGCCCCGCGAACTCCGCCGCCGGGTCCCGCGCGAACTCGTCCGTGCGCCGGTAGGGGATCACGTTCGGCGGCTCGTCGCCCGAAGTGAACCACGCCGGCAGCGCCGCCAGCCCGCTCGGGTACGTCTCGCGCGTCATCTCGACCCAGCACTGCGCCGCGATGCCCGACGGCGGCTCGACGTCGAGCGCCCAGCGCGCCACCTGCGGGTTCCGGTCCGCCGTATCGACCACCGCCGCGACCGCCAGCGGCGCTTCGCCCACCACCTGCAGGTGCGACCGCGCC
>JBPPMX010000141.1:0-3373 GCA_051306275.1 Tepidiformaceae bacterium
GCGAGGACGTTCGCGGAGGCGAGGCCACGGCCATCCGGGTATTCGCTCGCGCCGGACGTGACATCGCGGAATCCGGCGGCTTCGATCTTGCCGACGTACTCGCTTTCGAGGAGGGCGCCGGCGATGCAGCCCGCCCACTTCTCCATGTCGCCCTTCACGTCTTCCGGCACCGGCTTCGTCCAGACGATGTCCGAGACCTGGAGGCGGCCGCCGGGCTTGAGTACGCGCAGGGCTTCGCGGAAGACCTGGTCCTTGTCCGGCGAGAGGTTGATCACGCAGTTGGAGATGATGACGTCGGCCGAGGAGTCGGCGATGGGGAGATGCTCGATCTCGCCCAGGCGGAACTCGACGTTGCTGGCGCCGACTTTCCCGGCGTTCTTACGGGCGAGGCTGATCATCTCGGGTGTCATGTCGACGCCGTAGACGAAGCCCTGTGGGCCGACCATCTTCGCGGCGAGGAAGCAGTCGATGCCGCCGCCGCTGCCGAGGTCGAGCACGACTTCGCCGGGCTTCATGGCGGCGATGGCCGTCGGGTTGCCACAGCCGAATGCTACGTCCGTGACCGTCGCTGGCAGATCGCTGATGTCGGCATCGGCATAGAGCGTGGCGACGTGGGTGATGATGTCGTCTTCGGCGCTCGTGTCGGTGGTGCAACAGCTATCGCCGCAACAGGCGTCGCCGGCTTCGCCGAGCAGGGTGAGCGGTTCATCCGCTTCGAGGATGCGGGTGACGCGGCTTCCGTAGGACTTCGCTACCGTCGCGCGGATCTCGTCACTGGTTGGTGTGGCCATGGGTTTAGGGACCTCCATTCGGAAAATTACGATTGGCCGTGTTCGCAAAATTACGATAGACTGAGGGGCACGTCAACCCCCTCTCGCGAGAAACCCATGAAAACGATCGAAACCCTGTCCACCGACGAAGAACGCGCCGCCGAGCTCTTTCGCGCCCTGGGCAACCCGGCCCGCATCCGGATCGTGACGGAGCTGGCGCGGCGCAACGCGTGCATGACCGGCGACCTCGTCGATGTCCTGCCATTGGCGCAGTCCACGGTCTCGCAGCACCTGAAGGTCCTGAAGGAAGCCGGGATCATCCGCGGCACGATCGATGGCGACCAGTGCTACTGCCTGGACCCGGCGGTCATCGATTGGCTGATGGAGTTCTGCGGCAAGGTGCGCGCGCAGGCCTGCTGCTAGGCCCGGTCAGTCGTCCGCAGGTTTCGGCGATACGGGGACCCCAGCCGCGCCGGGGAGCGCACACTCATCGCCGACGCATGTCTCGCCCGCGTCCACCACCAGCGTGAGCGGCGCGGCGAGCGGGGTCGTGCGACTCGGGAAGCGCTTCGGCGCGGTGTTCGTGGTCTGATCGTTGGTTGGTGTGGCCATGGTGGACCTCGCTCGGAAACGTCGATCTCGATTATGCCGCAGGCACCGCGCCGGCGGGCGCTGCTAGGGGCGCGGGCGCTCTCCGAGGACCAGAAGGACGCCTGCCATCACCTCCCGCAGGACATCAGCGGGGAGGCGTCCGATATAGTCCACTAGGTCCGCGCGGTCGATCGTCGCGATCTGGCTGACGACAGCGACCGAATCGTCGCGGAGACCGCCAACGCCTGCTGGTACCCAGACGTTCCCGGGGGCCATCCGGAGGGCTGCGTTTGTCGAGAAGCTACAGACCACCGTCGTCGCGATCGCAGACTGATTGAACTGATCGCCCTGGATTACGACCACGGGACGTACGTAGGCAGGCGCGCTTCCGCGCGGTTCGCCAAAGTCCGCCCAGTACAACTCACCGCGGGCGGTCAGGGTCTGACTCCAGCGTCCGTCGGAACGCTCGCTTTCCTGCGGATGCCATCTCAAGTGTTTCCGCGACGGCGGCGCTGTCCGAATATACCTCGTTCAGGCGGCGAGTCGTCTCGTCGTCATCGAGCTTTTCAAAGAAATCCTCAAGCACCTTCGCGATGACACCACTTCGCGACTCGCCACGCTCCTTCGCGATGTCATCCAATCGGGCTGCAATGTCGTCCGGCAGCGAAATCGCCGTCTTCATACGGCGTCCCCCACGGGCGTCGAGCCGGCCGAGTCCTTGAGTGCGGACGTGAATGCGCGGTCTTCGGTCTCCATCTCGGCGTCGTAGGTCTCATTGATCTGGCGGGTGATCTCAGCGCCATCTATCTTCCGCAGGAACTCCCGAACGGCCTGGGCGATGAGGCTGCTCCGGGACTCGCCGCGAGTATCGGCAAGGCAGGTGATCTGGGCGAAGAGGTCATCGGGGAGTGATACTGCCGTCTTCATACCGTGAAGTATACCGCAGGTAGTACCAGCGGTACCGTGGAGGTTCCCCGCCCCGCCTGATCAGGTCCGAAGACGTGCGAGACAGTCGGGCATCTGTATAGACAATTGGGAAGACCCCCAGCGGCTGCGGGCGTGGAGCCGGGGACGAGGGTTCGAGAAACAGAAGGGGGTGCCCTCGGTAGGATGTGCTTGTCACAACCCGATCCCCGGAGGTGCACCCTGTCAGAGTCTACCCTGCCCGTGGACGGCGGTGACGCCGTGAGGATCGTTGGCCTGCCGGGCTCACTCCTGCGCGTGGCGAGGATGGAGTGGCCCGGCCTCAGCCCGGAAGCGCTCCGGCGGCTCCGGATCATCGACTGGCACCTGGCGAACGGCAGGAACGTGAGCAAGACCTGCCGCCACTTCACCATCAGCCGCCAGACGTTCTACCGCTGGTGGAAGCGCTACAACCCCAGGGACCTCACGTCGCTGGAAGCCCATAGCTCCCGGCCGAAACGCTGCAAGCAAGCGACCTGGACGAGGGTGGAGGTGCTCGCAGTGAAGGAGCTGCGGGAACGCTACCCGGCCTGGGGCAAGCTCAAGCTGGCCGTCCTCCTTGCCCGCCAGGGGATCCAGCTGAGCGTCTCGCGGGTCGGGCGCATCCTGGGCTACCTCAAGCGCAGCAGGCAGCTCATCGAGCCTCTACGCCGCTTCTCCGCCCGCCGCCGCGCCTGGAAACGCCAGTACGCCACCCGCAAGCCCAGGGGCTACGCGGCAGACTGCCCGGGGGACATCGTCCAACTCGACACGATGGATATCCGTCCCGAACCCGGTATCGTGCTCAAGCAGTTCACGGCGGTCGATGTGGTGAGCCGCTGGTCCGTCCCGACGGTCGCCTCCAACGCCACCGCCACCCTGGCGACGAGGGCACTGGAAGCGCTCATCGACCGCAGTCCGTTCCCCATCCGCGCCGTCCAGGTCGACGGCGGCTCGGAGTTCATGGCCGGCTTCGAGGAGGCCTGCCAGCAGCGGGGAATCCTGCTCTTCGAGCTCCCGCCCCGCAGCCCCAAACTCAACGGACGCGTCGAACGCGCCAACCGTACCTA
>JBPPMX010000142.1:0-35381 GCA_051306275.1 Tepidiformaceae bacterium
ATTCCACCCTACATGACCGGCGCGAGCCCTGCCTATTGCCCTCGCTCGAGTTCCTTAGCCTCGTCCCAGAGCAGGTCCATCCCGGCCAGGTCGAGTTCACTGAAGTCCTTCCCGCGCTCCGCCGCGAGCCGCTCCATTGTCCCGAATCGCCGCCGGAACTTCGCGTTCGCCCCGCGCAGCGCCTGTTCGGCGTCGATCCCGAGCCGCTGCCCGACGTTCGCAAGGACGAACAGCACATCCCCGAACTCATCCTCCCGGTTCGCCGAATCCGGCGCGCGTGCCAGCTCGCCAATCTCCTCCTGCAGCTTCTCGAGCGGGCCTTCGATATCCGGCCAGTCGAACCCGGATCGGCGCGCCCGGCCCTGCAGCGACTGGGATGCCGCCAGCGCGGGAAGCGTCGCGGGTACTCCGTCGAGCTGAGACTCCCGCTGCTTCTCGGCCTTCTTCAGCTGGTCCCAGTTGTGGTAGACCTCCTCCGCCGTGGAGGCTGTCACATCGCCGAAGACATGCGGATGCCTCCGAACGAGCTTCGTGGCGATGTGCGCCGCGACGTCGCCGAACTCGAACTCTCCCTCGCGCCGAGCGACCGCTGCGTGCATGAGGACCTGTAGCAGTACATCCCCGAGTTCCTCCGCCAGGTGCATCGAATCGCCCTCGTCGATAGCTTCCAGCGCCTCATAGGCTTCCTCGAGGAGGTGTGGGCGCAGCGAGAGGTGGGTCTGTTCGCGATCCCATGGGCACCCGTCAGGCGCGTTCAGGCGGTCCACAATCGCCTCCAGCCCATCGAACCGCCGTACGTCGGCAATGGGGTCGATCGGGCCGATGTAGAGCGTATCGAGATACCCAAGGGGCCTGTGATCGACCTCCGCGAGCGGCATTCGCCGGATCTCCTCCGACTCACCCCCCAGCGCATGCAGGACCGCGACTTCGTGCTCCGGCGGGTAGATCTCAAGCAACCCCAGCTTGAGCGCCGCCGCGGTGTCCCTGCTGAAAACCTGGCTGACCAGCGCGGGACGCCAGCTGTCGATGCGAAGGTCGAGCGCATCGCAGAGCTGGACATCCTTCATATCCCTCCGAAGCGCGGTAGCGGCAACATCTACGAAGGAGACGGCGCTATAGACCCGGACCTCTACTCCAGCGGCGCTGGCTCCAGCCAGGATCAATGGAACAGTGCTCTCGGCGACTAAGGGGCTCCCCGGCACGGCGTAGATCAGGTCGCCGTCACTCGCACGCTCAAGCACCCGCGATGCGATCGCTTCGTAGACGCTCGGGAATACGGAGGAGGAGGCGTAGAGGTCGTCACAGTCCGGCCAGCCTCCGACCGCATCCAGCTCGGTCGCCGTGGGGTGGTGACGGGTTCGGAGCAGCACCGGGAGTCCGGATCTCAGAAGCGTTGCGGTCTCGCCGGTGAGAAGCGCGGCGTCGCCAGGGCCGAGTCCTGCTATGTGAAGCGTCATCGCCCTCAGGGTACAGGCTCCCGCTTGCGGTGGACTATTCGAGCGGGAGGATTCCCCGCGCGCGGAGTGCGCCGCCGTACGCCTCAACGTAATGCACGGCGGAGGCCCTCCACGAGTGATCCCGGTTCATCCCGTTCGCCTGTATTCGCGCCCACGAGCGCTCGTCCGTGTATGCGCGTACAGCCCGCCCCAGCGCGGCCTCGAACGCGAACGTCGAGTAGTCGTCGAACAGGAACCCCGTGCCCGAGTCTGGGTGCTCGTCGATATCGGCAATCGTGTCGGCCAGCCCCCCGGTCCGGCGTCCTACCGGCACCGCGCCATAGCGCATCGCAAGGAGCTGCCCGAGCCCGCAAGGCTCGTACCTCGATGGCATCAGGAAGATGTCAGAGCCGGCGTATACCCGGCGCGCAAGGTCCTCATCGAAGCGCCCCACGAAGCTGATCGAGCCGGGATTGGCCGCGGAAAGGGCGGTGAGCTCGTCCACGAGGTCCCTGTCGCCCTCGCCCAGCACGAGGAGCTGCGCACCTGCCTGCAAGATCGCTGGCACCGCTCGGATGATCAGGTCGATGCCCTTCTGCTCCGTCAGGCGCGCGACAGCCCCGATGAGTGGCACATCCCCCGCTGGCAGACCAACTTCGGATCGAACCGCCGCACGGTTCTCCGCCCGAGCTGCGATTGACGCGAGGTCATAGGTCCGGGTCAGCGCCGCATCGTTGCGTGGGTTGTAGGTGTCGTAATCGATCCCGTTCAGGATTCCCGTCAGATTGCTGCTCCGCAGGTTCAGCAGAGGGTCGAGTCCTTCCCCGTACTCCCGTGTCAGGATCTCCCGCGCATAGGTCGGGCTCACCGTCGTGATCGCATCGCTGTAGTAGATCCCCTGGGCGAGGAAGTCGTTGAACGGGTCGGGGCCGCGGTATCGCAGGTTGTGGATCGTGAAGACGGTCGCGATCCCCCGCAGCACCGGGTTCCCCCATGAGAGCGAGCGGAGCGCGAAGGCGAGCGGGGCCGTGTGCCAGTCGTTCAGGTGGAGGATGTCTGGCTTCCACGGGTCGTCTTCAATGACCTGGATGACCGCCCGGCAGAAGAACTGGTATCGCAACAGGTCGTCCGGCTCGCCGTAGACCGCATCGCGCGCGAAGTAGTGCGGATCATCCACAACCAGGATGGGCACGGCGCCCGGCCCAATCGTCGATCGAATCGCCGCCGTTCGCGCCTGCCCACCAGGCATCGAGACCGCCAGCGGTGCTGATGGCGTGTCCGCGGGAAGCGCCGCCAGCGCCGAGGCGTGACCCGGGGTGATCACCCGGATGTCATGGCCCATCTCGCGCAGCTTGCGCGGCAGCGACGCGGCCACGTCGCCTAGGCCGCCTACCTTCGAATACGGGTCAACCTCGGCCGAAGCGAAGAGTATCCGCATGCTTCCTCGTCGGGCGCTACGTCGCCGCGAGGAAGCATAAACGCCCCCCAGCGAGCGGAGAACTTAGACCGCGGGCTGGGACCAGCGGACCAGCCCAAGCGACAGCGGGTCGCGGAGCATCGGGTGATTGGGGAGCACTCGCACGGCGTAGCCTGCCCGCCCGCTCCGCTCGAGATCGACCGTGCCCGTGAACGTCGTGGCCCCGCCCCCTGCTTCCACCGCGTGCAGTGGGACGGTGCGCTCAATCGCGATCTCCCCCGATGGCAGCACGGGCCCGGCGGCCAGGTCGACCAGGACATCCCCTGCCGAAAGCCTGCCGAGCTCGACAACCGTTGTCACCGCCACGCTGTTCCCTTCCGCCATCCCGTCCACTGTGGAATCGCCGACATGCACCACGTTGACCTGGGGCCAGGAGGCGCGCACTCGTTTTTCCCACTGCACCATCTCCCGAGCGCCGGCGAGATTAGATGCCGTGAGAGCATGCCAGGCGGCCGCTGCTGGCCGGTACGCCTCCGAGGCGTACTCCATCACCATTCGGTCCGTGTTGAAGACGGGCGCGAATGCTTCGATGGAGCGCTTCATCAGGTCGACCCAGCCGGCCGGGGTCCCGTCATGGTCCCGCGCATAGAACAACGGGGCGATCTCAAACTCCAGGAGGTCATATATCGCCTCCGAATCGAATGCGTTCTGAACCTCGGGGTCGTCGTCGATTCGGTTGCGTCCAACGGCCCACCCGAGCCCTTCCTCGTAGGCTTCGTGCCACCATCCGTCCATCACGCTGGTATGGATGACGCCGTTCGCAACCGCTTTCATGCCACTCGTCCCGCTCGCCTCGAGCGGCCGCAACGGCGTGTTCAGCCAGATGTCACACCCGGCCACGAGGTCACGCGCGAGCGAGATACCGTACTCCTCGAGGAACACGAGCTTGCCTTCGAACTCGGGGTGTTGGCTCGCATCCGCAATCTCGCGGATGAGCTGCTTGCCAGGCTCGTCCATCGGATGGGCCCGACCGGCGAAAACGATCTGTACCGGCCGCTCAGGGTTGTTCACGATGCGGGCCAGGCGGTCCATGTTCCGGAACAGCAGCGTCGCCCGCTTGTAGCTCGCGAAGCGGCGGGCGAACCCTACCGTGAACGTCTTGGCGTCGAGCACGTCGCCGGTCGAACCAATGCCCCTGCGGATCGAACTCTCCCGGTTCCGCATACGAGCCGTTGTCACGAGGTGGGCGCGGGCCTGTTCGTGCGCGCGCCACAGATCCCCAGCGGGGATGTCACGCGCGGCGTTCCAGAGGTCCGGCTGGCACGGATCGTCTCGCCACTGCCGCCCGACAAAGCGGTCGTACAGCTCCGCAATGCCTGGCGCCACCCACGTCGCGAGGTGCACCCCGTTCGTCACAGAGCCGATCGGGATCTGCTCGACCGGTACATCGGGCCACGCCGTCAGCCAGAGCCGCTGGGACACGCCCCGGTGCAGGCGTGAGACGCCGTTCCGCTGGTTGCTGAGCCGTAGCCCGAGTACCGCCATCGAAAACGGCTCATTCTCATCGCCGGGGTTCGTCCGGCCGAGTCCAAGCATCGTCCCGTCGTCGATTCCCATCGCCGAGTAGTACGGCCCCAGTTCGCGCCGGACGAGGTCCGGGGGAAACAGGTCGATCCCGGCCGCGACCGCCGTATGCGTCGTGAAGATCGTCGCTGCGGCTACCGCAGCCCGCGCCTCTGCGAACGTCGCGCCAGTCTCATCCATCAGCATTCGGATTCGCTCAAGCCCGAGGAGCGCCGAGTGCCCTTCGTTCATATGGCAGACCATTGGCCGCAACCCGACGGCCGCGAGCGCACGGACCCCGCCGATCCCGAGCACGATCTCCTGATGAATGCGCATCTGGAGGTCGCCACCGTAGAGCCGGCTTGAGATGCCGCGGTCGTGGGGCGTGTTCTCGTCGATGTTCGTGTCGAGCAGATAGAGGTTTGCCTGCCCGCAGGCGATGTGCCAGATCTGCGCGGTCACCGTCCGTCCATCGAGCGGCACCGAGACCGTCAGCGCGCTCCGATCCTCCCGGAGGACGAGCCGCACGGGAAGCGACGCGAAGTCGTTGTCGTGGTACTCCTCGGTCTGCCACCCGTCCGGGCGAAGCGACTGCACGAAGTAGCCCTGCCGGTACAACAGGCCGACACCCACCAGTGGCAACCCGAGGTCACTCGCCGATTTCAGGTGGTCGCCCGCAAGGACACCGAGGCCGCCGGAGTAGTTCGCCAGGCACTCGGCCAGCGCGAATTCGAGCGAGAAGTAGGCGATTACTTCCTTCTCGCCGGTCGACTCGATCGTCGCTCGCGGCGACCGTGACATGTAGTGGTCGAACGCCTCGCGGACGTGGGAGAGCTGGCTTACGAACCCATGGTCCGCGGCAAGTGCGGAGAATTCGGCGGCACTCGTTTCCTGCAGGAGCTTCACCGGGTTGTGGCCGCTCGCTTCCCAGCGGTCCCGGCTGATCCGCCGGAAGAGACCCACGGTGTCGTCGTCCCACGTCCACCGCAGGTTCCAGGCGAGCTCACGGAGCGGCTCAAGTTCGGGTGGGAGGGGTGGTTCGACGACGAATGTGCGTGTGGCGCGAAGAGGCATGCGCCACATTGTATCGCTCACTTCGTGATTGACGGATGAAAAGCGTGAGAACAGATTTGCCGGAACATCCGCCGTTCGACACAATCCATCCGACGTCAATGCGAGGATGGTGACCCTTGGCTCTGATTGTTGTTACTTCCGCCGGCGCTGGCGAAGGGAAAACCGGGGTCGCAGCGGCCATCGCCCGCCACTATGCCTACCAGGGTGTTGCCGTCCGCGTCGCCCGCCTCGCTTCCGAAGACCCCGCGGCAGGCCCGCGCGATGCCGCATACTATGCCGCCCTCGATTTTGTCCCCGGCAACACGAGCGCCACGCTCCCCGCTGTCCAGGTCTCGAACCCTCCCGCCGGCGAACTCCTCGTCATCGAAGCCGGCGCAAGCGACCTCGCATCGCTTCCGCCGGCGCAAGTTGTCTTCGTCACGCGCGATGCCGTCGCAGCCGTGCCGGATGGGGTTCGCCCTGCCGCCGTTGTCCACGTCGGGACGTCCTCGCGCCCGGCTCAAGGGAGCGGTGGCACCGCGATTCGTCTCCCCGACGATCGGACGCTCGCCGGGTTCAGCGTTTCCGAAATCCAGGTGATGCTCCGCGCCGAAACCCTCGTCGAAGGCGAGAACGGCGACCCGACCTGTGACTACCTCGTGGTCGCCCCATTCGGCTCCGACGCCGGACAGCCCTACTTCCGCCGCTTCCCCTCGAAGGCCGTTGTCGGGCGCTTCGATCGCACCGACATGCACCTCGCCGCCATTCGAGCCGATGCTGATGTCCTCGTTCTCACGGGTGGACGCCATCCCTCGGACTACGTCTTCGACGCCGCCCGGGCAACGGGAATCCCCGTCCTGCTCTCGGCGACCGACACCGAGAACACCGTTATTGCGCTTGAGGGGATCTGGGATCGCACCCGATTCCAGGGCGATCGCAAGCTGGATCGCATGGCGAGCCTCCTCGAGGCGTCCACCCTCTTCGAAGCGCTCGAAGTCTAGGGAGTCGACTCTTTCGGGGACTGCCCGTTCGACTCGTGTGGCGTCGCATCGATCATCCCACCCTCCTCCGTCGCCGAGGTTTTGGGCTTCGCGTCGACCGCGCGCGGTGTTGCGAACGGATCGACCGAGCGCGGCCGGGCTGGCACGAATGAATCCTTCGCTGCGGTCGCCGGTTCGGCAGTTGCAGCCGGTGCCGGCGCTCCCAATGTCGCGGTCGGCGATGTGCGCGGCGGCCGGTTCGCGGGGTTCCGTCGAACTGGTGGCGGGAGTGAATCGGGCGTCCGGGGCGGTCCCATTGGTCGCTGGGGGCGCGTCATCGAGGGCTGGCGCGCAGGTTTCTCCAGTGCGCAGAACGGGCAGGAGACCCACGCATAGCTCAGCGGTTTCGAGCACTGGCGGCACGGCTCTTTGAGCTGCGTACGGCACGAGGGGCAGATCAGGTAGTCGTCGTAAACGCGGCGCTTGCAGGCAGGGCAGGACTTCTGATCCTCCAGTTCCTGGAGCAGCGCTTCCTCTTCGAGTGACCGCTCATACGCTTCCGCGAGCGTGAGGCGCGGGCGCAGGATCAGGTAAATCCAGTGCCCGGGGAGAAAGAAGAACAGGACCAGCAGCACCGCAACACTCTGCATAATCGGGTCGCGAGTGCGCTGTCTCACGTCGCGGTACGTCCAGAAGATCAGGGTGATCCAGATCGCGGCCAGGTAAATGGCGACGACCGCGATGGCCATCTTGAGCGTTGCTTCCCAAGATCCGCCTGGCCAGCTCACAAGCTCCATGCAATCCCCCGAGGTTCCGCCTCTTGGTGTCCCGGAAGCCATGATACCACCGGGTACCGGCTGATTCGCGAATCCGATCACCACCCTGATCGGATCACTGGGGCGCCGATGGTACGATAGGAGTGTGACCTCCACCGGCGCGCTCCAACCACTCCTCGAAGGCCTCAACGAGGCACAGCTCGCCGCCGCTACTCATGGCGAAGGCGCCGTCCTCATCCTTGCTGGGCCGGGCAGTGGAAAGACGCGCGTCATCACCCAGCGTGTCGCCTACCTCGTCCGCGAAAAGCGTATCGCCCCCTGGCGGATCCTCGCGGTCACCTTTACCAACAAGGCAGCCCGTGAAATGCGCGAGCGCGCGGAAGCGCTCCTCGGGGAGGATGCCCGTTCCCTCCACATGGGCACGTTCCACTCGATGTGCGCCCGCTGGCTCCGCACGGACGGCGCGGCGATCGGCGTACCCCCCGGCTTCGTCATCTACGACGATGCGGACCAGGTTTCCCTGATGAAGCGCATCCTCGAAGACATGCAGGTCGACCCGCGCCGCTTCCCTCCGCGCAGTGTCCTCTCAGCAATCTCCGGCGCGAAGAGCGAGTTGGTCACGGCCGAGGAGTTCGCCCGCCGCTCCACCGACTACTTCGGCGAAGTCGCCAGCCGGGCTTACGTGCGCTACGAAGAGGCGCTCCAGGCCGCGGGCGCCCTCGACTTCGATGACCTTCTCGTCCGCGCGGTCCAGCTCTTTCGAACTGACACCGCTGCGAAAAAGAAGTACGCCGAGCGCTACTTGCACGTCCTCGTCGACGAGTTCCAGGACACGAACATCGTCCAGTACGTCCTCGCCCGCGAACTCGCGTCGGCCCACGGCAACATCTGCGTCGTCGGCGACCCTGACCAGAGCATCTACTCCTGGCGCTCGGCCGATATCCGCAACATCCTCAACTTCGAGCGCGACTACCCCGGCTGCGCGACCTACCTGCTCGAGCAGAACTACCGCTCGACGCAGGCGATCCTCGATGCGGCCGACGCCGTCATCGGCAAGAATCCCGGGCGCAAACAGCGCAAGCTCTGGACTGACCGGGGCGGCGGCGACCTCATAACCACGTACGAGGCCTACAGCGATGAGGACGAAGGCGAATTCGTCGCCCGCGAGATATCGCGCCTCGCCGTCACCGGTCGCCGTCACGGCGATATCGCCGTCATGTACCGCACCAACGCGCAGTCCCGGGCGGTTGAAGAAGCGCTCGTCCGCAACCGCCTCCCATACCGTCTCGTCGGTGGCGTCCGCTTCTACCAGCGCCGCGAGGTCAAAGACATAATCGGCTACCTCCGCCTAATCCAGAACCGCGCGGACGAAGCCAGCTTCGCCCGCGTCATCAACGTCCCGCCCCGGGGCATCGGCGATCGCACCCTCCAGCGACTCCGCGAGGTGTCCGCGCGCAGGGGCATCACTCTCTCCGACTCCTGCGATCTCGTCGCGGCAGGCGGCGAGGAGGCTGCCGGGCTGGGCCGCACGGCCACCTCCGTCCGCGAGTTTGCTCACCTCATGACGTCACTCCGCGCGAAAGCAGATGGCCGCCTCGGCGACCTCTTCGACGGGATACTCGCGCTCACGGGCTACACCAAGTACCTGCGGACCAATGAGCCCGAGGCCGAGGAGCGTCTCGAGAACCTCGAACAGCTACGCGCCGTCATGCAGCAGTACGAAGACGTCGGAGGCGAGGACCGTGACCTCTCCACCTTCCTCCACGACGTAGCGCTCGTCGCGGATGTCGATGAACTCGAAGGGACCGCAGACGCCGTCACGCTCATCACCCTGCATGCCGCCAAGGGCCTCGAGTTCCCGGTCGTCTTCCTCCTCGGGATGGAAGAAGGCGTGCTTCCCCATATCCGCTCGTTCGACGACCCCCGCCAGATGGAGGAAGAGCGCCGCCTCGCCTACGTCGGTATCACCCGGGCGAGGGACCTGCTCTACCTCACCCGCGCGTATCGCCGGTTCCTCATGGGCGGCGCCTCGATTAACCCACCCTCGCGCTTCCTGTCCGACATCCCCCAGCAGCTCCTCCAGCCCTACGGCGGCGCTTCGCGGAGCTACCTGCAGGCCGCGACCGCCCCGCCCCCGAACGAAGCCTTCCGTCCCGCGGAGGCGAAGTACCAGGCTGGTGTCCGCGTCGTCCACCCAAAGTTCGGCGAAGGTGTCGTCGTGAGCACACAGCCCAACGGCGGTGACATCGAGATCGTGATCGCATTCGAAGGTGCTGGCGTCCGGCGCCTGCTTCAGAGCTTCGCACCGCTGACCCCCGCGCCGTGATCACACCGTTCCTGTTCAATCCCGCCAGCCGCGATGACTGGCAAGACTGGGCCGGCGATAACCTCACGGCGATCGTCGCGATCGTTGTCGTCCTCGTAGTCGTCGACTGGGTCTTCCGCCGCTTCGTCATGCGCTTCCTGAGGCGAGCGATCGTGAAAGCGGCCGAGGTCCGCCGAGAGGACCCGGTGATGGTCCAGCGCCGCGCTGAGACGCTGACGGCAACGCTGAGTTGGGCCTTCGCGATCATCATGGGATTCCTTGGGATCGGACTCATCCTGTCGCAGCTTGGGCTCAACGTGGCGGCGCTAATCGCCAGTGTCGGCGTCGTTGGCATCGCTCTCGGGCTCGGCGCGCAGACGCTGGTGAAGGACATCATCAACGGCATTTTCATCCTTGTTGAGGACCAGTACGGCGTCGGCGATGTTGTCCAGGTCGCGGGCGTGAGTGGGGTCGTGGTCGAAATCAACCCCCGGCGAACCGTCCTCCGCGACCAGGATGGGAATCTGCATATCGTCCCGAATAGCGCGATCTCGGTCGCAACGAACATGACCCGCGGATTCAGCCGCATCAACCTCGACATCCCCGTGGCCTTCGGCGAAGACGTTGATCGCGTCACCGCGATCGTGAACGCGGTCTGCGACCAGCTCGCTCAGGAGCGCCAGGTGGACATCATCCAGCCTCCGAAAGTGCTTCGTGTCGATTCTCTCGTCGAGACCGGCTTCGTGCTCAAGATCGTCGGAGATGTCCGGACCTTCACCCAGTGGGACCTCACAGGGGAACTCCGCCGCCGGATCATGATCCGGTTCGGCGAAGAAGGCATCGACACCCCCCACCCGAGTCGCGTGACGGTGATTCCCCCGGGCGGAACGCGGTCTGGGCCACCGCCGGTCGACACTCCGGACGGTTTCACGGGCGGGTAGCCCGGTGTAGTCTCCCACTCGTTCAAGGAGGGACGATGGACATTTTCGCGCGCCGGCTACTCAATGGGCAGGTTGCTGTCGTAACCGGCGGCGGTACAGGGATCGGCAAAGGGATCGCGACCGAACTCTCCCGGGCCGGGGCCGATGTCGTCATCACCTCCCGGAAGATCGACCGTCTCGAGGCGACCGCCGAAGTCGTCCGCGCCGACACCGGCGGACGGGTACTGACCGTCCGCGCCGACACCGGCGGACGGGTGCTGACCGTCCAGGCCGATGTTCGCCAGCGCGACCAGGTGCAGACGATGGTCGACCAGACCGTAAACGAGTTCGCCCGGCTCGACATCATGGTCAATAACGCGGCGGGCAACTTCCAGGTCAAGGCTTAAGACCTCTCGCCGAATGGCTTTAGCACCGTCATCAACATCGACCTTTTCGGACGTTCCACTGCTCGCAGCTCGCCGGCGAAGTCATGCGCAGTCGGGGCTCCGGACGCATCATCAACATCCTTGCCAACTTCCTCTGGAACAGCGCCCCTGGCATGATCCACACGGTCATTCCGCGAAGGCAGGCATCTGGGCGATGACGCAGACCCTCGCGGCCGAATGGGGCCGCTACGGTATAACAGTGAACGCGATCGAACCGGGCATCTGGGTCGAAACCTCGGAGGAGCACTGGGGCACCGATGCGGTGGACTACCGTCGCCGTGAGAAGCAGCAACCGATCGCGCGGGTGGGCCAGCCGTACGAGATCGGCTGGCTTACGGTCTTCCTCTCGTCCCCGGCGGGCAGCTACATCACGGGCGAGACGATCACGGTGGATGGGGGCCGTCGCCTCGTCGTCCCGGCGCCGCCGCGCGACATGTCATGGCTCTTCCCCGATGACGCCGAAGTTCCTGGCTGAACTCACAGGTACACTCATCAGGTGAGATTCGCCCGATGACCGACTCTATCCAGCAGCCCCCGACGGGCCACGTCGTGATCGCCGGTGCCGGCCCGGGTAACCCGGAGCTTGCCACCCTCGCCCTCGTCCGGGAGCTTGAGACCGCCGACGTAGTCCTCTACGACGCACTCGCCCCCGCTGCCTTGCTCCGGTACGCCAACGCCACAGCCGACCTTGTGTTCGTCGGCAAGCGCGGTGGTACCGCAGCGCTATCGCAGGGAGAGATCGAAGACCTCATCGTTTCTGAGGCGAAGTCCGGCAAACGTGTCCTGCGTCTCAAGGGCGGGGACCCGTTCGTCTTTGGTCGTGGCAGCGAGGAAGCGCTGGCCTGCGTGCGCGAGGGTATCTCCTTCGAGGTCATCCCCGGCATTAGTTCCGCGCTCGCAGCACCCGCTGCCGCGGGTATCCCGGTCACGCACCGGGGACTTGCGGCCAGCTTCGCCGTGATCACAGGGAATGAGGCCGCCGATGGCTCCGGCTCCGGAGTCGACTGGGCGTGGGCCGCAGGAGCGGAGACACTCGTCATCCTGATGGGTGTCGCGAGCATCGCAGATTCGATGGCCCGCCTGATCGAAGCGGGAAAAGCGCCCGGCACGCCGGCCGCAACCGTGCGCTGGGGGACACGACCTGACCAGGAAGTGGTTACCGGCACCGTTGCCGACCTGGCTTCGCGCGTCGCCGCCTCGGGGCTGCGCTCCCCTGCCGTCACGGTTGTCGGCCCCGTAGTGGCGCTCGCTGGGCGGATAGGCACCGCCCGAGGCCCTCTTACCGGCAAGCGCGTCGTCGTTACTCGCGCGCGGGACCAGGCAAGCGACCTCTCCGGGCTCTTTCGCGCGCTGGGTGCGTACGTCATCGAGGCGCCCGTTCTCGATGTCCGCGTGCTCGACTGGTCGCGCGTTCTGAAAGACGCTCTTGCCTCCGACTGGGTGGCGCTGACCAGCCCGAACGCTGTCGATTCCCTCCGTGCGAACCTCGATCGTCTTGGTCTCGACGTGCGTGCGCTGTCCCGCCTCCGGGTTGCCGCGATCGGTGAAGCGACGGCGGAGCGGATGCTGAGCGTTGGCCTCCGCGCGGATTTCATCCCCACCCGCGCGACGTCGGCTGCACTCGCCGAAGAGTTGCCGCTCCTCGAGGGCATGACTGTCCTCTATCCGGCATCTGAGCTTGCCGACGGCCGCCTTCCGGAAGCCCTCATGGCTCGTGGAGCCTCAGTGCGCCAGGTCCCCGCCTACACGAATACCCCACGTCCCCTCGACGACGAACGCCTGCGCGAACTCGCCGAAGCTAATGTCATCACGTTCACCAGCGCCTCGACCGCGCGATACCTGTCCAGCGCGCTGAAGGATGCCGGTCTGCCGGACGCTGCGTCCCTCGTAAGCATCGGCCCAGAAACGTCGGCGGAGGTTCGCCTCCGATTCGGACGGGTGGATGCCGAAGCGGACACACCCTCCCTCGATGCCCTCGTGCGCGCAGTCCTTCACACCCTCGAATAGCCCGGCCCGCTCGCCAACTTCACCGTCACGGGGTTGCGGGTAGACTGCGCCGATGGCCCTCAGCACCGGGCAGACCTTCCGCGCGCTTAGACACCGCAACTACCGGCTCCTCTGGCTCGGACAGACCGGCCACTCCGCCTCCCTCTGGATGGATCAGGTCGCCCGCGCCGTCCTGATCCTCGACCTCACCGGCTCCGCGGTCATGCTCTCGCTGGTCATCGCCACCCGCCTGGCGCCGATCCTCGTATTCGGGCTGCTCGCGGGCGCCTTCGCTGACCGCTACGACCGCAAGCGGATCCTCCTCATCACCCAGCTGATCTCGCTGGCTACGCATGTCTTCCTCGGCTTCGCGGTCGTACTGGGCGTCGTCGAAATCTGGCACGTCTTCGCCACCGCCGCTGTCTCCGGGACCGCGATGGCATTCAACCAGCCCGTCCGCCAGTCCCTCATCCCCGCGACGGTCCCGCCCGAAGACCTGATGAACGCGGTCGCGTTGAACTCAGCCGCGCTGAGCTTCATGCGCATCGGCGGTGGGAGCCTCGCCGGGCTGCTCCTCATCCCCTTCGACACGGGTGGCGTCTACCTCGTGAACGCCGGGATCTACGTCTTCGTGATCCTCACCACGGTCATGATGCGCCTTCCTCCGACTGTCGCCCGCAAGCGCGGCTCCCCAGGGATCTTCTCCGACCTGAAGGAAGGCATCGCCTACGTTCGCGCTTCCCCGAACCTCGGATTGGTGACGGGTCTCGCGCTCATCCTCTTCATCTTCGGGTTTCCCTATCAGCAGGTTTTCGTCCCGCTCCTCGCCAAGGAGAGCCTCGACCTCGGCGATTCCGGCGTTGGCTTTCTCGCAGGGGCCACCGGCGCGGGCGCCTTCGCGGGCTCGCTCGTCGTAGCGTGGAAGTCGAACGTCTCCCGGCCCGGGCTTCAGCTCATGGTGAACATGTCTGTATTCGGCGCCGCGCTGATCGGCATCGCGCTCACCGATTCCGTCTGGCTCACGATGCTGCTTCTCGCGGTCGCGGGCGCGATGACGGTCACCTACATGGCTTTCACGAACGGCATCCTCCTGGAGTACTCCGACCCCTCGATGCATGGGCGCGTTATGAGCATGCTCAGCTTGGACCGCGGGCTAATCCCCGTTGGGGCACTTCTTTCGGGCGCCCTCGTTTCCGCCATCGGGATCCAGCCCGGCCTCTTCACGCTCGGCGCGATCGTCCTTGCGCTCAGCCTCATCGTGCTCGCCGTGGGCGGACGCCGCCTCGCCGAGATTCGCAGCGGCTCGCTCGTTCGTGGGCACGCACCCGTCCCTGCGAAGCCACCAGCGCCACCTGCGCCGTCGGGTTCGCCCGTGGGCGGTGGGTAAGGTTGTTCGGACGCGCGACGCCCGACGGATTCGCCCGGGGAGCGCGAAGGACTCCCTGTGGGAAATTCAACTCCTACCGCTCGGCCCCACCGAAAGCGCCGGGCTACGAAGCGGACGGCGCCGCGACCTCTTCCTCGGTCTCGACCGCGGCGTCCGCCTCGAACATGTACCCAATACCCTGCAGGGTTTTGATGATCCGCGGCGTACCCGGCTCGGGCTCAAGCTTGTGACGCAGGCGCGAGACCCAGACTCGCAGGTACTGGAGATCGTCCCGGTACTCGGGCCCCCAGACCTTGCTCAACAGCTCCGAGTTCAGGATCACCTTCCCGGCGTTCGCCGCGAGGTGCTGTAGCAGGAGCCACTCCGTCCGCGTCACCGACACAAGCTCGCCGTTGCGCTTCACCAGCCGCCTCGTCAGGTCGATCTCAACGCCGCTGGACCGCACCACCCGGTCTGCCTCCTGACCGAGTCCTCGCCGGAGCACCGCGCGAATTCGCGCCCCGAGCTCCTCCGGGTTGAACGGCTTGACGACATAATCGTCGGCACCGAGTTCAAGCCCACGCACCTTGTCCGCGTCCCTATCCTTCGCGGTGACCAGCACAATCGGCACGCTCCAGCGTTCGCGCATCTTCCGCATGAGCTCGAGCCCGGTGATGTCCGGCATGAGAAGGTCGAGCAGGACGATATCCGGCCGGTTCTCTTCCGCAATGCGCATGGCTTCGTCGCCCCCGCCTGCCGTAATCACACGAAATCCCTGGGCTCCCAGCTCCAGTTTCATCAGCCGGAGGATTCCGGCTTCGTCGTCAACTGCGAGGACGAGCGGTTCTGTACTCAATCGAGGCCCTCCTGGTTTACGGGAAGAGTGAAGGTCACTTCAAGCCCACCACCGTCGCGTGCGCGGGCGCTGATATCGCCGTTCATCGCGGCGAGGAGACGTGTGCAAACGGCGAGGCCCATGCCCGCTCCGAGCGCCATGTCGGAAGTCTGCTCGGAGCGGTAGAACCTCTGGAATATCTTAGCAACCTCGTGGGGTGCAACCCCAGTCCCCCGGTCGGCGACCGTTACCGACACACGTTCTTTCCCTGGTTCGATTGCCGCGGCGATGTCAATCGGAGAGCCCGGGGGGCTGTACTTCATCGCATTGCTAACGAGATTCCGCACGATGTGTTCGATGTAGCCGGTATGCGCGGCAACCGGCGGCAGGTCGTCCGGTGCGCTGATGTGCATGCGCGCTGCTCGCTCCGGATCCCGTTCGCGGAACGCGGTCACGAAACGCCCCAGCACCCGCTGGACCAGCACAGGTTCGAGCTCCACCTCTTCCAGCTCTGCACGTGACAGGGCGAGCAGGTTCTCAACCATCCGGAAGAGACGGTCCGCCTCGCCCTCGATATCCGCGAGCACCTGGTCCCGCTCCTCCGCCGTGACGGTCATCGCGCGGGAACGCAGCAGCATCGCGCCGCCGTAAATCACCGTGATCGGCGTCCGAAGCTCATGCGACATTAACCCGAGGAATTCGTCCTTCGCCTCGTTCGCGCGGCGCAAGTCTGCTTCGATCTTGCGTGCCTCGCGGTAGAGCCGGGAGTTCTCGATGGAGAGACTCGCCCGTCTCGCGACGTGCTGGGCAACGGCGAGGTCATTCTCGTCGTAGGTCCGGCCCGAGTCGCCGCAGACGAAGGTGAGTGCGCCGAACGTCGCTCCGCGTGCCCGGAGGGGCGCCACAATCGCTGACCGCGAACCGAGCGTTTCCATCGCCGACAGGTACTCCTGCGGCGCGTTGCTCTTCGCGACCACCTCATCGGTGATCTCAGCGAACAGGATCGCCTGCCCCGTCGCGATTGTCCGCCGGGCGCCGTCGAGTTCGGGATTGTCCGGGTTAACGCGCGCAGCCTTGATCACAGCAACGGCTTCGCTGCGGGTCGGGTCGCGATGAACGACCGCTACCCGGTCGACGGTTTCACGCTCACCTTCGCGAACGATCAGGTCGATCGCACACCAATCCGCGAACCTCGGCACGACTAGCGTCGCGAGACGCTCCAGCGTCTCGTCGTAATCGAGCGACCCCGCAAGCTCCGACGCCACGTCCGCCAGGAGCTGAAGCGCATCCTCCGCGCGCCGCCGCTGGGTTACGTCCATGCACATGCCGACCACCCGGGAGGGGCGCCCCTCTGCGTCATACAGCACCTGGCCGCGCGCTGATACCCAGACAATCCGGCCCGCCGGGACGACGATCCGATACTCGATCTCGTGTGTGCCCGAAATGAGCGAGTGTTCGATCTCACTCAGTACGCGGCCCAGATCTTCGGGATGGACATCCCGGACGAACGCTTCGAACGTGCCTTCGAACGTCCCCGGTGTGAGGCCGTGCAACATCTGTAAGCTGTCCGACCACTCCACCTTCCCGGCACGTACATCCCATGCCCACGTTCCCATCCGGCCGGCCGTCTGGGCGAGCCGTAACCGCTGGTCGGTCTCCCGGGATTCGTGCGCCGCACGGTCGTGCGCAGATGCCGCTTCGACGACCGCGGTAATTGCGCGACAGAAGTCGTCGTCGAACTCGTCCAGCGCCTCACGTGATGCGAAGAACACCGCCACCAATCCGTCAGCCTCCGTCCCCGGGCCGTAGCGCAGGAGCGCAGCCGCGCAAAGCTTCGTCTCGGCGAACATCTCCAGATCGTCGGGTAGGCTGTCCGGCCCAACCCGGATCACGTCTGCGCCCTCCTTAACGGCTCGCGCAAACGCCGACGAAGGTGTCACGGGGATCTGAGTTCCGAGAGCCGCGGCGGTCCAGCCAGCCGCAGCAATGATTGTCAGTTTGCTATCGTCCGGGGAGTAGTTGAGCACCGCTGTCGGGGCCCCACGGCTGACCTCCGAGATCCGCTCCGCCGCCAGGTTGATCGTCTCCGCCCAGGAGGCGCCACCCAGCGCCAGGCGGGCGACATCCGCAACCGCTCCGCTTGCCCTCGGGATAGTCGAGAGTGACATAGTCAGCCGATTGTATCGGGCCCGAGCGGGCTGCGGGAGCCGCCAGCCAAACTGAGATGAAGTTGCGATGCACGCGTTCGACGAACGCAAGGCCCCGAATCGCGGGCACCGGTACGGTAGGTATCAATGGACGATCGAGCTAAGCCTCTTGTCCTGATAGTCGACGACGAGCCGCCCGTGGCACGCCTCATCGCATACGCCCTTCGAAACGAAGGGTGCGATGTCGTCCACGCGCGAACCCTTGCCGAGGCACGGCAGCACCTGGTGGATGCCGTACCCACTCTTGTCGTTTGTGATATCCGGCTGGCGGGAGAGTCAGGCGTGGAGTTCACCAACGAGATTAAGTCACGCCCCGACCTCGGCGATGTCCCCGTTGTCCTCATGAGTGTCTACGAGCGCCCACGCGGAACACTCGCCGACGCCTTCATCGCGAAACCGTTCGACATCACGACATTCCTGTACTCGGTCAGGCCGTACCTCACGACGGGTGCCGCCTGATACGAATCTGTTAGGCCCCCTCCCAGCGGTGCAACGTTGACGAGCGAACCCGAACGCTAGGCTTGCGGAGCGGCCCGATGACGGTAAGCGGCGTGCACGCCGGCTCGTACCGGTCGCGCACGAAAGGAGGTCGAAATGTCATCGCTTCTCTGGATGATCACTCTCGTACTCGTAGTCCTCTGGGTACTCGGCTTCGCGGTGAACCTCGGCGCCTGGATCTGGTTCCTGTTGATCCTCGCCGTCGTCACGCTGCTCATCAACCTCATCTCGCGGGGCCGCGCGAACTTATAGCCCGGTACTCACAGCGGGGGGAGCGCAGGCGCTCCCCCCTGCTTCATCCTGCTCCCGTCCAGCCCCATTAGCCGCCGAAGCTTCACTTCGACTCCGCGTCCGAGGATGTCGCTCACATCGAGCGCGTTCCCACAGAGGACGATTCCATCGGGCACCGCAACGAACAGGAAGGGGAGATTGTCGAGCCGCACGAATGCCAGCACGGATCCCAGTGCCACCCCCGCGGTCCCGGCGATCTCGAGCAACGACATCACGCGGAACCCCTCGAACTCGAACGGGATGGCGGAGGTCGACATCACCGTTCGCGCAAGGGCGAGCGCCTCGGGGTCGTCCGACCGCAGGAGCCCTGAAAGCGCGCTCAGCGCTTCGGCCTCCGACTGCACGAACCCTACCGCCTCGATATTGAACAGCGTGATCCAGTCGAGGAGGTCGCCCCGATCCGCGGGCGCGATACTCCGCGCCGGCACGACGATCGCCCGGATCGCCCGGTTTGATTCACAGTCCACGATGGTCGAGTCGTAATACTGGGCGAGTTCCACTGCGGTGCCTCTCTTCGGTGCCGTATCGTACCACCGCACCCCGGAATATCGGCGTCGGCGCCGCTCGCTCTATCGAAGCTCCCGCTTCAGCGCCGACCGTGCCGCCCAATAGCCGGCCATCCCGTGGACGCCCGGTCCCGGCGGGGTCGACGACGAACACAGGTACGCCCCATCCAGTGGCGTCCGATAGGGGTCGAGGGCGATGCGTGGTCGGAAGATGAGTTGGAGTCCGCCAGCTGCACCCCCCGCAATGTCCCCACCGATGTAGTTTTCGTTGTACTCCGCGAGGGCCGCTGGCCCTGTCGCGTGCTTCGCGAGGATCAGGTCCCGGAACCCGGGCGCGAATCGCTCGATCTGGCGTTCGATCGCCTCCGTCATGTCCCCCGTCCACGCGGCGGGCACATGGCAGTACGCCCAGGCAACATGCTTCCCGGCAGGCGCCCGCGTGGCGTCGAACACGCTCTGCTGGGCAACGATCATGTACGGGTCGGAGGTCGTCTTCCCGTGCAGCACGGCGTCCTCGGACCTTGCGATAGCCTCGTAGGGTCCACCAAGGTGTACCGTCCCGGCCCCCCGGCACTCGTCGGCCAGCCAGGGGATCGGCCCATCGAGCGCGAAATCGACCTTGAACGAGCCCGGCCCATACCGGAACCGCCGGAATGCGCGTCGACCACCCGAAGGCATGGCCTCGCCCGCGATCGCGAGCAGCTGCGCGGGGGTCGTGTCGAACAGGTACGCCTTCGCCGGCGGGAGCTCGCTCATCTTCCGCACGCGGGTGCCGGTCTCGATCGTGCCGCCGAGTTCAAGGAGATGTGCTGCGAGTGCCGACGCGATCGCCCCCGACCCTCCCCGCGCGACGGGCCACCCGACAGCGTGTCCGGCGGTCCCCAACACCAGCCCGAACGAAGCGCTCAGCGGCTGGCCCATCGGCGCGATCGCGTGTGCAGCGATCCCGACGAAAAGCGCCCTTCCGTCCCGGCCCTCGAACTTCGACGTGGCGAACCCGAGGGCCGATCGCCGTGCCTTCAACCCGAATCGCGCCATGGCGATCGGGTGCCGCGGCACGCGCGTGATCGGCTGAAGTATCGACGGCGCGATGCTTCCCCAGTCTCGGATCAGCGCGCTGTACGTCGAGAGATACGACTTCGCGTCACCCCGGAGCCGCTCCGCGGTGTCGACCGGCGATCTGAGCATCGCCGCCGCCGTCCCGTCATCGAATGGGTGTGCCAGCGGGATCTCCGGGTGGACCCATTCGAGCCCGTGCTGTGCGAGCGGCAGGCTCGCGAAGAACGGCGACGACGCCCCCAGCGGATGCACCGCTGAGCAGACATCAGATACGAACCCGGGGAGTGTCGTCTCGCCCGATCGTGTCCCACCGCCGACCGTATCCCGCGCTTCCAGTACAAGCACAGCACGGCCCGCCTGCGCGATCGTGATTGCGGCCGCAAGCCCGTTTGGCCCAGAGCCAATGACTACGGCGTCATACTTCGTCACGCGGCCGCAGCCAACCCTGCCTCAGGCACGACGGAACGGCCTCGCCACCAGCCGCACGGGTGCCGTCATCCCGTACAGGACCGATCGAACGGCGGCGTTGTGCCAGACGTTTCCCGCGCGCTTCCACTGGCGACGCCCGTCGACGCACACCACCCTCGTCACAGGAGTCCCTTCGACGCCGAACCGGGCGGCGAGCGCGGTGAGCGTCTGCTCCCAGAACTTGTTCTCCTGGCGATGGCCACCGAACGTGAGCCCGACCTCGTAGATCGGGTCGCTCGCCCGCATCAGCACTTGAACCTGGGCAATGGTCGCGCCCTCCTCGACGAACGAGCTGAAGGTGATCCACCCGGCGAACGGGTGACCCTCCGGCGTCATCAGTGTGAACGACTCGTCGTCTGCGTAAAGCACCATGACCCCGGTCGAAAGCTTCATCCCCCCCGTCGAGAGGCGAATGACCGCGACCTCACCCGGCTCAATCCCGGTCAGCGGCGCGTAAAACCGGTTGCCGCCCGGCCAGAACGTCGGGAACTCAGCCTTCCACGCTGCGATGAGCTCCTTCGGCGTCGGTTGCGTGACCGGGAGGCTCACCGAGTAAGTCTTCTGCCACATCTTCCCGAAGCCCTGGAGCGGGCTGACCGGTCGTCGGCCGTCCACGTTGATCGCGTTGATGTCATCCCGCTCGACGTTGAGGCGATCAACAGATGGCGCCCAGTTGTCCGCGTCCCGGCTCTCGGTCGGTCTCGGGTTCGAACCTGGCTGCGCGCTCATCGCCCTGCCTCGGTCGCGTGAATCGAGATGAACTCGGACTCGTCGGCGTGAATCTGGATCGCCTCGTCGAGCCGGGTAAGCGAGAAGATCTGACGGTAGTGGTCGTTGAGGCCGATCGCGACAAGACGGGTTCCCTGCCGGTTCGCCCGTATGAGGAGCGTCACCAGGAGCCCGATCCCGCCGCTGTTCATGTACTGCAGCCCGGCGAAGTTCAGGATGACACCGCCCACCGCCGCCGATGAGGCCTCGGAGAATGCCTCCATCAAGGCAGACTCACAGCCAGAGGTCACATCGCCCGCGATATCGATCGCAGCGACACCTGGCCCGGCGGTCCGGACGGTCATCGAGATAGTGGTTTCGGGCATCAGATTCCTCCAGGTGAGCGGGCTGTTCGTGCTTCGGCGTTGGCGGTCAGGCCACTGCCGGGTCAACGATTGTCATGAAGTCGGAGAGCCGCGTGATCGTGAAGATCTGCCGGTAGTGTTCCGACAGGCCAATCGCGACGATTTCGCAGCTCGATTTGCGCGCTTTCGCCAGCATCCCCACGACAAGCGCAATCCCGGTGCTGTTGATGTACGACACCGCGCTGAAGTCGAGCACGAGCCGGGCTGGCGTCCCTGCGGTTGCCAGCGCGTACGCAGCCTCAACCTCGGCGTCGGCTTCTTTGTCGAGTTCACCCGTCATAACGAGCGCCGGCGCCCCATCGTGAGTCCCTGCCGAAGCGGAGAACCGGTTACCTGCCATCGCTGCCTCCCTTCAGGTTGAAGACCAGTTCAACTGAATGGCGCTCGCCTTCCGTCCGTGTGCGGAGGTCGTCGACCATGTTGCGAATCAGAAAGAGCCCCCACCCACGCGGCCGCTGTAGCCCCGCGAGCTTCGCCTCGATGTCAGGCGTCTCCTCCGGGACCTCGGGCGGCGCTCCGCCCTGGTCGGTGATGCGGACGACGAGCGCGCCATCGGACATGCACACCTCGACTTCGAATGGGATCGCGGGGTTACTGCCGTTGCCGTGCTCGATCGCGTTCATGGCGGTCTCGGTCACCGCAGTCTTCAAACGCTCCAGCCGTTCGCCCACGATTGCCAGGGGCGTGATCGCGCTCAGTACTTCCGCGATCGCGCGGCGCTCGTTCCCTTCTTCGCTGGGTAGCGAAAACGCCGCCAGCATTCGTCCATCCGCCGCGCCGTTGGCAGAAGCGAGGGGAGCGCGCTGGAGCGTGACGAGCGTGATGTCGTCTTCTTGGTCCCCATCGCCCTTAAAGCCCGCGAGGTCATCCAGGAGCGAGTCGATCATCGTCTCCGCGTCGACCACCATCATCTTCTCCGCCAGCCGTGGGAACCCGTACATCTCGCCGCGCTCGTTGTGCGCCTCCGCAAGTCCGTCGCTGTGCAGCAGCACGACGTCGCCGGGCTCGATCCAGCCGGTCTGCTCCTCGTACTGCATCCCCGGGAGCAGACCGAGCGGCATGCCGCGCGCATCCAGCTCTTGGATCGCATGAGGTGACCGCACGAAGGGGAGGTTGTGTCCCGCGTTCGCGAACGTGAACTGACCCGTTTCGAGGTCGAGCACGGCGGCCAGGCAGGTGACGAACATCTTTGGGGGCATGTCCGGGCAAAGGAGCTCGTTCGCGTGCTCGAGGATCGCACCCGGCCCCTTGATCTGCTGGGCCGCCGACCGGAGGATGCTGCGCGTCGATGCCATGACCAGCGCTGCCGGGACGCCCTTGTCCGTGACGTCGCCGACAATAACGAGCAGCTTCCCGGGCTCAACCTGGATGAAGTCGTAGAAGTCCCCGCCCACCTCGCGCGCCGGACGATAGTGCGCCGCGAGGGTCCACCCCGGCAGATCGGGGAGTTCGCGCGGGAGCAGTGTTTGCTGGATGAGCCGCGCGACCGCGAGTTCCTGCGCTATCCGCTGCCGTTCCTGTGCCTCAGCCCGCTGCTCACGTACCAGCTGCGCAACCCGGACTGCCGGCGCCACCTGGCCCGCGAGATTCTCGAGTAATCGCCGATCGTCGACGGAATACTCCTGGTCGCTCAGCCTCGGGCCGAGGTTGAGCACACCGATGAGCTCCCCCTGGGCGCGCAACGGGACGATCAGTTGCACACCCGAAGCGCGAAGCCGCGTCAGCGCGTCGGAAGCCATCTCAATGCGCCGCAGATCTACCGGCGCATGGACGCCCTGGAGGTACGCGAGCAGCGGGTCGTTCTGGTCGATGTCGACGTCGGGCAGCAGCGAGAGTGGCGCTGCGACGCTTTCTTCACCCGCTTCCTCGGCGGCCCGGAACATCTTGAAGATCGAGCGGAGCACGTTCATCACCTCGCATTTTCAGCAGCCACCGTTCCGGCAGCGTTACGGGACTGGTTACGAAGCCAGCATCGTGCAGTAGCGTCCTACCATTCGGTCAGTTTCCAGATCTCCGGCTCGGGACGTTCCCCTTCCGATGTCGCCATGTTCACCTCCGCGAACAGCCGGACCGACGCCTTCAGGTGCTCCATCGCCTCGGCCTCGTTCCCTTCATCGTGGGCAAGGTCGGCCAGGTTCGAGAGGATCGCGGCCTCGTCGTGCCGGTTTGCGATGGCACGTGCCCCGGCCAGCGCCTGCTGCGCCAGTGACCGCGCGATCTCCGGTCTCCCGCTGGCTGCCTCCGCGTGACTCAGGTTGTTGAGCAGTGCCACGATCAGCGCCCGGTCGTCGATCAATCTCGCGGCCGCGAGACCCTCCCGCAGATGAGCTGCCGCCCCCGTGCCATCGCCGGCGCGGGTCATCGTGATTCCGAGCGCGTTGCGAGCCCGTGCGGCGGCGCCGGGCTCTTCTCCGGCAGCCGCCAATGCGCGGCGAGCGAGTTCCGCCGCGCGGCTATGGTCGCCCCGGCGATGCGCGAGCACACTCCACTCCGCCAGTACCCGTGTCGTTTCACTGTCGTCCCCCGCAAGGGTCGACTCCGCGAGTGCGAAGTGCTGTTCGGCGAGTTCCCATCGACCGAGCCGCGTATAAATCCGCCCCAGCTTCCGGTCGATTCGCGATAACGCTCCGCCCGAGCCGCGGGCCGCAGCAGTCTGGTACGCGATGCTTGCTTCCCGGTACGCCCCCTGCTCGGCGAGCAGGTCCGCGATCTCTTCGTGGATCGCTGCCGGCGCATCCGTGCCGAGTGCTAGCGCGCCTTCCAGGAATGCTCGCGCTTCGGGGAGCGCATAGATCCCGCGAGCCTGGGCAGCGGCCTCCAGCAGCGCCGATTCGGCACGCGCGATGTCCCCCGCACGTAAGTACTGGTGCGCTGCGAGCCCGAGTATCTCGTGGCTTCCGGCGCCCACTCGGGATAGAGCTGAGGCAGCACGGCGATGCAAGACTTGCCGTCGAATCGCGCTCGCCCGGTGGTAGGCCGCCGCCCGGACGCCCTCACCCGGCACTTCGAACCGGAGCCGCCGGTCGGCGCCGTCCGCTGGCCGCACGAGGTCCTGCCCAGTCAGGCGTTCGAGTGCGGCCTCCACTTCCGCCTCCCCCCGCCCAGCGACGTCAACGATGATCTCGAGTGGGAGCGGGGCGCCAACCACACTCAGCACGGTCACGATCTCGGCCGCCATGGGGTCGAGCGTGTCGAGCCGCCTTCCGACGAACGCTTCCAACGCGGTGGATGCCCACGCCTCCCCGCCACCATCGGAGCCTTCCATGGTCGAAGCCGCGATGTACTCAGCGATGAGCCCCGGGCGTCCCTGGGTCGCCGCGAACACCTCCTGGGCCGAACCCCGCAGCGACGGCGGGAGGAGCTCGGCGGTCTCGCCCATGGACAGTGGGCCTAGCGTGATCGTTACAGCGCGGCCGGAGCGCCATGCGGCGGTGAGTGCGGATGCCAGTGACTGCGGGGGTGTGAATCCCATCCGCCAGCTCAGCACGACCGAAACGTCGTGGGATTCGGCGCGCGGCAGGATGTATGCCAGCACCTCGAGCGTGCTCTCGTCAGCGAACTGGAGGTCGTCGAACGCCAGGAGCGCTCCGGACAGCGGTGCGCTCATCGACGCGCAGGCCGTTGCCAGCGCATCGATGAACCGCAGCCGCGCGCTACCGGGATCGCCCCGTAACGAACCATCAGTCAAGAGGAGGTCCGGGACGAGGAGCGCGAGCTCAGGATGGGTCCACGCAGGGAGGCGGCTGAGCCCCTCGCCGCCGCGCGAACGGAGCAGGCCTGCGATTGGCGCATAGGGGATGCCGGCTTCGCCCTCGTGACACCCGACAAGCAGCAGGTCGCGGCGGTCGCCAGCCACGGAATCTCGCAACTCCTCGAGAAATCTTGTTCGTCCGACTCCTACCGGACCGGTAACCACCGCAACGGCTCCCCTCGTTTCCAGGAGGTGCATTCGTGCCTGGCTGAGGGCCCCACTCCTGCCGACGAGCGCCAGTCGTCCAGGCCGGTGCTTGGGGGTAGGTGCCGCCCGCGGCGCGTCCGCATCCGGGATCTCCTGCGACGCCGACGGCGCGTCGGAAGACGAACTGCCCCCTTCGACGATGTCCCGGTAGAGCCGCGTGGTTTCCTCGGCCGGCGGAACACCGAGCTCGCGATCGAGCAAACGCAGGCACTCCCGGTACTGCCGAACCGCAGCCGCCCGGTCGCCGAGCTGCCCGTACAGGCGCATCACCACCCTGTGCGCGGATTCGTTCAGTCCATCCATCGCCAGCCGCTGTTCCGCGAGAGCAAGCGCACGGCGGAAGTCTCTGGCAGACACGGCCTTGTCCACGACCATGTCCAGCGCCGTGAACAACAGGCTCCGGAGCCGGCTCGCCTGGTGACCCTGCCAGTCATCGAACTCCGCGCTGTCTCGCAGTCCAAAACCTGCGAGGAACTCACCCCTTGAGTACTCGAGCGCCGCCGTCAGGCCCGAGGCGCACGAATCGCAAAGCCGGGTTGCCGGGTGGCCGTGACCACGCGCCCGATCCAGTGCCGAGGTGAGCTCCTGCACATCCGACCACGTCCCTGCTGCATTCAGCTCGATGGACTCGCGCTGAGCGGTCACGCCCGCGTGCGCGAGCCCATGGTTTAGCGCCGAAAGCGTACGGCGAAGTGCGGCCCGCGCTGACTCCACGTCGCTTTCGGGCCAGAGGAGCGTTGCAAGCGACTCGCGGGAGTGGGGGCCGGGTTCAACCGCGAGCGTCGCCAGCAGCGCGATCGCCTTGCGTGTGTCTACCTGTAATGGACTGCCGTCCACGAGGACTTCAGGAGGGCCGAGAAAGCGCATCGTAAGGCGGGCTTCGCTTCGCATTCCAGCGGTATAGCGCAGCGCGTCGCCGCGCGCAACGGATCGCACAGGAGTGACGAGGTTCGTAACGGCGACGACGAGAGGCGGCAACCCACCCTACGGGTTCGGAGTCCCGGACAATGGCGACGATGGATGATGTCTATTTCGCTGTATGGCCCTACCGCATCCCGGCCATCCCGCCGTCGACGTTTATCGCCTGGCCGGTGATCCACGAACCCTGGTCACTGCACAGGTAGATCGTTGCCCAGGCGATCTCCTCGCCCGACCCCATCCGCCGGAGCGGAATCCGTTCGGTAGCCATGTCGATCGTTTTCGACACGCGCATGTCGTCGATCCGGGACGTGTCGACCAGCCCGGGACAGATCACGTTCACCCGAACCCCGAACTGCCCCACCTCCTGGGACATCGACGACGTGAGCGCGTGGATGGCCGCCTTGCTCGATGCGTACGCAGAGGTGTTCGCCGACATCATCTTTCCCGCGATCGATGAGATGTTCACGATGGCGCCGCCACCAGCCTCGATCAGATGGCGGCCGAAGACCTTCGACATTAGGAACGTCCCGCGCAGATTCACCCGGATGACCGTGTCCCAGGCGTCTATTGGCATGTCGATCACCGGCACCCGGTCGACGCCTCGCGCCGCCGCCGCGTTGTTGATCACGAAGTCCACCCGCCCGAACTCCCGTAGCACCGTTTCCAAAAGTGCTCGCACGGAATCCTCGTTAGACACGTCGCTCACCAGCGGCAGCGCACGCCGACCGGTCGCTCGGACCTCGGCGGCGACAGAGTCGATGTCGCGCCAGCCTGCGGCCTTCTCGTCGTCGGGGTAGTTCTCCGGCTTCCGTCCGGTTCCCGTCAGGACGATGTCGCAACCGGCCTTCGCCATCTCGACGGCGATCGGTCGTCCGATACTCCGCATCCGCCCCGCGCCGGTGACCACCGCGACCTTCCCTTCCAGTCCGGTGAGTTCGAGTCCAGCCATGAAGGACGCCTCCATTAGATCCGGAAACCGCGAGCGCCCCGGCATCCGGGGCGCTCGCTTGATAGTCGACTGCCGAAATGCTATCCGCGGGGGAGGCCGAGTCCCCGCGTCGCGATGACGTTCCGGTTGATCTCACTCGTGCCCGCCGCGATGGTCGACGCGACGGTCGTGAGGTAGTGGTCGGTGATCGAGTTCTCAAGGGCGCTCCAGCCCGTGTCCTTGTGCGTCCCGCCGACCATACCAACCATCTTCATCCCCGTGCGATAGATCCGCTGCGAGGTCTCAGATGAGAAGTTCTTGTTCATCGAGGCTTCGTAATTCGGAATCTGGCCACGCTTTTGCATTCCGGCGATCCGGTACGAAAACAGCCGGGCGATGTCAGATTCGACGCGCCGGTCGGCGAGTTCATGACGCAGCGAGAGACGGCTCTCCGGGACGATCCCAGCCGAGTGGTCGCGTGCATACTCACACAGCTCATCGACCGTCTGCTTCAGCTGCACCGCGCCGCGGACGTTCGAACGCTCGAAGTCGAGGAGCGCGGCGCCAACGTACCAGCCGCGGTTTTCTTCCCCGATCATGTTCGTCGCAGGCACGCGGACATCTTCGAAGAATGTCTCGTTGAACTCGTGGTGCCCCGCCATGTTCACCAGCGGTCGCGTGCTCACGCCGGGCGTCTTCATATCGAACACGAACATGCTGATGCCGCGATGCTTCGGCGCGTCCGGGTCGGTCCGCGTTAGCGCGAAGATCCAGTCCGCCTGGTGCGCACCCGACGTCCAGATCTTCTGGCCGTTAAGCACGTAATCATCCCCGTCGCGGATGGCGCGCGTTTGGAGCGACGCAAGGTCGGAACCCGATCCGGGCTCGGAGTAGCCCTGGCACCAGTACCGCTCACCGCTCGTGATCTTCGGAAGGTGTTCCTTCTTCTGCTCGTCCGTCCCGTACAGGATGATCACAGGCCCGATCAGGTTGAGGCCGGAGCCGCCCATCGACGGTGCTCGCGCCTCCGCCATCTCCTCGTTGAAGATGAATTGCTCGGTCGGGGACATGCCTGCCCCGCCGTACTCCTTGGGCCAGTGCGGCGCGATCCAGCCGCGATCGCTGAGTGCCTTGCTCCAGCGGTTGATCACGGGGTTGTCGCGCGGTGGGACGACCGCAAAGTCGTACTTGCTGCGCGTCTCTTTGTCCTGAAACTCCTTCGGCAGCTCGGCTGCGAGGAACGAGCGGACCTCGCTTCGGAACGCGGCTTCCTCCGCGCTATCTTGAAACTCCATAGGGTTCCCTCCGCTATTTGGCGATTCGGGGATGTGGCGAGGTGTGAATCTCGCCGGGCGGCCAAATGCTGACACATCGGAAGTCGCTTGTCGACAGCACTCCCGGACGGCATGTCCGTACATTGCGTCTGTTTCTGCCGTATCATCCCGCCAACCGGCCCTCGCGCCGGAATCCCAGGAGGACAGCACCAATGCCCGGACCACTGCACGGGATCAAAGTCTTCGAAGTCTCACAGATCGTCGCGGGCCCATTTGCCGGCCAGCAGCTCGCGGATCTTGGCGCCGACGTCGTCAAGTGCGAGCCGCCCGGCGGTGAGGGCATGCGTATGCTCGGCCAGTTCGCCCCTGGCGAGAGCAAAGGATTCCACGGGCTCAACCGCGGAAAGCGCAGCCTCGTGATCGACCTCCACCGTCCAGAGGGCCAGGCGATCCTTCACCGCCTTATCCCTCGGTACGACGTTTTCATTATCAACGCCCGTCCCGGGGTCCCGGAGCGCCTCCGCGCGGATTACGAAACCCTCCGTCAGCTCCGTCCCGACATCATCTATCTCGAGAACACGGGCTACGGGAAGCGCGGACCGAGCGCGGCGCGTTCCGGCTCGGACGTCGTCATGCAGGGCTTCTCCGGGCTCATGGCGGCCGAGGGAAAGGTCGGGGAGTTCGGGGAACCGGCGCTGATGTCGAGCTACCCTCCGAGCGACATCAGCGCCGGACTTGGCGCAGCGATGGGTATCTGCGCTGCGCTGTTTCACCGCCAACGGACAGGGGAGGGACAGTATATCGGCTCGACGCTCCTCGGCGCCGCACTCTCCATTCAGAGCACCTCCGTCGGGAAGCTTCCCGTGTTCGATGCCATCGCCTCGGACCCGGCGATGGAGAAGGTCCGGGCGATCCGCGATAAGGGCGGGACCTACGAGGAGATGCTTGCTGTACGGGGGAACACGGCCTCAATGCTCGGCAAGGCCTTCCGCCTCTACTACGGCGGCTACGTTGTGAAGGACGGCGCACTCATCCTGGGTGCGCTCACTCCACTTAACCGCGAGCAGATGCGCCAGGCTATCGGGATCGCCGGCGAGGATCCCACCGCAGCCCCGGACTTCAACGCCTTCGACCCCGCGAACGAACCGATCGTCGAAGCTCTCGCAGAGCGCATCCGTTCGATCATGCGCTCGCGCACGATGGACGAATGGATTGAGCGGTTCGATCAGGTCGGCGCACCCACCTCGAAAGTCAACTTCCCGGAGGACATGGCCGAGGACCCGCAGGTTAAAGCGATGGAGTTCATGGTGGCTCTCGAGCACGACGTCACGGGTCCGGAACTCATGGTTGGCCCGATCATTTCGATGTCGGCCACGCCAACCGGGAGCAAGCGCGCATCTCCGGCCCTCGGGCACGACACCGACGAAGTGCTCACCGAAGGTGGCTTCAGCGCCGAAGAGATCGCCGCGCTTCGCGAGTGTGGCGCCGCCGCGTAGACGCCCCTACAGCCCCAGCATCGCCTTTCGGCGTAGCAGCCCAGCGAGGCCACGCGCCGCCCGGTCGATGCTCGGGTAGGTCGCGATGCCCTCGCGCCAGCACATGTCCTGAAAGTCGAGCGACTGCGTGAACCCGCCCGCCGACAGCGGAGTCCGGATCACGACGACAACCGGTTTCCCGGTTTCTTCCTGCACCCGCCGGAAGCCCTCGACCTGGCGGGCATTCCGCCCCCGGGAGTCACCTGAGCGGCTCCCGGGGAAGCCGCTTCCGAAGCTCGTGTGGAAGAGAAGGACGTCGACATTAGGCGCGCTCGCGCACGCCGCCAGGGTGGCTTCGAACGCTTTGTCGTCCCAGAGCGCCGAGCTGTCGACCGGGTTGCGGACGCTCGTCCCGGCCTCGTGCGTCACCTTCGCCAGCGCCTCCTGCGTTTCCGGCAGGAGCGGCGGGAGCACAAGTCCGGCGGCATCCAGGTCGTCTGCGGCCAGCACGCTCGTTCCACCACCTCCACCCACAACCACCACGTTCGGCCCGCGCAGGTCCTTCACGAACCGGAACGTGACCGCCATGTCGACCAGTTCTTCCATGCTGTCAACGCGCACGGCGCCAGCCTGCCGGCAGAGAGCATCGAAGATCTGGAGCGACCCTGCGAGTGATGCCGTGTGCGAACTCGCCGCCCGGGAGCCGGCATCTGTCCGCCCACCCTTCAGGATCGCGACCGGCTTCTTCGCCGCCGCCTTGCGGATCGATGCGGCAAGGCGCGGCCCGTCCTGGATGCCCTCGAGATATGCCGTGATCACTTCCGTTGCGGGATCGTCGGCGAGGTAATCGAAGAAGTCCGCTGCTCGAAGGTCCGACCCATTCCCAAAGCTGATGACCTTCGAGTACCGCAGCCCGCGTGGCGCACCGTGCCGGACGAGCTCCTGCGCGTTCGCCCCGGACTGCGAGACCATCCCGATCGGCCCCGGCTCGGGACCCTGCCCGGGGGACTGCGCTAGACGTGCCTCGGGCGCGTAGATGCCCATGCAGTTCGGCCCGATGATCCGGATCCCGGCTTCACGAGCCCGCGCCACGATCGTCTGCTCCATCTTCGTCCGCTCGACATCGCCCGTCTCCGTGAAGCCTGCCGTGAACAGGTGAAGCGCCTTCACATTCTTCGTGATGCAGTCTTCCAGCAGTTGCGGCACGAAACGCGCGTTCACCGACGAGATGACGTAATCCACCTCGTCCGGCACGTCCCTGAGGCTCGGATAGCACTTCACACCCCGGATCGCGGCGGCCGTGGGGTGGACGAGGAAGATGGGGCCGCGGAATCCGATCTCCTGCAGTGCCGTGACGAAACTGCCCCCGCCGAACCCGGGCCCCTCCTTCGCCGACACACCAGCGATCGCGACCGACCGGGGATGGAAGAGGAACTCGAGTTCGAGTTCAGGAATCACGGGGGCAGACGGCTCGGGCACAGTGGTTCTCCGGGAGGGTTCTTGACGCGCGAAACCCCCGCAAACTCGGGGGTAACCTCGAAATCGTACCAGAACCTTGACCTTCCCGCCGTCCGCGGTTTGACATGGCCGTTGTGGCCTGCGGACGATGGGCGCGCACCCGATGACTAACCGGACACTCCTCGCAATCGTCTCGCGCATCGCCACAGTCGCCTTCGTCGTCGCGATCCCCATCTTCGTCGTCACAACCAACGTGCGCTTCCTCGCCACCGAGACGTGGTTCTACGAAGAAGGCTTCCGCCGCCATGACGCCGATCTCGCGACAGGGATCGAGATGGCCGAACTCGACGCCGCCGCGCGACAGATTGCCGACTACTTCAGCAACGACGCCGACACGCTCCGCATCGTCGTGGTCGAGGATGGAGAGGAAGTCGCGCTCTTCGACGCCCGCGAGACCGAGCACATGGAGGACGTGAAGGGCTTGATGACGGCCGTCTACCGCCTGAACGAAGTGGCCCTCGCAGTCATCCTGATCTACATCCCGGCAACCCTGCTCTGGACTCGGGAGAAGTCGGCGCGGACGGTCGCGAAGGAAGCGCTCATGGGCGTGGGGGTGGGGTTCGTACTCGTTGCCGCTGTCGGCGCCCTGGCGGTCGTCGGCTTCGACTCGGCCTGGACCACCTTCCACGAGATCGCGTTCCGGAATGACCTCTGGCAGCTCGACCCGGATACCGATCACCTGATCCAGATGTTCCCCGAGCCCCTCTGGCAGGAGGCGACCTTCCTCGTCGCGGCGCTCACGCTGATGGAAGTTGCGCTCGTTGTCGCGATCGCAGCAGCCACGCTGCTGGTGACGCGACGAAGGGCAGGAGGCGTGGAGAGTCCCCCGCGATCAGAGGCTGTCGTTCGAACTGGCTAGTTGTCCCTAGTTCGAACAGCCGCAGGCGCCACCGCCGCAGCATCCCCCGCCCGCAGGCATCTCCATCATCTGGACTCCACCCTTGCCCATCGCGAACGTTGAGATCGCGCGGTCTGCTGGGTGCCCGCGTTCGCAGGTCGCGGCGGCAGTCGCCTGGGAGATCGGGCGCATCTTCTCGAACCGCTGGCGGCAGGAAGGACAGTAGTACTCGTAAATCGGCATGCGCTGAGTATACGTGAGCCGCTCAGGCTGCGCGGGTCGTCTTCCGCTCTTCTCGCTCCCCTGCCGCGGGTTCGACGACCGTGCCAGTGCTGGGCGCGACTGTCGCTGCCGTCGCGACCTCCACTGCCGGTAGTGCGGGTGCGGGAGCCGCGCTAGGGGCGGGCGCCGACGGTGCGCTTTCGCGCGTGAACAGCCGCTCGAGACGCAGATCCCCTGGCAGCACGAGTCCCGGATCAAGCCTCAGTGAGAATTCCACCGAATCGGTGATTGTCGAGCCCGGACGAACCCACCCGTGCGCACTCGAAAATCCCGCTCTGCGACCGAGCGACAAGATCCCAAGGAAGCGCCTGAGCAGGCTGATCATAACGGCGCGACCATAACCCGGACGCGCCCGCTTGCGCAACCCCTAGGGGATCGACTGGAGAAAGCCGAGCACCACGCGATTCCACTCGGCCGCCGCCTCAAAGTACGCCGAATGCCCGGCGCCCGGGACAACGTGATACCGCGATCCCACCACCAGGTCCGCCGCTTGCCGGATCAGTTCGGGCGACGTGATCATGTCGTGTTCGCCCACGATGAACTGCACTGGGATTCCGAGCGCGACCAGCGCTTCGTGCATGCTACCGCGATATGAAGCTGGCGGACGCCCAAGAAATCCGCGTGGTCGCGGCGGGTTCAGCGTGTTGATCTGCCGGTAGAGGATTCCCAGCGTTGTGTTCGCGGCTTCGAAGCCCGGCGAGAGCGCATGCTCCCGGAGCCCACCAACACCGCGCTCTGCACGAAGCTCATCCTGGATCTCACGGATCCGGTCGTTCGTCGCCCCTGCATTGGTACCTGACAGGACCAGGGACCGGATGACCTCCGGCGCGAGCCGCGTCAGACCGGCGACAGCGCGCCCGCCCATCGAGTGCGCCACCACGTGTGCGCGCTCGATTCCAAGGTGCCCCAGGACTGAAACGAGGTCTGGCCCGAGCGTCCATCGACCAACCGCCATATCTCCGCGGCTCAGGCCCCATCCTCGCGCGTCGACGAGCGTGCAGCGGAAGTGCTCCGCGAACACCGGCGTCTGCTGCCACCAGGACAGGTGGTTCCCGCCGGCGCCATGGAGCAAGACGAGGTCGTCGCCCGCGCCATGCTGTTCGTAGTAGATCCGTGCTGCGTTCACGTGGGCGTAGGGCACCGCCTGAGTCTACGCCGAAGCCAACCGCACGGCACGTTGCCCATCGCCCGCCCGCGTGGTGACATTGCTGCGCCCCGTATCGGGGAGAGAGGCTCGATTGCCCGCTTACGTTAGGCTCTGTCCAGACTCAAGAATAGACATAACAGTAATCTGGCCGGCCCGCCGGTGATCCGGCGCCGCCTCGAAGCCGCCGCACTCCTTGGGGTCTGTGCCGCGAGCCTCTCGCTGCTGCTCGTCGAGCTCATCGCCCGCGTCGCTGACCGAACAGCGCCGCTCGCCGCGCTGGAGAACGAGCATGGCGTCGGCGCAGCCTGGGTCGCCTTCGTTCTCGTACTCGCGGTCGGCGCCATCGGCGGTCTCGTCTCGATCCTTCGCGTTGGCGGCCCACCCGCCGCCGCCCTTCTCGCAGGCACCGCGGCTGTCGTGTTCAACGAAGCAGGCGGTGGGGTCGGCGCGTACTGGTTCGTCCTCCTCGCGGCCGCTGTCCTCGGCACCCTTCTCGAACGCTGGCGCCGAATCGTCCTCAACCCTGGCCGCCGCCACCTGGTCCGATTCGGCGCCGCTGCGTTGGTCAGCGCCACCCTCGCCGCCATCGTCCTCTTCGCAACCTGACGGCGGCCGGCACGAACGGACGGGACGTGGATGGCGAGGGACGGCCCCGGTTCACGCTGCCAGCGGCGCTGGACTCAGTTTGCGGGCCCGGACTATCGCCAGCACCACGATGGCAGGCCCGAGCACAAGCGGGAGGGCCGCCCAGAAGTAGAACGCCGCAAACGCGAGGCCACCGACGACCGCCAGCAAGCCGCCGAGCAGCGGTTGGTTGCGGCCGAGGGCGAACCCAATGCACCCGAGCCAGTTCGCGGCTCCTATCGCAGCCCAGATCGCCAGTTCGGTCGACCCGAAACCCTGTCCGTTGTTGGCGATAATCCCAATCGAGAGCAGGCCCGAGAGGAAAAGCAAAACAGTCGCACCCATCGCGAGCGCGCCCGATAACCCCGCCAGGCTCTCGAATACTTCTGAACATCGTCGGACACCTCTGTTTGCGGATGCCGCAAACTTACAAGATATCTTGTGAGTTCCGCAATGCCTCGATGCTACGTCGCTCGCGACGGGAGTGAGAGGACCGTCACGACCGCCGCCACGAGCACGATCGCGGCAACCACCGGGGTCCACCACAGGGTGGCGGCCAGTCCAGCGCTTCCGCAGAGCATCAGCGCGCGCCCCCATCTCGGGTAATAGGCCGCCGCCGCAGCGCCGCCGACCACCGAGCAAGCCAGTGCAACGGACTCGGTCGCGATATACCAGACTTGGAAGGCGGGCTGATCAGGATTGCCGGCGAGCGATATTGCCCACCATGCGCTCGCCGGGAGCGTGACGAACACGAGGGCCGCCAGGCCCACAAGCATGATGCTCTCGTAGCTTCGCGCCGGGCTGAGCCCCCCACGTCCAAAACTCACGCGCCAGGCGATATCATCGACGGCCCCGGCGAACAGCCGGCGCACTCGATCCCGCGCCCCGAGTTCGTGCTGGGCCGCGTAGTGATCGAACTCCCAACGGTCAGATCGCACCTCAGCCCGCCGATCGTCCGCTTCTGAGGGCGGCATACCAGCGGTGTAGGCCCACAGCCACGCATCCTCGAAGCTCGCCCAGAGCGCTTTCATCCCTCGGCCCCGGCCAGCTTCGAACCTGGGCTCCCCGCCTGTGCCTCACGGAGCGCCGCCTGGAGCGCAGCGCGCCCGCCCGGGGTGATCCGGTAGAGGCGACGCCTTGGGCGCCCTGAGTCCTCGCTTATGGAGATATC
>JBPPMX010000143.1:0-4094 GCA_051306275.1 Tepidiformaceae bacterium
GGGCCGATGGTGTACGAGGTTCGGGGGTAGGCGGTGGACGTCGCCAAGACGGGTGGTCGACGGTGAGTTGACGGGGCTGCTAGGGTGAGGAAGGTAAAGGTCTGAGCGGGAGTCGAAGCGGCGCGATGCGCGTAGTGACTCGACAAAAAGCGCGATCGATCTCTACGCTCGCAGACAGAGACAGCCGACGGTTGTCCTGAGGACAAAGGAATCCAGTGACAAGTAGTACAGCAAAGCGGCCGGCGCGACCTCGCGCGGCGAAGAAGACAGTGACCCCGGCACGCGCAACGAGCGCAACAACGGGGGGGCGGAAGCGTGGTGGCGCGGCGAAGAACCTGGTGATCGTTGAGTCACCGGCGAAGGCGCGGACGGTGGAGAACATCCTCGGGAGCGACTACCGGGTAATCGCGTCGGTGGGGCATGTGCGGGACCTGCCGTCGTACGGATACGGGCTGGAGGACTTCGAGAGCTTCAAGCCGAAGTACGTGGTGGTGAAGGACAAGAAGCGGGGGGTCGACAAGACGGACGTGATCCGGGAGATCGGTGAGGCTGCGCGGGATGCGGAGCGCGTGTTCCTCTCGACCGACCCTGACCGCGAGGGTGAGGCGATCGCCTGGCATATCCGCGAGGCGGCGGGGATCCCCGAAGAGAAGACATCGCGCGTCGTGTTCCATGAGATCACGAAGCCCGCGATCGAAGAGGCGTTCGAGCATCCGGGGAAGCTGGATATGCACCTGGTCGACGCGCAGCAGACGCGGCGTGTGCTCGACCGGCTGATTGGGTTCCCGCTGACGTGGTTCGTACAGGGGAAGGTGAGCCGAAGCGCATCGGCGGGACGCGTGCAGAGCGTGGCGCTGCGGGTGATCGTGGAGCGCGAGCGGCAGATCCTGCAGTTCGTGCCGCAGGAGTACTGGTCGATCCACGCGCTGTTGCGGAAGGACCAGGGGCAGTTCACGGCGGCGCTTTCGCGGCTGCCGGGACAGCGTTCGAAGCCGACGATCCCTGACCGGGAGATGTCGGACGGGCTGATCGCGCAGTTCAACCGGTCCGAGTTCCGGGTGCGAAGCGTGAAGAAGGGCGAGCGGAAGCGTTCGCCGGTACCACCGTTTACGACAAGCACGTTCCAGCAGGCGGCGGTGAACCGCCTCGGGATGAGCGCCGCCCGCGCGATGACTCTGGCGCAGGAACTGTACGAAGGCGTTTCGCTGCCGGGCGAGGGCCCGGTGGGTCTGATCACCTACATGCGAACCGACTCGCTCAGCATTTCGCCGCTGGCGCGGACTGAGGCGCGGCGATTCGTGGAGGGACGCTGGGGGAAGGAGTACGTGCCCGACAAGGAGCGCGTGTACCGGACGCGAGCGCGGGGCGCGCAGGAAGCGCACGAAGCGATCCGCCCGACCGCAGCAGCCCGGAGCCCGGAGAGCCTGCAGAGCGTGCTCGATGGGCCGCACCTGCGGGTTTACACGCTGATCTGGCAGCGCTTCATGGCGAGCCAGATGGCCGATGCGCGGTTCGCCACGACGAAGGTGGAGATCGACGCGGTCGAAGGGACCGACGTGCGCGGCACGTTCAGCGCGAGCGCCGAGTCGATGGTCTTCCCGGGGCACCTTGCGGTGTACGGGTTCGATGCCTCGGAGCCCGAGGAGACGGAAGACGACGCTCAGACGTCGATCCCGGATTTGAACGAGGGGGACGTGCTCGAGCGCCGGAATGTGGAAGGGCGCCAGCACTTCACCGAGCCACCGCCGCGGTTCACCGAGGCTTCGCTGGTGAAGGCGCTGGAAGAGGAAGGCATCGGGCGTCCGAGTACGTACGCAACGATCGTGCAGACGGTGCAGAAGCGCGAGTACGTGAAGAAGGAAGGGAAGGCGCTGGTCCCGCAGGAGCTCGGGTTCCTTGTGAACGACCTGCTGGTGGAGTACTTCGACAAGTACGTGGCGGTGCCGTTCACGAGCAACCTGGAAGAGCAGCTCGACGAAGTGGCGGATGGCCAGCGGAAGTACGAGGACGTCACGAAGGCGTTCTGGACGACGTTCAGCGACGAGGTGGATGCGGCGAAGGCCGCGGCGCCGAAGCAGCAGGAGATGACGGACATCCTGTGCTCGGTGTGCGGACTTTCGACCATGGTGATCAAGTGGGGCCGGAATGGGAAGTTCCTCGCGTGCCCGCGGTACCCGGAGTGCAAGAACGCGCTTCCGCTGACGGAAGAGGGGCAGCCGGGGGCGCCGAATGCTCCGACGCCGATCGACTTCCGCTGTCCGAAGGACGGTGGGCAGCTGATCCAGAAGACGGGGCCGTACGGGCCGTATGTGGACTGCGAGAACCGGGACAGCGGCGCATGCGACTTCCGTGCGGGCGTGCCAGCCGGGGTTGCATGCCCGGAGGAGCCGGAGACGGGGCAGCTGGTAGAGAAGCGCTCGAAGCGGGGCGTGTTCTACGGGTGCTGGAACTACCCGAACTGCAGCTACACCTCGAACAGCATTGAGCCCGGGAAGCTTTCGGCGGTGCGGAGTCCGGAGGACCGGGCGGCGGCGAACGCGAAGCTCCTGGAGCGGAGCGCGCGCGGCAAGGCGGCGTTCGCATCGCGGCGGGCGAAAGCGCCGGCGCGCAAAGCCAGTTAGGTCACAGGTCACGGGTCACAGGTCACAGGTCACAGGTCACAGGTCACAGGTCACAGGTCACAGGTCACAGGTCACAGGCGGGTGTACGGTGCCTGGCGCATCCCTGGATAGTGAGCGTGCTGCCAGGGGGCCCGTACGGGCTAGTCGAGCGTGGTGTTGATGGAGCGGCGGAGGCGGTTGCGGCGGGAGTCGTAGCCGTAGATGGAGAGGGTGAGGCGGTGGCCGCGGCCGGATTCACGCGGTTGGACGGAGACGAGGCCGAAGTTGTTGCGGGGCTCGACGCCATGGCGGGTTGCGTGGTGGAGGGTGTCGCCGACGTTTACGGCGCGGGTGGCGAGGCGGTTTGCGAGGGTGTGCGCGACCCCGCCCGGGGAGGAGAGGGCTGAACTCGTCCACTGGGCGAACTGACCGGCGCGGTCGTCGAGGCGGGTGACGGTGAAGGCGGCGGCGGCGTGGACATCGCCCGAGAGGACGATGGCGTTGCGGGTGACGCTAGCGCCCTGCCAGTCGAAGAGCAGGTCCATCAGCCGGTCCCGCTCGCTGGCGATGGCGGTCGCGTCCCAGCGATCGCGGACGTTGTCGCCTTCGTGGCCGGGGATACGGTCGAGAAGCTGGACGAGGCGTGGGGAGAAGTGGACGAGGGGAATGCTGGTGACAGCGAAGACGCTTTCGACGCCGCGGGCGGTGGCCTCTTCAAGGAAGGCGGCGAAGGCGCGCCACTGGGTTTCGCCGATGACCCGCTCCTGGCGGTAGTCACGTTCGCCACGGAGGTCGAAGACGAAGAAGCCGGTGGAGGCGTACCAGAAGTGGTAGTGGTATGGCGGGGAGTCGTCGAGGGAGGAGCCGGGATTGTGGGGGTGCTGGTACTCGGCGTAGGCAGCGAAGGCAGCGCGGCGGACGCGCTCATCGAGGTCGCTGACTTCGAGGTGGGAGCCCCAGCTGTTGAAGATCTCATGGTCGTCCCAGATGAGGTGCGAGGGCATCGCTTCGAGGAGGCCGCGGATGCCGGACTGGTTGAAGTAGCCCCGGTAGAGCTGGCGGTAGATGTCGAGCAGGGTGGCGTCGGAGACCTCCGGGTGCTCCTCGGCCCAGGCGCGGATATCGACGAAGGGCATCTCGTCGGCGTACATCTGATCGCCGATGAGGAGTCCGAAGCGGGCTTTGCGGGCGGTCGCGACGCGGAGGGCAGCGGGATAGATCCGGGCGCGAGGGCTGTCGGACATGGTGTGAGAGGTGTCGGAGTCGAACGGCTGGTTGCAGCTTCCGAACCAGAACGCGAAGGGCTCGCGAGCGTCCGACGCGGGGGGAAGGATGAGGTGCCGAACCATACCGGCAGCTTCGACGGTCGCTGCTTCGCCTTCGTGACCGGTGGGGATGGCGAGATCGACGATGCCGACGTGGTCGCGATCGGGGCGGATGGTGGCGGTGCCTTCGAAGGCGGGGCGTCCGGCGATGGAGAGGGACCTGTCTCTT
>JBPPMX010000144.1:0-16289 GCA_051306275.1 Tepidiformaceae bacterium
ACGTTCGCGACGACGGCAATGGTTGCGGTCCTCATCGCCTCCGTCCCGCTCAGCATCCCGCTTGCCTTCATCGATACCGACTCGCGCGAGCGCTTGATCGTGGCGGATGCGATAGCCTCGATCGTCGGCGGCCTGATTACCCTTCCCGCGGCCGCGGGGCTCGCCGTCCTCATCACGCTGTTCTATCTCAAGGTTCGTGGAGCTGCCCAATGACTGCCGAAATCCTTCTCGAATCCACCCTTCCCGGTCGCACCTACCGCGGCAAAGTGCGCGATACCTACGACCTCGGCGACCGCATGCTCATCGTCGCCACCGACCGCATCTCGGCGTTCGATGTCGTCCTCCCCACCGGCATCCCCCGCAAGGGCGAGGTCCTCACCCGCCTCTCGGCCTGGTGGTTCGACCGCATCAAGGAAGTCATCCCGCACCACTTTCTCGAGCTCCTCACGCCCGAGAACGCGGCGACGCTGCCGTTCCCCGTTGGGCCTGAGTACTTCGGACGCTCCATGCTCGTGCGCAAGGCACGCCGCATCGACGCCGAGTGCATCGCCCGCGGCTACATCTCCGGATCCGGCTGGAAGGAGTACCAGCGCGACGGTACCGTCTGCGGCATCGCCCTACCCGAGGGCCTCCGAGAATCGGACCGGCTTCCAGAGACGATCTTCACGCCCTCAACCAAGGCGGACGAAGGCCACGACGAGAACATCACCTTCGAGGAGCTCGTGGAGATCATCGGCGATGACCCGGCCACGATCGTGAAGCTGCGCACGCTCGCCGTGTACAGCTACGCGCACGAGATCGCGCTCGAACGCGGCATCATCATCGCTGACACCAAGCTCGAATTCGGCCACCACGGTGACGAGATCATCCTGATTGACGAAGTCCTCACGCCTGACAGTTCACGCTTCTGGCCGATCGAGAGCTACCGGCCCGGCGGCTCCCAGCCGAGCTTCGATAAGCAGCCAATCCGCGACTGGATGGCGAAGAGTGGCTGGAAGGATGGCGACGTGCCGCCACCTATCCCGTCTGATGTCGCCGCCGCCACCACCGAACGCTACATGGCCGTTTACGAGAAACTAACCGGGGAGGCCCTGCCGTCATGAGCAAGCAGAAAGCGCCGAAAGAGAAGACCTTCAGCGCCCGTGTCTACGTCTCCCTCAAGCCAACCGTGAACGATCCCGAGGGGATCACGATTGCTGGCGCGATCGGCTCACTCGGCTTCGAAGGCGTGCAACGCGTCCGAGCGGGGAAGTACTTCCAGCTTCAGGTCGTCGCACCAACGAAGAAGACCGCAGAAAAGCTCGTCGACCATGTCTGCGCCCGGCTCCTCGCGAACCCCGTGATCGAGACCTACTCGTACGACGTGGAGCCCGCGTAGCGCGGTTCGACTCCACGGCGTGTTGGATTAGCGTTTCGACCCGGACGGAGCGGCTCTCCTAGAGCGGCCCCGGGTCGTTCGAAAAGTACAGGTCGCATGCCCGACGGATCGCCCCCGGTTCGAGGACTGGCTGGCGGCGCGCGAACTTCGCCTCCTCCAGGATCATGTTGAGCATGTCCCGTGGATGGCAGTTGCGCAGGTTCCCGGCGCACGCCCGGTTGATCAGCTCAGCGGCTGCTTCCACGGACCCTTCGGGGCAGTGCACGCCGGCCGAAGCCGCGCCTCGTCGCAGGATCTCCGAAAACTGCTCAGTCGTCGGGTTCGGGATGCGGATCTTGTAGGGCACCCGACGCAGATGCGCTTCTTCCAGCATCGCGTTCGGGTCGAGGTTCGTGCTGAAGCAGATGTGCGTGTGGAACGGGAACGTGATCCGCTCCCCCGTCACGACCGACATCGTTACTTCGCCTCGCTCCAGCGCCGCGATCCAGCGGTTAAGGAGCGACTGTGGCGAAACCTGCTGCCGTCCAAAGTCGTCGATGACCAGCAGGCCGCCGTGCGCCTTCACATGCGGCGGCGCCTGGTGATAGCCCACCGCGGGGTCGAACGCGAGGTCCAGGTCTTCATGCCGGAGCTCACCGCCGACGAACACGAACGGGCGCTGGATGCGAAGCCACCGGCGATCGCTAACCCCAGAAGGCCCTTCGCTCTCCTCCGGCACCGCGACATGCACGAGCTCGTCATAGAGACGGATGACCTGGCCATTCACATACACAGCGATCGGAAGGAGCGTGATCCCCTCCATCGCCTCGCTACAGAGTTCGAGGATCGTCGTCTTGCCGTTCCCGGGCGCGCCCCAGAGGAGCGCTGGCCGGCCAGACGTCAGGGCAAGACAGACCTTCGCGACGATATCGCGATGCAGCACCAGGCGACTGAGCGCCCGCGCGAGCTTCACAGCATCGGGGCCGCCAACGTCGCCCTGTGCGTCGAGAATCTGGAAGTAGTCCTGGATCGGCACCGGGATCGGCCCCGCATAACGGCTGCGCGCGAAGGCTTCCTCAGCCTCGCTCATGCCGAGCTGCGTCAGGCGGTACTGCCACTCGCTCTCGAGCCGCCCGGACGCGGACGTCGTCTCAAGGAGACGCTGGGACTTCATGTCTTCGATGATCTCGCGCGCGACTGGCGGGGGGATGTGCATCGCCTGCGCCAGACCGAGCAGGGTAGGCAGCGCCCCGCGGTACATCGTCCGGAGCGCGACGTCCTGGATAAACCGCGCCGGGATCCCAAGGTCCTCGAGCGACTGGGGGGCGGGCGGAAGGACGGGTAATGCGCGCAAGTTCTGCGGCGGCTGAGGCTGGTGACCGTAATACGGTTCCGCCTCTTCAGGCTGTGTCATCGCCAGGTTGCTCGCAACCGCACCGTAGACATGCTCCATTGTGCTCCCCACTCCGAAACCGTGACGAAGCTTCGTCAGCGGCGGATTTCTCTGCTCTGAATGTCGGCTAATTTGGCCTCACTCAGCAGGCAGGGAAAACCCCGAGACGCCCACGAAGACGTCAGAGACTCGGTGCACCGGCGGCGAGGTACTTCGCAAAGCGGCCGTCGTTCTCGTGCATTAGCCACCACTCCCGTCGCGCCTCCATCCTGACGAACACGTTCGGGTCGCGCAGGACCCGTGAGGTTGCCGCAAAACCTGACTTTCGAAAGCATTGCTGTGCCCGTTCATTCCAGTCCAGGGTGTGCAAGAACAGCAGCCGGAAGCTCGTCGTGTCCCACAGATAGCGCACAAATGTCAGCATCGCCTCAGTCCCCAGTCCCCCGCCCCGGCACGCCTCCACCCCGATGCTGATCCCGACCTCCGCCGAATCACGCGAGGCCGTGACGTTGTAGTACATGATGTTCCCGATGTGCGTCCCCGCAGTGTCCATCAGCGAGTACATCCGCCGATCCGGGTGCGGGAACCGAATCTCGTTCTCAAGCCGCTCCAGGAAGTCGCTGAACGGCAGCGCGGTGGGGTCGACCGCGTCGTACTGCGAGACATCCGGGTCACGCCGCCAGGAGTAGTCGTCGAGTGCGTCCGAAGCGTCCTTCAGCCGGATCCGCACTCGAGGACCCGCTGCGACCACCAGGCGGTTCAGGTCCCGCGACATCAGGCCGGCGCTCCAAGCGCCCGCGCGGCCTTCTCGACCATCTCGCGCTCTCCTGCGTAGGTCAGCACCCGCAGCGCCTCCTCGACCGGCATCCACCGCACGAAATCGAACTCGACATCGTGGTCGGCGACATCGCCGCCAATCGGCTCCATCAGCCAGTGGTGCACGTACTTGTGCCAGCGGTACCCACCCGACACGAACCAGTATTCTATCGCGCCCAGCTTCTCCCCGAGCTGCACGCGCAAACCTGTCTCTTCCTGGACCTCCCGCAGCGCAGTCGCCTCCAACGTCTCCCCATCGTCCGGGGTGCCTTTCGGCAGCCCCCACATCCGATCCGCCTCTCGCCCGCAGACAAGGATCTCAAGTGCCCCTGTGCCGCCCCCACGCCAGACCACGCCACCGGCCGAGACCGCATCACGGATAGGCAATGACTGGGCCATTAGTAGCTCTCATCGTCCTCGTCTTCGCGACCTTCAAGGCCGAAGACTGCGAGTTCGATCGCGTCGCGAACCGTGTCTTCGAGCCCCTCCGGCGCCCGCGTCGAGAACTCACGAAGGTACTGCACCGCCGCCTGACCGCTGATCTCGCCGAGCGCCTGCGCGGCCGCGATCGCGACGTCCGAGTCGTCGTCGTCCAGCAGGACCGCGACCGAGTCCACCGCTTCCTCCGACGCGATCGAGCCGCACGCCGCCGCCGCTTCGAATCGCATCTCGACCTCCTCGGAGTGCAGCGCCTCGTAGAGGTATTCGAGCCACTTCTCGTCCGCTGATGCCCCCATCGCATGGACGGCTGCAGTTCGCATGCGGAGGTCGTCGTGGTAGTAAGCAGTCGTAATCAGCGAGTCCACCCAGGGAAGCGACCGGAACCCGAGCGCCTCGAGCGATCGCGCCCTCACTTCGACATCCTCCGAGACATCTTCGACGCGGCTGCGCAAGGCAGCGACAACCGCATCGCCCAGTACCTCGTCGAACTCCTCGAGTTCTCGGCGGAGGACAAACCCACGGAGCGAGACGGCAGCAGCGGCGCGGACCGAGTCCTCTGCGTCGTTTTGCAGAACCCAGGTGAGGTCATCCCCAACGTGACGATCCTCGCTCTCCCACAAAGACTCGACACCGCGCTGGCGGACAACCGGGTCCGGGTCCGTCATCGCCAGCCGCGACACCTCGAGGAAGTCGAGCGTCGCGTCGTCCTCGGCGAGCTCGGACGCACGGACGATGAGCCGTTCTCGCTGCGATGCCGGGAGCGCCTCCCAGGCGATCCGCACGCGCGGGACATCATCCCGCCGGAGCGCGGAGAGTGACGTTATTTCGGTCGACGACGGGTCACGGCCCCCGGCGAGTGTTTCGAGCAGGCGGGCAAGGTCATCCTGGGCAGGGGAAGTCATACCTGAAAAGTCTAGCAGGTCACGCCGCTGGATCCCGTTCAGGCCGCGGTTCCCGTTCGAGCAGCTCCGCCATCGCCTCGCGCACACCGAAACGACCCTCCACAACCGCCGCAACCTGCTCCGAAATTGGCATCTCGACGCCCGCGCGCCGCGCCATCTCGACCGCCACCGGCGCCGTCGATGCCCCCTCAGCCACCTCCCCGATCGCCGCAAGCGCCTCCGGGACGGTCCTGCCCTGGGCAAGGAGTTCGCCAAATCGGCGGTTCCGGCTGAGCGGCGAGAAGCACGTTACCGAGAGGTCGCCGATGCCCGCGAGCCCCTGGAACGTCAGTGGATCCGCCCCCATCGCAACGCCAAGCCGCGTAATCTCCGCGAGCCCCCGCGTCATCACCGCCGCAATCGTGTTGGCGCCCATTCCCAGCCCGACCGCCGCTCCCGCCGCGATTGCAACGACATTCTTCAGCGCTCCCGCCAGCTCCACGCCGGGCACGTCCGTTGACGTGTACACGCGGAACGCAGGCCGGTTGAACGCACGCTGCCAGCGCACGGCGATCACCCCATCCGCGGCGGCGACGACCGCAGCAGCCGGCAGCCCTCGGGCAACTTCGTGCGCGAGGTTCGGCCCGCTCAGCACGGCGACGAGCGAATCATCCCAACCCATCGATCCCAGGACGCCGCTCATCGACAGCCGTGTCCCGTGCTCAATGCCTTTGGCTGCGCTCAGTACCGGGAGGTCGCGGGAAAATCCTGACGCCTCCACGGTCGCCCGGACCGCCTGCGCGGGTACCGCAAGGATCAGACCGTCCACCTCGCCCGGCGCAATTGATGTCGCAACGTGTACGGTTGAGGAGAAACGCACCTCAGGGAGTCGCTCCACTCCACCCGCTGCCCGGACGGCCCGCGCCTCATCATCCGTTCGCACCACCACCGTTACTGCGTGGCCCGCATGCTCCAGCAGCCACGCAAGCGTGCATCCCCACGACGTAGCCCCGGCTACCGCGACTCGCATCAGCCCGTTGCCGGGCGGTCGCCGCCCCGCCCAATCTTCGGTTCTGTCCCGGCAATAAGGCGCTTCAGGTTCGGAATGTGCATGTACAGGATCAGTGCGCTCGCAACGACCGCGTACCCCGCGAACTCAGCCGGTTCACGTCCCGCGATAGCCGCCGCAACGACAATCCCTGCGGCGATCGGCGTCCCCACAATCGACATCAGTGAAACGTACCGCGTCGGTAGCACGATTAGCGCCGCAAGGATGGGCAGCCCTGCCCCGATCAGTGGCGTCAGCCCCAGCACGCCACCAAACGCGGTCGCGACGCCACGTCCGCCGCGGAATCCGGCGAAGACCGGCCAGATGTGTCCGCACACCGCCATCGCCGCCCCCACCGCCGCCGCAAGGTCATCTTGGAAAATGTATCGCCCGACAAGCGCCGGGATAACACCCTTCGAAACGTCGCCAAGCAGCACGAGCGCGGCAGGAACCTTCCCCGCCGTCCGGAGGACGTTCGTAACGCCCGTCTTTCCGCTCCCATAGAGGCGGATGTCCTTACCGGCGAACGCGTACCCCACGACGAGTCCCACCGGGATCGACCCGAGCAGGTAGCCGAACAGGAAGTTGACCCACGTATCCATTACCGCGGGGCATCTTCCTCGCTTCGGGACTTGAACACCATCTTGATCGCGGTGCCATCGAAGTCGTACGCCTCGCGAATGGTGCGTTCGAGGAATCGCCGGTAGCTGAAATGGATGATCGAGGGGTCGTTCACGAACAGGATGAACGTCGGCGGGTCCACCCCTGCCTGGGTCGCGTAGAACATCTTCACGCGCTTGTTGTGCACCACCGGCGGGACGTGTGTCGCCATCGCCTTCTTGAGAAGCGCGTTCAGTTCGCCTGTCGAGATTCGCAGGCGCCGCGATTCCCGCACCTGTACCGCGAACTTCAGCAACTCGTTCACGCCGCGGCCTTCGAGCGCCGAGACGAAGGCAAACAGCGCCCACGGCGCGAAACGCACGCGGCTCCGCAACTGCCGCTCCGCCCACGCCTTGCGTTCCGCCTCGTCCTCCCACAGGTCGACCTTGTTCACCGCGAAAATGAGCCCCTTGTGCTGTTCCATCGCGATCCCGGCGATGTGGGTGTCCTGTGCGGTTACACCCACCTGTCCGTCCACGACAATGATCGCCACATCACTCCGCTCCACCGCAAACTGGGCCCGCATCACCGAGTGCAGTTCGAGCCCGCGGCCCAGCTTCCCGGGCCGCCGGATCCCTGCCGTATCGACGAGCGTGAACTTCCCCTCGGGCGTGTCGATATCGAGGTCGACCGCGTCGCGGGTTGTTCCCGCTACATCGCTAACGATCACCCGCTTCTCACCGGCAACCGCGTTCAGGAGCATCGACTTCCCGACGTTCGGGCGGCCAATAATCGCGATCCGAACCCGATCCGATTCCACCAGGAGTGGCGCATCTGGGAAGCCGGCCACCACTTCATCGAGCAGGAGCCCCACGTTCACATCGTGCAGTGCACTGATGGGCCGCGCCGCGCCAAGCCCGAGGACGGCCGCTTCGGCGATTCCTGCCGCCTCCCGGTACTCGTTGTCCGCCTTGTTCGCGACTACGATCGTTGGGCGGTTCGCGCGTCGAACAACATCCGCGACGTCATAGTCGCTCGCGGTCAGGCCATCACGGGCGTCGATGCAGAAAAGCACGAGATCAGACTCGGCGATGGCCGTCCGGATCTGCTCCACGATCAGGGCAGCGTAGACATTCTCATCCGTCGTCTCGAACCCCCCCGTATCGACGATCCGGAAGCGCCGGTCAAGCCACTCAACCTCGGCCTCTACCCGGTCTCGCGTCGTCCCCGGTTCGTCCTCAACGATCGCCTTTCGATGCCCGACGATCCGGTTGAAGAGCGACGACTTTCCAACATTCGGCCGGCCGACGATGACGACTCTGGGCAGTTCGTTCGATGCGACAGCACTCATGGCGCCACCGCCACGAGCGTGATCGGGATCGCGTCCACACCAATCACCGTAACCCCCGGCGGCGCTGTCGCATTCGCGACAAGCAGTGCAGTCCCGAGCGTCGCGTTGCTGAGGTTGATGGACGCCCCAACGTCGCCGGGCCGCAGCGCCGCGATATCTGCAACAGACCCCTTGACGCGGACCGGGACCGTATACGGACCGCCGCTCACCTGGATCCCCGCCGGGAAGCCCGTGAACGAGACCGCCGCAATCACCGTCTGTGTCTGGCACGGGAACGTCGGCGAGCCACCAGTAGATTCGCCGCACTGAATAGGTACAATGCTGACCCGCACGCGAGCGGACGCGACATCCGGCACCACATTCGGCGCTTCAATGTCGCGCGTCCCTTCGACATCGGCCGTCGCGTTCGTGACGTCGATCGGCGCCACCGGCAGCCCGCTCGTGAGGCTCCGAAGAACGTCAGCAGGCCCGGTTACCACCACCGTCGCGGGCTGAATCGTATAGCCCGCAATCCGGTAGCCCGGCGCAGGATCGCCAGTTATGTTGGGAAGAAGGGTCATGGTCCGAGACTGCGTGACCTCCTCGATCTCGAAAGCCACCGAACCCCGCGTGGCAACCCGGTCGTCGACGAGGAGCCGCACACTCAGCGCGTTTCCCGAGGCATTTCGCGCGACGAGTTCCCCTTCGGCAACGTAGTCCGAAACGCGCACGCCGCTCAGGTTCACATCCACCTGCACGCTCGCAACAAGGTCGACAAGCTCCTTGAGCCCGTACACCGTGACGAACGCCGGCTGCATCGCATGGCCCTCGATCCGATACCCCTCGGGAAGTCCGCCAGTGAGGCGATATTCCACATTCACCTGTTTCTCCGCCGCTGCAACGAGCGCCACCTGGACTTCGCGGGGCTCCACATCCAGCACTTCTACCCCGTCCCGTCGCGATTCAACCCGCACTGTCCGGGTCGTCGTTTCGCCATCGAGTGGAGCACCCTGCATGTCTACCGTCGCACGAAAGTCCGATGCGCGCAGCGTGGGGAGGTCGTCCTTGCGCGCTTCCACCCGAACGCGGACCGTCGGCGCGTCGCGGAGGATGTACCCGTCCGGGACGTTCTCGGCGGCGATGCTGATTCCAACTCCGCCATCGAGCGGGAACGTACCTTCGTCACGAGGGTTCTCTACGTCCTGCACCACCGCCCAGATAACGACGGCCGAGGCGAGGCTAAACGCAGCCATCCCCCAGCTTGCTCGCAGTGTCCCCACCCCTGCCTTCGCCAGCAGGACGATCACCAGCCATGCCGACTGCAGGCCTTCACTCGTCCGTTTCATCCCGGGGACCGCCCGTTCCTCGCCCGGCTGGAGTTCGCCGCGTCTTCCGGGATCAACAGCCACTCAAGCACGGCCTGGAGGCGCCGTTCATCCGCCACCGGTGTCAGCTTCCCGCCGACCGCCACGCTTATCGCCCCCGTCTCCTCCGATACAACCACCGAGAGGGCGTCCGTCTGTTCCGTGATCCCGACCGCCGCCCGGTGCCGCGTCCCGTACGAACGATCTCCGTCTGCGAGGTTGTCGCTCAACGGCAGCACGCACCCCGCCGCGACTACCCTGTCGTCTCGGATAACGACCGCCATGTCGTGGAGCGGGGAATTAGGGAAGAAGATGCCCGCCAGGAGTTCGGGTGAGATACGCGCATCAACCGGCACACCGGTCTCGATCACGTCCTGCAGGCCCGTGTCTCGTTCGAACACAATCAGTCCCCCGTAGTGCTCGGATGCCATCCGGCCCGACGCACGGGAGACGGCGTCGATCACGTCCTCCCATTTCGCCCGCGTCGCGAACCCCTGGAGCCCCGTCCGCCCCAATCGGTCGAGCCCGCGGCGGATCTCTGGCTGGAACACGATCGCCGCACCAACGATCAGCGCTGTCACTGACTGCTCAACGAGGAAGTTCACCACCGTGAGGTCGAAGATCCGCCCGAAGAGCACGGCAATCAGCAGGACCAGCAGGACGCCACGAAGCTGGGTCATCGCCCGGGTACCGCTCACCAGCCGGATCGCCGAAAACACGACGATCGCGATCAGGAGAACGTCCACCGCGCTCGACCACGTGAACTGTTCCAGCAACTCGCGGATATGGCTGATGTCGGGCATATCGAGAAAAGGCGCGTTCCGGGAACCGCCCGCTGGCCATCATACCGCGACGAACGGGTACGCCCGGGTTCAGCCTGTTATGTCGTTCGAAACGCCGAGCAAGAACGCGACTGCCGCGGCCTGCGCCCACACACGGTTCTCCGCCTGGTCGAAAATGATCGACGAAGCGCTCTCCATCGCCTCATCCGTGATCTCTTCGCCACGGTGCGCAGGCAGGTCGTGCATTACGAACGCCCCTGCCGCCGCATGGCTCATGAGCTCCCGGTTCACCTGGTACCCCGCGAAGTCGATCCGCCGCCGCTCGGCCTCCCGCTCCTGCCCCATCGATGTCCACACATCCGTGTACACCGCCTCTGCGCCCGCGACTGCTCCGCCCGGGTCGTTCACCAGCGTCAGCTTTCCACCGGACGCCTGCGCCCGCATCGCCGCCTCGGTCGAGACATCCTCAGGGAGCGCGTATCCCTTCGGCGCAGCCATCCGCACATCCATCCCGAGCGACGCCGCCGTCACCACGAGGCTTGCGGCTACATTGTTCCCATCGCCGATGAACGCGATTGAGTGCCCCTTGAGGTCGCCCCACTTCTCTAGCAGCGTCAGGAGGTCCGCCAGCGCCTGGCAGGGGTGCTCCTCGTTCGTGAGCGCGTTGATGACGGGGACGCCCGAATATTCGGCGTACTCCTCGACGATCGTCTGCCCGTACGTCCGAACGGCGACCACATCGACATATCGCGCGAGGACCCGGGAAACGTCCTTGATCGCCTCCCGTTCGCCCAGACCCACCTCCTGGGGTGCAAGGTAGATCGTCTCGCCGCCGAGATGCCGCATCGCCACCTGGAAACTCACGCGGGTACGCAGCGACGGCTTCTCAAACAGGAGCGCCAGCTGGCGCCCGTCGAGGACGCGCTGGGGCTTTCGCTTCAGCATGAGAGCGGTACGGAGCAGAAACGCCATCTCCTCGCCGCTCAGGTCTGAGGCAGCGAGAAGATGGCGCGTGTGTTGTGTCATAGGGCAGCGAGTATACCGCCCCCCGATCTACGCCGCAGTCCCCGCGAGGATTGCGTCGACTTCGGACTTCTCTGCCGCGCTCAGCACCCAGTCAGCGGCGCGCGCGTTCTGGGCCACCTGTTCGGTCGAAGTCGCCCCCGCAATCACGGAGCTCACCACGGGGAACGCCGCCAGCCACGAGAACGCGAGCTCAAGGATCGTACGGCCGCGCTCGGTCGCATACGTGTCCAGCTTCTCCACGACGTCGAAGTTCTGGTCGCTCAGGATGCCCTGTGCTCGCGCACCCCAGGACTGAAGCCGCGTGCCCTCGGCAGGCGCCTCGCCCCGCCGGTATTTCCCGGTCAGGAGTCCGCTCGCCAGCGGAAAGAACGGCAGCATCCCCAGCCCGAAGCGCTCGCACGCGGGGATGACCTCGCGCTCCACGCTCCGCTTCACCATGCTCCACTCGTTCTGCGCCGAAACGAACCGGTTCGCGCCGAGTTCCTTCGCGATCCAGTCCGCATCGGCAATCTGCCATCCGCTGAAGTTCGAGTTCCCGATGTACCGCACCTTGCCGGCCGTGATCAGGTCGTCGAGCGCCCGAATCGTCTCCTCGATCGGCGTGGCAGGGTCCGGTCGATGCATCTGGTAGAGGTCGATGTAGTCCGTGTCGAGCCGCCGGAGGCTGTCTTCCACGGCACTCAAGATGTACTTACGGCTCCCGCCCGAGGTATGCGGCCCTTCGCCCATCGGTGCCGCGAACTTCGTCGCAAGGATGACCTGGCTTCGCCGGCCCTTGAGGGCCTTGCCCATCAACTCCTCGGACTTCCCCCGCCCGCCGTACACGTCCGCCGTGTCGAAGAGCGTGATCCCGTGGTCGATCGAGGCGTGGATGATGTCGGCCGTTTGGGCCTCGTCACACCGCATCCCGAAGTTGTTGCACCCGAGCCCGACGAGCGAAACCTGCAGGCCCGACTGGCCAAGCGAACGAAACATGGAACGTCTCCGCGATCAAAGTGGCGGTAGCTTACCCGACGTAAGCGCTCCGGAGCCGATGCTGTCCGCTAAGATTGCGAGACGACTCCAGGCGGTGACCCATGCCCCACGCGATGATCAACGGCGCACGGCTCTTCCACGACGAAGCCGGGGCCGGCGAGCCGATCCTCTTCCACCACGGCTACATGAGTTCGCACGACGCATGGCCCGACATCGCCGCACATCTCAGCGATGGCTACCGCTGCATCTGGATGGACTGCCGGGGCGCCGGTGACAGCGACCATGCGCCGGACGGCTACACCATCCCCCAGTTCGCCGACGATGTGATTGCGATGGCTGACCATCTCGGGCTGTCTGAGTTCACCTACTGCGGGCACAGCATGGGTGGAGTAATAGGGATGGAACTGGCGCTGCGCTACCCCGATCGGCTCTCACGCCTCATCCTCGTTGCCCCCGGCCCGGCCTCTGGCCTCGAGTTTGACGCTGACGCCCATGACCGCGGCCGCCAGCTCTGGAAGGAGCAGGCCCGCGAGATCTTGCTCCTGGAGCGCACCTCGCTTGCGGCGCGCGAAATCCCCATTGCCATCCACGAACAGGCCCTTGAGCGGGCGCTGAGTGTCTCCGAGGCGCACATGGAAGGCGGCTACCGGGCCCTTGTCGAATTCCGCGCGGAACTTTCGCGGGTCGCGACGCCCACGCTCATGGTCGCCGGCGCCGCAGACTTCCTCCTCGAAGCCAACCTCCTCGACTTCCTCCAGCTTCCGAACGCGACGCTCCACGTCTTCAGCCGCGTGAGCCACGGCATCCCGCGCGAAGTCCCCGCCGAGCTTGCCTCGGTCATCCGCGACTTCATGGAACATGGTGTCGTCACTGCCACCTCGCTCGACGCCGCCCTGATCGAGCGAGAAGCGAGCCTCGCGAACCCCTAGTCGTCGGCCCAGCGGTGCGGGCGCGTCCGCAGCCCGTCGGCCCCCAGCTCATCGCAGAGGTGAAGAAACGGCTCCCGGTGCGCCCCCCGCCACTCCAGGTCATCGAGCGTCTCGGCGAGCGGGACGTCCCTCCGGAGCGTCGTCAGCTGCCGGTAAAGCAACGCATCCGCCATCCGCTCGCGTAGCGTCGCTGCCAGCCGCACCGCCCCTCGTGGAGGCGAGGCCCAGCGGTGCTCGAACGGCGGGATCTCCTCGATGTGCGGGTAGACCGACAGCACGGCCGCGGCAGCCTTCGCGCCCCAGCCCGGCAGCCCCGGCACCTTATCCGCCGCGTCGCCCACCAGTGCGAGATAGTCCGGGATAGACTCCGGCGCCACGCCGAACTTCGCCCGCACCGCAGCCTCGTCGATGACCTCGCGCTTGCGGCGGTCGAACTGCACCACCCGCTCACCCCGCACGCACTGCCCGAGGTCCTTGTCCGGTGTGAGCATCACGACTCGCTCCACCTCGTCCCCCCAGCGCGCCGCGGCTGTCGCGATGGCATCATCCGCCTCGTACTCGACCATCCCCCACACGACCACCCCGGCCGCCCGCAACGCTCGCTCCGCAAGCGGAAACTGGGCCAGCAGTTCCGGCGGCATCCCCTCCTCCGTCTTGTACCCAGGAAAGAGGTCGTTCCGGAACGAGCGGATCACCGAATCCATCGCGACCGCGACGTGGGTCACCCCGGGTTCGCGGAGGAGCGAGAGCGTCATCTCCACCAGCCCGATCGTGGCCCCGACCTCGCGCGCATCCGGCGCCGTCCGGTTCGGCGATCCGAAGTGCGCGCGGAACAGGTCGTAGGTCCCATCGACGAGGTGAAGCTGCATCCGCCTGAGCGTACCGGGCAGGGCGTGGTGGGGCGAGCGTGGTTCGCGTGGCGTGCGCGGCACCACATGCACGGGAGAATCCGCCGTGTTCACCGGTGTCGAAGCTGTCGTCCTCGTCGTCGAGGACCTCGATGCGTCAATCGCTTACTTCAAGGACATCTTCGGCGTCGACCACGCCCATCGACGAGCCGCCCGGCGCCGGGTTCCGCAGCACGTTCTTCCGCTTCACGAACAGCGGCGATGTCGAACTCGTCGCCCCGACCGGCGCCGAGGGGCCCGTCGCGAAACGCCTCGCATCATCCGGCCCCGGCGTGTACATGCTCACCATGGCCACCGGCAACCTCGCCGCCACGCTCCAACAGCTGCGCGCGAGGGTGTCCGCCTCATCGGCGATCCCGGCCTGGGAAATGCCCCCACCGGCCAGGTGTTTCATCCACCCTGCCTCAGCGGGCGGCGTCCTCACCGAGATCGTCCAACACAAGCCGATAGCCATCCTCCGGGGCGTGGCGGGGCATCGGCGACGCGCGTACCGTACGCCCCGCAGAACACACCCGGGAGGTACCCCATGTTCAAAGGCGTTGACCACGTTGTACTCGTCGTTTCCGACCTCGATGCCTCGATGTCGCACTTCGCGAACGTCTACGGCATCCCCGCGACCGATATCGGCGAACCGCCCGGGGGCCGGCTTCAAGAATGCCTTCTTCCGGATGGGCGAATCCGACATCGAGCTGGTCTCGCCGACCGGTGACCAGGGGCCTGTCGCGAAGTGGCTCGCAGCTTCGGGCGAAGGAGTCTACCTCGTCGCGCTGAAGGTCGACAACCTCCAGGCGACCGTCGATGACCTGCGCGCGAAGGGCATCCGACTCGTCGGCGACCCGGGGCCCGGGAACCCGGTCACGGGCCAGGTCTTCGTCCATCCGTCCGCCGCAGCCGGCATCCTCACGCAGCTGGTCGAACGCTGACGCTCGCGGTCGTGTGATCGAAAAGGCCGGCCCAAATAGATCCGGCCGTCCCGAACTACCGCCGGGCGGTCTACCCGAGCGTCGCATCCGCGAAGGCCCGGCATCTGATCGCCCGCAGCTGGTCGTCGTTCGCCTCCCGGATGATGCGGTCGAGGAGCGGGTTCGCTCCACCGTGCTCGGCGAGCACCTGTTCAGCTCGGCCCAGGATCTGCTGCTCAACGATAAACCGCGGGTAGAGCGCGCGCGCCCACGACGTCGCGAACTCGCGCCCCTTGTCCCGGAACACCTCCGGCAAGAGCGCGAAGTAGCGCTCAACATACGGCTCCACAATCTCGCGCTGGTGCGTCCAGTTGAACCCGCCCATCGCCGACTGCGTCAGGTGCAGCGAACCGTATCCGTCGCCCAGGATCTTGTCCCACGCGACAGCCTTCGACTCTCCGCTTGGCGCCGAGACCTCCGCGAAGATTGAGGCGCGCTGGCCGCGGTCCGAAGGGTCGCGCTCACGCTCTGCGGCAACCCGCGCCTCGCCGCCTTCGAGCCCGTACGCAACGCACTTCGTCGCGATGCTCCAGCGCATATCCTGGTCGATCGCCAGGCCCGGGATCACCTCGGTCCCATCCGCCAGGGCAGTCAGGTACCCGATGTCTTCTGCGTTCGTCGCCGTGTCGATCAGCGCCCGGGCCCACATGATCTGCGCGTCCCCGGCGACGTTCCCGGAGAGCAGCACGCCCTTTGCAGCTTCGAAGAATGCGTGGAACTCCGCCATCCGCACCTGCTCCGGGACATATCGTCCCAGCGCCGCAAGACAGTACTGCAGGATCGAGTCGATCAGCTCGGTGTTCTTCTCAGCCGCGGCCTTCTCCCGGGCGAGCGCGACATACTCCACCGACGAGAGCTGCTGGTCCCGCACCATGTTCCACAGCGCCGACCACAGGAGCTGGCGGGTAAGCAGGTCGTCGAAGGCGTCCAACCGCTCCCGCAGGTAGGCCAGCGACTCCGGGTCGAGGGCGAGCTTCGCGTACGCGTGGTCGTTGTAGTTCGGCAGCACAAGGTCGGGCTTCGGCAGACCCACTGCAGCATTGACGTCGACCTCCGCGCCGTCGATACGTACCGGCAGCGCCGTCGCCACCGGCTTCCCGTCAACATCGCGGAACAGCCCAACCTCGAGGTAGTGCGGACGGATTGTCGGGTACTCAGCCGGGGCGGTCTGCGTTACGGTCAGGCGTGTCAGCCGCTCCCCGTCCGCCTCCCAGGAGCTCCCGAGCGTGTTGAGCGACGGCGTCTCCAGCCAGACCTTCGACCACTCCCGAAGGTCCGTGCCACTCCCCTCAGAGAGCGCACCGAGGAACTGGTCGAGCGTCGCGTTCCCGTACTCGTAGGTCTTCATGTACTTCCGCATGCCCTCGCGGAAGCCGTCCATCCCGATCGTCGCCGCGAGCTGCTTCAACACCGACGCACCCTTGCCGTAGGTGATCCCATCGAAGTTCAGGAACGTCTCGTCCGTGCTCGCGACCTG
>JBPPMX010000145.1:0-3014 GCA_051306275.1 Tepidiformaceae bacterium
CCGCGTCGATCCGCTCGACGCGCTGGATGAGCTTCGCCTCCGGGTTGGTGTTCGGGTCGCTGTCATAGAGCCCGTCCACGTCCGTCAGGATCGCCAGCACATCCGCGTCGATCAGGTTCGCCACATACGCCGAAAGGCTGTCGTTCTCACCGATGCGCGTCGCGAGCACCTGGTCCAGCGCCACCGCGTCGTTCTCGTTCACGATGGGCACTGTCCCCGCCTCCAGCAGGTCGCGCAGCGTCGTCCGGGCGTTCAGGTAGCCCAGCCGATCCGCGATATCCCGCCGCGTGAGCAACACCTGCGCCACGACCGTGTCGTGCCACTCGAACAGCTCGTCCCAGCTCTGCATCAGGTAGCTCTGACCCACGCTCGCGAACGCCTGCCGCGTCGGCGTGTACCCCTCCGGCAGCCGCCGCCCCAGCCGGTGCCGTCCCGCCGCCTGTGCCCCGCTTGAGACCACCACCACCTGCCACCCCTGCGACCGCAGCCGCACCACCTGTCCCACCAGCCGCGACATCGCTTCCAGGTCCAGCCGCGACGACCCCGCCGTCAGCAGGCTCGTGCCGAACTTCGCGACCATGCGCTTCGCCGTCATGCGCGAAATGGTAGCCCGTCCCGCCCCTACGTTGCGGGCCGCGGCCGCCGCATGAACACCAACGGCTCGCCGTAGCGACTCCGCCGAAGCACATCGACCGATGTGTGCTCGATGTCCTCTTCATTCCCGAGCTTGCTCGTCCATCGTCCCGTTTGGAGCTGCAGAGCGACGTGCTGCGGGCTTCCCCGGCTTGTCCCGTAGATCACGAGCTTCTCGAACCCGGCCTCCAGCTCGCCATCAACGCAGACCGCGAAGCCGAGCGTTCCATACCCGTCGATGAATGCGTCGATCGTCCCGTCGCGCAGCGCGCCCGCCGGCCAGTAGTACTCAGCTGCCTCCGGTTCCGGCCACCATTTCGCGTCGGTGACACCAACGACCCACGCCGCGCAGTTGTAGTCGTCCGTTTGTGGGCTGGTTTCGGTCCAGGATCCCGGGTCGGCCAGCGGAAATCGGCGCATCCGAATCTCGATCGGGACGCGCGGCGGCATCTCTTAGATGACGCCCGCAGATCGGCCCCACGCGAGCCACGCATCCCGGACAGCCTTCGAACTTGCCGCTGCTTCCGGCGGTACTGGCGAGAACCCGAGAATCCGCCGCAACGCGATGTACCAGTCCCCGCCCTGTGTCTCATCGATCTCCCGAAGCATGTACGGCACGGCAGCCGCGCCCATCGCGATCACGCGCTGGTACGCCGGGTGTTCGGCCTTCTCCGATGGCGACGACAGCACATCCGTCGACTCGTGCCACCACTCGCTCAGCGCTGCGAAATACGTAGCGAGGTCGACTGTTGGGGGTTCCGCCTGTGCGTGCGCCATGGAGTGATTATCGCCCTTACACGCCCCGGCTCGCCAACTGACGCTTCAACTTCGGGCCGAAATACCACGCGAGAAACAGCAGCACGGCTGCCGCCACCGCGTAGTCCAGGTACTGCGTGTACCTATCGACCTTCTCGAACTGCGTCCCCAGCGCATACCCGGCGCTGATCAACGCCGCGTTCCAGATCCCGCTCCCGACCGTCGTCAGGACAATGAACGGCACGAGCGACATCCGCTGCGCTCCCGCCGGCAACGACACCAGGCTCCGCACGATTGGGATGAACCGCCCGATAAACACCGCGCGCGTCCCGTGGTGATGGAACCACCGCGATGCCTTGTCAAGGTCCGCCATCTCTACCAGGGGGATGCGCGACATAAGCCATTTCGCGCGTGCTTCCCCGAACCATGCGCCGAGTGCGTACAGCACCAGCGCACCCGCCACCGAACCGGACGTCGAGGTGACGATGACAAGCCCGAAGTTCAGGTCACCCGTCTCCGACAGGTACCCCGCCAGCGCCAGCACGATCTCGCTCGGGATCGGCGGGAACACCGTCTCCACGAACGCCAGCACCCCGACCCCGATCTCGCCCATCGCCTCGATCACGTCCGCGGCGAACCCCGTGAACCCCGTGAACCCGTGGCCCGGGTCCTCCTCCTCGACCTGTGAAAAGCCCAGCGCCGCGACGATCCCATCGGGAAGCCGGGCCATGAGCGCGAAGAGGAAGGCGGTGAACATCAGTCCCTCGAAGCGCCGCAGTCACGGTCCGGCGCGCTTCGAACATCCGCGAGCCGCCGGTTAGCGGCAAGGGGACTCCGCCTAGCTCGCGACCGTGAAGCGCTCGAAGAACGCCGCCTCGTCCAGCTGTGCACCGCGCCGCCGGGCGCTCACCGCGAGCTCCATCCGGCTCAGCTGCGCCAGCCCCTTACGCGTGTCGCTCGCCACCCGCGCCTTCTCGTGCGTCTTCAGGCGGTAGCTGAACAGCCAGTAGGTGAAGTCTTTCCACTCGCCATAGGTCAGCCGTGACCGCAGCAACGTCCGCGTCTGCTCGTAGTAGAGCGAAGCCAGTTCGTCGCGCGACTTGCCGTACACCCGCTGGAGCATCGTCTCGTCGACTCGCTGATCCTGACCCCACACCCGCGCGCGGCTCTCCTTGTGGATCTCTTCCTCCACGTGGAGCTGGAGCGCTTCCTCCACCAGCACGCCGTAGAGATAGTTCAGGTGCGCGCTGTGCTTCTCGACCCCGATCCGCTCCACGAACTCCTCGTCCGTGATCTCGATCGGCCAGTGGCCCTCGAACAGCAGCGATTCGCGCTCCTTCGGCGGGACCAGGTCATCTACGCGGTCCAGCAACCGTTCCGCAAGCAGCAGCCAGTCGAACGCCTCGCCGCCCGCGAGATAGCGAAATTCGCGCCCTTCCACCACCTCCGTCGCCACCCGCCAGCGGCCGACCGCATCCAGCAGCGCGATAAACCAGTGCGTCCCTTCGGCAATCTCATGCCGCATTCGGAGGATAGTTTCGTCGGGCGCGGGGAGGCCGGCGGGCTCTTCTGCCTCGCCGTCGAGTAACAGCTCCGGCGCCTCTGCGTTCTGCGTCATCGCTTCA
>JBPPMX010000146.1:0-2462 GCA_051306275.1 Tepidiformaceae bacterium
GGCTGGCGGGCGGTGAGCATGGGGAGGAGGGCACTGGTGGCGAGGTAGAACATGGGGACGAAGACGAGGGTGTGGTAGACCTTGCTCGGGGTCGGGTGGGCGAGGACGGATTCGGTCCCGGCGACGAGCGCGGCGCCATCGACGACGAGGGCGAGGACGACGCCGAGGGCGATGAGCCCCGCGTGCCATCGCCAGCGGAGGTAGAAGCGGCTGCCCTGCGGTTCCCACTGCTGCACGACGACGGCGGCCATCGCCATATATAAGGGAAGGGCGATGCTATCGCCGATGAGGAACGTCTTGCTGCTTTCGCCGAGGTGGGCGGTGCGTTCGATGAGACGGATGAGGACGATGGCGCCGAAGTCGATCGCGAAGACGAAGAGCCCGACGGCGAGCGGGTGCCAGTGCCAGATGGGGAGGGCGGATGGCATGCCGCTGCGCCCGGTCGAGGGGCGTCCGTTGCGTGCCGGATCAGCGGTTCGTGCGTGAGACAGGGTCCGCTCTCCTGGTGCGTGAAGCGGCCAGTTTAACGGATCTACCATTTCGAGTGGGTGAAGTTGTGAAGGTTTCGCGGGGTCGCCGGCGGCTTCCCCTGGTTTGCGAGTGGCGGACTGCCGAAACGGTCGTCGCGTGGCCCAGCGGCGGCGTCGCGATCGCCGTGGCGTGACCATGCTTCGGCGCCGCTTCGTGGAGACTCCGCAGACTGCTATATATAAGGAAAGCAGCGGTTAGCTCCCGCCGCCGGGCGGGAGGGGGTCGCGCGGGGCGATGAAGAGGCCGTGGGCTTCGGCGCAGAGGGTTTCGCCATCGAAGAGCTGGCCGTGGAGGACGACCTTGCGGCCATCGCGCGGGTCGGCCCAGCCGATCAGGCGGAGGGGGACGTAGAGGGCGGTCGGGCTGCGGTAGGTGATGGCGAGCGTGGCGGTGAGAGCGATGGAGCCGAGCATGTTCGTGCCGCGGCCCAGCAACTCATCGAAAACGAGGGCGATGGCGCCGCCGTGGGCCCGTCCGGGGCCGCCTTCGTAGAGCTGGCTGAAGGTGACGCGGCCATGGACCTGGCCGCCTTCGACCCACATTTCGAGCGGTGGCGCGACCACGTTCGCGAGCCCGTAGGCCGGGCTGCGGAGGGTGTGACGGACGTGCGCCGCAGCCCCGGCGGCGGAGAGGCCCGGTTCGAGCGCGGCCACAAGGTCGGCCGCGATGGCGTTCGCCCGGGCGAGGGTTTCGGGCGCGAGGGGGCTGTTGGCGGTGCGGCGGGCCGCTTCGCGGAGGGTATCGGCGAGGCGGATGCGCGACCGCTCTTCGGGAGTGAGGTTAGCGTGCGGGTGTGGGGGTTCCATGCCGAACCCATTGTGAGGGCTCTTCGCAAAGCCGTCTTGTCGTTGAAACGGCGCGGAAATCGGGCGGGGGTATGGTTAGAAGATGTACAGGACACTCACGGCAATCGACTTCGCGCGCATCCGCCCGGGGTCCGACGTGTACGGCCCGGGCGGCGAATTCGTCGGGGTGGTCTCGCAGGTTTCGGGCGACCGCTTTATGGTCGCGGCGGAGCGGCAGGTGGTGTGGGTGCCGAACGACTGGGTGCGGGCGGCGCACGCGCACACGGTAGTGGTCGGGTTCGGCGCGGCGGGCCTTGATGGGTTCCGGCGGGTGAAGTCGTCCCGGTGGTGCAGGCGCTAGACAGCTGTTACGAGGTTGCAAGCTATCGTGCGGCAGGTGTCACGGGGCTGCGCCGCTGGCGGGCGTACCGTTCGTGGCACCACCCGGAGGGAGGTCACGAACGATGGCCATGAATACGAACGAAGGGCGCGGCAGCGCCAGCGGAATGGGCGAGCCGGCGAACGGGAACGATGCGGCGCGGATCTACGTGCAGTCGGCGGAGGGCCAGGGTGCGGGTAAGGTGCCGCTCAGCCCGGCGAGCACCGGGCACGACACCGGCCAGCTTCTCGATAGCATCCGCGGGCGGCGGATCATCGATGTCGCTTCCGAGCTGGATACGGAGCGCGGCAGCCTGAGTTCGCTGCGCTTCGACTTCGACGACGGCTCGTCGCTGACGCTTGGGTGTGGCATCGAAGGCATGATCGTCGAAGAGGTGGCGGCGCTGGCCGAGAGCGACGCAGACCCGTTGGGGACGGTGCCGAGCGACCGGCGGTAGGTTAGAGGTGACAGGTTACAGGTGACAGCGAGCTTTTGGGCGGAGCTTGAGGTGAGTGGGCGAAGGGGCCAGCGGAGGCAGCGGTGCGCGCGTGCCTGGCGGGCGTGACGAATCTGGAGCCGGGTAGCGTGGCGTATTACCAGTATCTATCGGAGAACAGGCTGGGCGGAGTGGCCTCGAAATGCACGAACGACTACGCGGCGGAGCATGGGGTGTACTGGGCTCCGCCGTCCGCAGGCGGTTCGGGCGGGTAATGGCGATGCGCGATGCCGAGCATCGGGTAGTGACAGGCGGCGGGGCGGGGGTAGAG
>JBPPMX010000147.1:0-3428 GCA_051306275.1 Tepidiformaceae bacterium
GCGTCGGGGCGCTACCCCTTCGCCGACCTCGACCGGGCGGTGGTCGGCCTCGACGGCGTCGAGGCGCTGCTGGGCACCATGGCCGGCGAGGCTGGCACCCCACCGATCCACGGGGTGGTGGCGCCCGGGCGGTGACGGCGCCGGGTCGACGACGGCACCCGCCCGGGGGCCGCTGCTGAGACCAGAGTCCCCGGATGAGACTCGCATTGTCGCGTCGGACGAGGTGACGTGCTGTCGCAGCACTCACGATCCATGGGAGCGCCGCCGCGAGGATGGCCGTGCGAATGGCGAGTGGAATCGCGGGCTGAGCGTGGTCGAGGAGGAGAACAGCGGATCCGATCGCGGCGCTCGCTCCCGCCGCCGACGCCCAGATGCACAGCGGGCCATCACTTACTCGTTGACAGACTCCGGGAGCCATTACTATCTTGCCCTTTAGGCGCCGGTTTGATCGCGCTACGGCGAAGGACTTTTTGGTCGACCTGGGGGAAAGTCTTGCATAATCATCGAAGGCGCTGCGCGTACGTCGCAACTGTCTTTGCCTTTATGATGTCGCTCGGTTCCGCTTCGGCGAGCGCCTCACAAGATCCGAACGCGTCCTCACCGGCGGACGGGCGCGCTGCCCCTCAGGGCGAAGAGGCAGCATCCCCTGCACTGGCGGGGACAGCTGCAGCCCCGCCGCCAATGGCCGGCGCAGATGGCGGTCATTGGGCTCCTGCCCCAGAAGGCGAAGTAACCACGATGGGACAATCGTCCACGATTACCGCCGGCAGCTGTTCGTACCGGCAGGTGTCAGACGATCCACATTATTCGGGTGATGATGTCTCCGTTCACGGTTGGTGGATGAGGGTCTCCGGTACATGCCCCAGCAAGGCGAACGTCGACGTCGAACTGCAGGCCTACTACTGCTATTACTGGTGTGAGTGGATCACGGTCGATTCGGGCTCAGGCGACTTCTACCAAGGCGGTGGCTCCGGAAGGTGGGCTAATGCCCGTATTACTTGCGCCAGTTCCAGTACCGTCGGGTATCGCGCCCTTGTAGACGTCGATCTCATCGGCGTAAACGACCCTTCAGGCAAGTACGCTTCCACTCCTGTAGACCGGAACTGCAGCCCTCCGTGATATGCGCATGTGTCCCGTAACCCCAATCAGGTGATGATGGGGGTGGCCATGCGTCCTGATGGCCGCGTCGATAGCCGGTCGCCGCAGGCTTCAACGTCCTGCGGCGACCGAAGACTTTCTAGTTTGATGTGAGGAAGGCCGTAGGATGAGCGAAGATGGCCGCGGCTGGCGGCCGCATCCTGAATCCGTGGTGGACCCGGTGCCTTGGCCGGCAGAAGACGGGTCTTTGGCTGGTGCGTCCGTCGTCGGTTTAGGAGCTTTCTGCGAGGTCGCTGACAACGGCGGCGATCGTCGCTCCCAGCGCCTCGCCGTCAGCGAGTTCGTGTTGCTCGACGACGGGCGGCGGGTGACGTTGCTTGCGGATCGGGGCTTCACCATCTTCTCACCTTCCGGTGAGCTTGAGGCTTGGGACGATGGGGAGTCCCTAGTTCAGAACGCCCTCAACGTGGTGCTGCCCGACGATGGGAGCGATGACGTTCATCGATGGAAGGACCTTGCCGACGAGGCCCGGGCACGCGGTCTTGCCGTGACCGACCGTCAGCTTCAGGGGCTGCCGTACCAGGTGGTCTTGGGAGACGGCGTGAAGCACTGGCTCCAGCGCAACTAGCCTCGCGCAGGGCCACGATCCGCTGTTGGAGCGGGGGGGCAACTGAGTGTTCGTCCCGTCTGCCATCCCGCCGGACTTCCGTCTGCAACGTGGATCGATCGCGGCTGATGGAGTTCCTCGACGAGGCCCTAGTGTCCTGTCCGGTTGATTCGTGAAGAAATAGTTGTCGATCGGGAATTTTCGCGGGGGAGCCGCGTTCGTCTGGTGTTGTCGACCAACATCGGAGGGACACCATGGCACGACGCGGACGACCGACTGTTGAGATCAACCTGACCGGGGACGAGAGCAAGACGCTGCGACGCTGGGCGCGGCGGCACTCCTCGGCCCAATCGCTGGCGTTGCGATGCAAGATCGTGCTGGCTTGCGCCGAGGGCGGCCGCACCCATGCCGAGATCGCCGCCGATCTCGGGTGCAGCCCAGCGACGGTGGGCAAGTGGCGCAACCGGTTCGCCCGGGACCGTCTCGACGGGCTCGTCGATGCCCCCCGGCCCGGTGCCGCCCGCACGATCGCCGATGAGGTGATCGAAGCGGTCGTGGTCGACACCCTCGAGTCGACACCCGGCGAGGACACGCACTGGTCGACCCGTGGCCTGGCGGCCAAGCACGGGATCTCCAAGACCACCGTTGCCGAGGTGTGGCGGGCCTTCGGGCTCAAGCCCTGGCAGCAGGACTCCTTCAAGGTCTCCCCCGACCCCCAACTGGTCGAGAAGATCCGTGACCTGGTCGGCCTGTACATGAACCCGCCGGTGGCCGCGGCGGTGTTCGCGGTCGACGAGAAACCCCAGATCCAGGCGTTGAACCGGACCGCGCCGATCTTGCCGATGCTGCCCACCACCCCCCAGCGGGCCACCCACGATTACGAACGCAACGGGACCTGTGACCTCTTCGCCGCCCTCGAGATCGCCACCGGCAAGGTCATCACCGACATCCGGGCCCGCCACACCAGCGCCGACTTCGTCGCGTTCCTCAACAAGATCAACCGCGAGGTCCCCAAGGACCTCGACGTGCATGTCATCCTCGACAACCTCGCGGCGCACAAGAGCCCGACGGTGCACCGCTGGCTGCTGCGCCACAAGCGGTTCCACCTCCACTTCACCCCGACCTACGGGTCGTGGATGAACCTCGTCGAACGATGGTTCAGCGCCCTCACCACCAAGAAGCTCCAGCGCTCGGCGCACCGCTCGGTCAAGGAACTCGCCGCCGACATCGAAGCGTGGGCCGCCGCCTGGAACGAGAACCCCGCCCCGTTCGTCTGGCACAAGAGCGCCGAAGAGATCCTCGAACGCCTCGCCAGCTACTGCACCGCCATCAACACTGGAACAGCATGAAAGATTCACTGTGCTTCAACCGGACAGGACACTAGGCCGAGTTGCGCGCAAGGGGCTCCCGTGCGGGCGCTATCTTCGTGCGCGCTGCCCTCCATCGGGGTGACCGACTCTCCAGTGAACAACCGGCGGGTCGAATGACGGGAGATCCTCAAGCATGGCGCTATTCGCTGGCAAGAAGCAGTTGCCGACCACTACGTACGGCTACACACCATCGCCAGGAGCGACTGCGAGCGGGTGGCAATGCAACAATCCGGGCTGCGGCACGGGCGACTCTCCAGCGCCGAAGAAGTGGCCTGCTCGGTGCCACCTCTGTGGGGGGCCCGTCGACCCCGACTTCGACCAGCCCTGGCACGAGGAAGCCCGCGGGCTGCGCC
>JBPPMX010000148.1:0-3900 GCA_051306275.1 Tepidiformaceae bacterium
AGGAGTCAGTCTCGCGTTACCGTGCATGTGGGGCCTCCTTGGACCGGTGTGATTGCTAACCACACGTTCCTTCGGAGGTCCCTTTCGTTCACCCCGGCCTGTCACCAACCTCTGTGCTCAGTACACCTAGCGCCGGCATGACGGCATGCCGGGAGGCTGCGAACCTCGGCGCTGACATCGCTGTCTTCCCGAGATGTGGAGCATCGGCTATGCCGCCTGCCCTTCCGAAGGCGGTGCCCAGCAAGGCTGGCTCGACGCGGCCGACGAGCAGGACGGCGTGTGGCTGACCTCGTTTCAGACGCTTGCGCGGGAGGTTGGCATGGCAATCGCCGTGACCTGCCTTGAACGCACCGACGACGGCCCGCAGAACGCCGTCTTCCTCTTCGATCGCTGGGGCCGGCTTGCGCTGCCCTACGCCAAGGTCCACACATCCTCCTTCGATTGGGAAGCAGTCCTCGTGCCCGGTGATGCGCTTCCCGTCGCTGACCTCGAGACGGCGGCTGGGCCGGTTCGGGTCGGTGCGATGATCTGCTTCGATCGCGAGTTCCCGAGTCCGCCCGCTCGCTCGCCTGCAAGGCAGATCGTCGTCCCGAACGCCTGCGAGATGGAGCTCAATCGCATGTCACAGCTCCGGGCCCGGGCGTTCGAGAACGTGTGCGCGATCGGGCTGGCGAACTACCCTGCGCCCTTCGCGAACGGTTCGTCGGTGGTCTTCGACGGAGTGCCGTTGACTGCCGACGGTGTGTCGCGGGACATGGCGGTGGCAGTTGCTGGCGACGAACCCGCGATCGTCGTCGCGGAGGTCGACCTTGCGGCGTTGCGGGAGGCGCGTGCCCGGGAGCCGTGGGGCGCCACCCGGTTCCGGCGCCCTGCAGCCTATCTGTAGACCGCAGGACGCTCGGGTCGAGGGGGCCGCGGCTGAGCAGCGGAGCGGTAGATCGACGGGAGCGGGTTGACAGCCTGCGCTCGCCCTGAGTAGGGTAGGGGGGTATCCTGTGATTTGGAGGTCGGACATGACCCCCGACACCCGCCAACAGGCGCTTCGGCGCCTCAAGATCATCGCCGGACAGGTCCAGGCGCTTGAGCGCCAGATCGAGGAGGACAAGTACTGCATGGACGTGCTCGACCTCTCGATGTCTGTTCAGCGGGCACTTCGCAGCCTCGATGCGCTTGTCATCGAGGGGCACCTTCGCACGCACGTCATCGAGCAGATGCAGGGCGGCGAGACCGAGAAGGCTGTCGCCGAGCTGTTGCGCCTGTACAAGGTGCAGGGCCCGGCCGGCAGCTGACGCCACCATTCCACCCCAGGAGGGAATCACCGTGACCCAGCTCATCAACCTCGCCGTTAGCGGCATGACCTGCGACCACTGCGTACGCAGCGTGACCGATGCCATCAAGTCCGTGGAGGGGGTGGCCGACGCCAAGGTCAGCCTCGCGGACAACGCAGCGACCCTCGAAGGCGAGGGCGTCGACATCCAGGCGGTGATCGATGCCATTGCTGAAGAGGGATACGACGCCGTACCGGCATAGCATGCGAGGCGGCTGGAGCCGCCCGCGCCCAGGATGGATGGACCATGGCTACCCCTGACAACGCAGTGACCCTCGACATCACCGGGATGACGTGCGCTTCGTGCGTACGGCGCGTGGAACGCGCGCTGGGCAAGGTGCCCGGCGTCGACACGGCCTCGGTCAACTTCGCGGCGGAGACGGCGCGAGTGACGTTCAACGAGGACGTGCCCTTCGAGCGGCTGGTGACGGCGGTGGAGACGGCGGGCTACGAAGCACGCCCCCACGCCGAGGACCAGGCCCGCGCCGACGAGCGCGCCCACCACGCCCGGGCGACCCTTCGAACGCTGCTGTTCGGGGCGGCGCTGGGCATCCCGACGATCGTGCTGGCGATGGCGATGGACATCGCTGACCTGACGCCTTTCGGCGACCACCGGACGACCGGCTGGCTGCTGCTGGCGCTGGCGACGCCGATCCAGGTCGTGCTGGGCTGGCGCTTCTACACGGGTTCGTGGACGAGCCTTCGTCACCTCAACCCCAACATGGACGTGCTGGTCGCGCTGGGGACGACGGTCGCGTACGGGTTCAGCGCGTGGGTGGTGGTGACGAACTCGACCGAGCACATGTTCTTCGATGTCAGCGCGGCGGTGCTGGTGTTCATCACCATGGGCAAGTACCTCGAGGAGCAGTCCAAGGGCGCGGCTTCGAGCGCGATCGGGGCGCTGCTGGGGCTCTCGGCGCGGGCGGCGAACGTGCTGCGCGACGGCCGCGAGGTCGAGGTGCCCGTCGAGGAGCTGCGACGGGGGGACGTGGTGGTGGTGCGGCCCGGACAGCGGGTGCCGGTCGATGGCATCGTGCGGGAGGGCGTGAGCACCATCGACGAGTCGATGCTGACGGGGGAGTCGATCCCGGTGGAGCGCCGGGTGGGCGACCACGTCATCGGCGGGACCATCAACCAGAACGGCGTCGTGACGATCGAGGCGACCGCGGTTGGCCGCGACGGGACGCTGCAGCAGATGGCGCGGATGGTGGAGGACGCGCAGGGTTCGAAGGCGCCGATCCAGCGGCTGGTGGACGAGGTGGCGGCGGTGTTCGTGCCGATCGTCATCGTGTTCGCGGCGCTGGTTGTGGTGGCCTGGGGTCTGCTCTCCGGCGACTGGGTGGGCGGGATGGTCGCGGCGGTGGCGGTGCTGGGGGTGGCGTGCCCGGGCGCGCTGGGGCGGGCGACGCCGACGGCGATCATGGTCGGGACGGGGCTGGGAGCCGAGCGCGGCGTGCTCATCCGGAACGCCGAGGTGCTGGAGCGCATCCGCAAGCTGGACGTCATCGTGGTGGACAAGACCGGCACCCTGACCGAGGGGCGGCCGCAGGCGACGGAGGTCATCCCGACGGGGCTGATGAGCGAGCAGGTGCTGCTGACGCTGGCGGCCGCGGCGGAGGCCGGGAGCGAGCACCCGTTGAGCCGGGCGATCGTCGACAGCGCGACGGACGCGGGGTACGAGCTGCCCTCGGCCAGCGCCTTCGAGGCGATCACGGCGCGCGGGGTGCGGGCGACAGTCGACGGGCGGGCAGTGCTGGCGGGCAACCTCGCGCTGTTCGCGGACGAGGGCATCGCCATCCCGGCGGCGGCGAGCGATGAGCTCGAGCGGCTGGAGGCGATGGGCCGGACGGTGATCCTGGTCGCGGTCGACGGCGTGGTCGAAGGCGTGATCGGGATGTCGGACGCGCTCAAGCAGGGCGCGCCACGGGCAGTCGAGGCGCTTCGCGGGCTGGGACTGCGGGTCATCATGATGACGGGCGACAACGAGCGGGCGGCGGCGCAGGTCGCGACAGCGGCGGGCATCGGCGAGTGGCGGGCCGGCGTGCGGCCGGAGGACAAGCTGGAGCTGGTGCGTTCGCTGCAGGGCGAGGGGCTGACGGTGGCGATGGTCGGCGATGGCATCAACGACTCGCCGGCGCTGGCACAGGCGGACATCGGCATCGCGATGAGCACGGGGGCGGACGTGGCGATCGAGGCGGGCGACATCACGCTGCTGAACGGCGACGTCTCGCGGATCGCGGAGGCGGTGCTGCTGGGGCGGGCGACGCTTCGCACTATCAGGCAGAACCTGGTCTGGGCGTTCGGGTACAACGTGGTGGCGATACCGATCGCGGCGCTGGGGCTGCTGAACCCCATCATCGCCGGGGCTGCGATGGCGTTCTCCTCGGTGAGCGTGATGGCGAACAGCCTGCGGTTGCGGGCGAAGGCGCGTTCGATGGCGGGGCAGGCGGGGAACACGTACGCCGGGCCACGGCAGGGCTTCGTGACCGCGAACCGGGTGCCGCTGGCGGCGATGGGGCTGGCCGCCGGGGTGCTGCTGGTCCCGCTGGCGGTGTTCACGGCGATCGACCGGG
>JBPPMX010000149.1:0-2088 GCA_051306275.1 Tepidiformaceae bacterium
GGACTGGGCGAAGCCCGCGGGCATCGATGCCGTACAGGCGCAGCTTGCCTGCCTTGCGGCCCCGCACCAGGCCGACCTCCCGGAGCACCCGCAGGTGCTTGGAGACGCCGGGTTGGGGCATATGGAGCTCAGTGGCGAGGTCGGTGACGGGCCGCTCACCCGCCCGCAGCAGCGCCAGGATTTCCCGGCGCCTCGGCTCGGCGATCGCGTTGAAAACGTCCGATGTGGTCGCTGCTCGTGCCATGGCGCGATCGTATGCCGATATAGGCATGTGTCAAGTGTAGGGAGCAAACGATCCTAGCGATTGGGCGTATCTCATCCAACCCGGCTGCGCTCCGACGTTCAGCGGCGTGGTTGCCGAGCAGGGATTCGAACCCCGACCAAAGGCTCCAAAGACCCGTGTGCTACCGTTACACTACTCGGCAATGATGGGACTTGCGCGGTCGCCGGGCTGGCCTTCCGCGCGTGGTATGAGGGTAGCTTTGGCGGCGGGGGGAGTCGAGTCGCGAGGTGGTGCGAGGCGCCGGGCATTGACGCGAGACCCGCGGCCAGGGGCGGCCGCGACTCCCATGGAGTTGCCCGCCCGGGATGCTAGCTGGAGAGGATCTGGATCTCTTCGATGGCGTTCTGGAGCTGGGCAGCGGTGCGGCGGGCGATGTTGCGGTAGAGGGTGGCGGAGAACTGGTGGTCGGCCTCGTCGAGGTGTTCGAGGGCGGCGAGCGGGATCTTCCAGTAGTCGAGGTCGGTTTCGGCGACGACGTCGTTATCGTGGAGGCGATCGCCGACGAGTTCGGCTTCGCCGAAAACGGTACCGGGGGGGTACGTCACGAGGCGGACGTACTCTTCGCCCTGGAGGTCTACCAGGGCGCTGGCTTCGCCGTGTTCGATGAGATAGATGCTCTCGGCGAGGCCGCCCTGGGCGACGATGCGTTCGCCAGCAACGGCGTGGCCGGGCTGTGCGATTGCGCAGAGCTTTTCGACAGCTTCGGGGGAGAGGCCTTCAAAGAAGCCGTTCTGTCCAAGGGGGACCATGTCGGCGTGGGACGGGATGCCGGCTCCTTCGACGATGGCATCTTCGCAGCGTTCGATCGCGCGGTCGCGGTTGGCGACGAGGACGAGGTGGGTGTGTTCGTCGGCCAGTTCGGCGGCGAGGGTGTCGAGGCCGGGGTGATGTTCGGCGTCGGAGAGGACGATGAGCTTGCCGTCGTCGAGGAGGCTGGTGAGGAGTTCGCGGATGAGGGTGACGGCGCCGCCATCGAGTCGCTGGACGCGGTAGAAGTCGATGGCGAGGGCATCGAAGCCGGGCGCGTGTTCGACGACGGTACGGGAGAAGGATTCGGCGGAGGCGAAGTTCAGTTCGCCCTGGAGTTCGCAGACGAAGGCACGGTGACCGCCTTCGGCAATGGCGGCTTCGGCTTCTGGCGGACGTTTGCGCTTCGAACGGGCGCGGGAGAGGTCGTAGGCCCAGCGAAGGGAGACGGAGCCGACGTTGGGAATGTTCAGGATGTGGAGACCGTACTTGGCGGAGAAGCTTTCGCAGACGCGGGTACCGCGAACGCTGTTGCCGCGGCTATCGAGGGCGGGAGAGAAGACGCCGATACCGAGCTGGCCGGGGAGGACCGCGAGGATACCGCCTGCGACGCCGCTCTTAGCCGGGATGCCGATGCGGTAGATCCATTCGCCGGCGTAGTCGTACATGCCGCAGGTGCCCATGACGCTGAGGACGCGCTCGACGTGGGCCGTGGCGAGTACGCGTTCGCCTGTGACGGGATTGATGCCGCCGTTGGCGAGGCAGGCAGCCATTACGGCGAGGTCTTCGCAGGTGATAGAGACGGAGCACTGGCGGAAGTAGAGGTCGAGCGCGTCTTCGGGTTCGCCGTTGACGATCTCGAAGTTGCGAAGGAGGTGGCCGATCGCGCGATTGCGGTGCCCGGTGGCGCGTTCCGACTCGTAGACCGCTTCGTCGATTTCGAGCGGACGCCCGGCGTAGCGTTCGAACATGGCCATGACCCGATCGAGCGGGGTGGCATCGCCATCTCCACGGATGAGCGACGCGACGGCAATTGCGCCGGCGTTGATCATAGGGTT
>JBPPMX010000150.1:0-6198 GCA_051306275.1 Tepidiformaceae bacterium
ATGGGGCCCACCACGGCCATAGCATTGCGAGAACCGCTTGGTTCGTGCGAAATCTCGACGCCGGGTAAAGTTCGCGGCAGAATTCCACCATATTTCTCACTTTTCGCAGCGGTCGGTGGCGTCGCGGCAAGTGGACTGCCTTGCACGGCAGGCGGATACTACCTGTATGGTGGAGAACATGACGACAGCAACCGGCGACCAGGAAGATTCCGCTCCCTCGGTGCCCAGTGCCCTGAAAGACCCGCTTCCCAAGTGCAAGCGCTGCCAGCTCAGCTACGTGCTCAACAAGTCGACGAGTGCCCTTCGGCTGACCTACTGCAGCTTCCTCTGCGAACTCGGCGACCTCGGCTTCAGCATGGACGGCCTCGAAAGCATGGAGCCACCGAAGGGCACAGCCGCGACTCCGCAGCCGGATCCCCCGACTCCCGTTACCGCTTAGGGCCGTTGGCTCTTTGCTGCTGGCTGTCGGCCCGCGGGTCCCCATCGTTCTGACTTCTGACCTCTCCCGCGATACCCGTTACCGTGTAAACTCCGCCCATGGCCACCTGGGATGATGCTGCCTCCATCGCTGCCCTCCGCTGCCAGGTCCGCATGAGCCAGGCCGAGTTCGCCCGCCGCCTGGGGGTCCGCCAGCCGACCGTGAGCGAGTGGGAGACCGGCCACTACGAACCGCGCGGCGCCAGCATCCGCGTCCTTTCCTACCTCGCCGAAGAGCCCATTCCTTACGATGCCTCACCGCCCCGGGAAGGCCCGCCCGAATGAAGCCGGCGCCGCTCCCCGAGCGCGAGTCCGCCCTGGCAGCTCGCTGGTTCGCCGGGATCCGCGGCCCCCTCCGGCTTGAGGACGGCCGATCCCTGCACGTGGTCTTCCCCGGCGTCCCGGGTGGCGGAGCCGGTCCCGATGCCACCGGCGCGATCCTCGATGCCGGAGGGGACCTCCTCCGCGGCGATGTCGAATTCCACCTCCTCGCCAGCGGCTGGGAGGCCCACGGCCACCCCGCGGATCCGGGGTACACCTCCGTCGTCCTCCACGTTGTCGCCCACAACGATTCCCGCGCCCTGGCCACCCACCACTCGTCCGGGCGTGTCATCCCGCTCCTCGTCGTTCCCCCTGTGAGCCCCGGTGCGTTTCCGCCGCCGTTCACCCCGCCATGCAGCCTCGCCGCCCGCCAGCTCCCCGTCCTCCCAACCCTTGAGCGCCTCGCCCTCCGCCGCCTGCGTGGCAAAGCCGCCCGCGCCCAACCGCTCGTCGCCGCGACCTCCCCCGCGAACGCGCTCTACGCCCTCCTCCTCGAAACCCTCGCTGGCCCCGCAAACCGCGCTGCCTTCGCCTCGCTTGCCCGCCGCCTGCCGCTCGCTGCGCTCCTCGCGTCCGCCGATGACCGCCCGTCCGGCGCCTCGTTCACCCTCGCCCTCACCGCCGAGCTCCGTGGCGAAGCCGCAAGCCTCGCCCGCCGGCGTGCGGGCCTTCGCCCGATGGCATCTCCCGCCCGGCGCCTCGAATCCGCCGCCCGGCTGATCGCGCTTCTCTGGCCAACGTCAGCACCCGCGTGGCCTGCAGCCCTCGCGCATCCCCTCGATCCCCGCGCCCTCCTGCGCACCTTCCGCGTCGAAGGGATCGGTCGCCCGATGGCGATCGAACTCGCCGTCAACACCGTCCTCCCCGCCGCCCTCGCCTCTGGTCTCCTGCCCGAATCTGCCGCCCACGAGGCCCTCCGCGCGCTCTCTTCGCCCGGCACCTACGGGCGCCTCCGACGCCTCGAAACATGGCTCTCCGCAGGCTCCCCACCGTTCTCCAATGCGGCCGCTCTGCAGGGCGCGCTCCTCCTCCACAACGACTACTGCACGGCCGGTCGCTGCGGTCGCTGCCCTCTCTCCAGTTAACCTTCTTCGAACCCCAAAATTGGCCTTGTGCGATTCGTCACGGACGCACCCGGTATGCTAAAATGTGAAGGCACGCGCACGATATCGCCGTCTCCCGTCCTTCCGGCGAACGTGCCGTCTGGTGACACCCCTCGTATGGCAATACAACCGGCAGAATCGTCCTACACCGCAGCCAACATCCAGGTCCTTGAGGGCCTCGAGGCTGTCCGGCGACGCCCCGGCATGTACATCGGCACGACCGATAAGGCCGGCCTTCACCACCTGATCAAAGAACTCGTCGATAACGCCGTTGACGAAGCGATGGCCGGCTATTGCGACCGCGTTGAGGTTATCCTCCGCGCCGATGGCTGGTGCACCGTCCGCGACAACGGACGCGGTATCCCGGTCGATATCCAGCAGCAGACCGGCAAGACCGCGGTCGAGACCGTCATGACCGTCCTTCACGCCGGCGGCAAGTTCGGCGGCGGCGGCTACAAGGTCTCCGGCGGCCTTCACGGCGTCGGCGCCAGCGTCGTCAACGCGCTCTCCGAAGAGATGATCGTCGAAGTGGCGCCCGACCCTGCCGCCCAGGGCAAGCAGCACGCCGGCAAGCTCTACCGCCAGGAGTATGCTCGCGGCGTCCCCCTCGGCCCGCTTGAGCCCGCACCCCAGTCAGGCCCCCCGCGTGGCCACGGCACCATCGTCTCCTTCAAGCCCGATGCCTCGATCTTCGAAAGCGTCGACTTCGACTTCAAGACCGAGTCCGAAACCCTGCGCCAGTACGCCTATCTCACCAAGGGCGTCTGGTTCCATCTCTTCGACGAGCGCGACGGGCGCGAGGTCAACTACTACTTCGAAGGCGGCATCAAGAGCTTCGTCCGCCACCTCAACCGCGAGCGCGAAGTCCTCAACACCGACCCGATTTACGTCGACCGTGAGATCGACGGTACCGCGATCGAGTGCGCCATCCAGTACAACGATGGCTACGCTGAATCCGTCTTCACCTTCGCCAACTCGATTAACACGATCGATGGCGGCAGCCACCTCACCGGTTTCCGTACGGCCCTGACGCGCGTCCTCAACGACTACGCCCGTAAGGCAAAGATCCTGAAGGACACCGACCAGAACCTCAGCGGCGACGACGTCCGCGAAGGCCTGGTCGCCGTCATCTCGGTGAAGCTCGGCGAGCCCCAGTTCGAAGGGCAGACGAAGACCCGCCTCGGCAACCCCGAAGTCGCCGCCCAGGTCCAGGGCTGCCTCGCGGAAGCGCTCGCGCTTCACCTCGAAGAGCATCCGTCCGATGGCCGCCGGATCGTCGAAAAGAGCATCACTGCCGCCCGGGCCCGCGAAGCCGCCCGCAAAGCGCGAGACCTCGTCCACCGAAAGAGCGCCCTCGAAAGCGGCACCCTCCCCGGCAAACTCGCCGACTGCTCCAGCCGCGACCCCGAGGAGTCCGAGCTCTTCATCGTCGAGGGAGACAGCGCCGGTGGTTCAGCCAAGCAGGGCCGCGACCGCCGCTTCCAGGCGATCCTCCCGCTCTTCGGCAAGATCCTGAACGTCGAGAAGGCTCGCCCCGACAAGATGCTCGGCCACGAAGCCATCCGCCTCGTGATCTCCGCCCTCGGCACCGGCATCCGCGAGACTTTCGACGTCACGAAGCTGCGCTACCACAAGATCGTCATCATGACCGACGCGGATGTGGACGGCGCCCACATTCGCACGCTGCTTCTCACCTTCTTCTTCCGCAACATGCCGGCGCTCATCGACGCCGGCCACCTCTACATCGCCCAGCCGCCACTCTACCGGGTTGCCAGCGGCAAGAACGTCGAGTACCTCTACAGCGACGGGCAGCTCGCCGAGTTCCAGAAGGGCAAGAAGAACGTCGCCGTCCAGCGCTTCAAGGGCCTCGGCGAGATGAATGCCGAACAGCTCTGGGACACCACCATGCACCCCGAGAAGCGCACCTTTCTCCAGGTTCGCGTCGAAGACGCCGCAGCCGCCGACAACATCTTCTACGAGCTCATGGGCGACGAGGTGATCCATCGCCGCCGCTTCATCCAGGCCAACGCCGCCAACGTGAAGAACCTCGACATCTAGGCGCCAGAGAAGATGAGCGGAAAAGTCGAGCGGGTGCGCCTGTTGGGTGTTGTGTACGCGGTTGGTGGCGCGTTCTGGTTCGGTGTGGCGATGTGGGTCGCGGCCCGCTACGGCGGGGATCCGTCTGCGGGCTCGGACGCATTTTATCTCAGCGAGTCACTCTGGCTCGTTGTCCAGCTGCTCTTGCTCGCCGGGTTCTTCGGCCTCATTTCCAGCAACGCGCTTGGTCGGACCGTCTTCGACCGGGTCGCCATTGGGATTGGACTTCTCGGGCATGCCCTGTTTGTGGCGGCCGAAGTGCACAGTCTGCTCAGCGGGGAGATCTCGGACCTTCTGGCGGCTGCGGCCCTGGTTTCGGCCGTCGGCTTTCTCCTCATCGGCATAGCCGTAATCAGAGGCCAGCGATGGCGGGGCTGGGCCCGGTTCATTCCGCTGCTCACCGGGATCTATTTCTTTGTCGGAATGCTGCCATTCATCATCGTTGCCGAAGAACCAAACATGGTCGCCATCGGCGGCTGGGGCGTGGTCAGGGTCGCCCTTGGCCTGACCATCCGTACGCAGGGAGTCGCAAGGAACGACTCAGACCTCGACATCTAGGCGGACACCGGTGACCACACCTCCCGCAGCGCTCACCGCCCTCCTCGACCAGCAGTTCGAGGCCGGCGCCCACATCGGCATCCAGCTCGCCTGCTACTACCATGGCGAGCCCGCGTTCGATATCGCTCGCGGCCAGATAGGCCCCGATGACTCCCGGCCCGTGACCGCCGCCACGCTCTTCCCGACCTTCTCCGCGATGAAGGGCCCGGCCGCCCTCGTCGTTCACCTCCTCATCGCCCGTGGGCTCCTTGACCTCGAATCGCCCGTCGCCCGCTACTGGCCCGCCTTCGACAGGCCCACGAAACGGACGATCACCGTCACCCACGTCCTCGCTCACCAGGCCGGCCTGCACGCCTTTCCCGCGCCCTTCAGCATTGAGAATCTCACCGATTGGGACGGCGGCATCCGCTGGGTCGAATCCCTCGAACCCGCATGGGAGCCGGGGACTGCTACCGGCTATCACGCCGTCACCTGGGGCTGGCTTGTCGGCGGCCTCGTCCAGCAGGTCACCGGCCGCCACATCGCCGACGTTATCGCTGACGAAGTCGCCGAACCACTTGGCGTCGCCGCCGAGCTCTTCACCGGCCTCCCTCCGGCGATCCCCCTCGAGGCCGCCGCCACCCTTCGGATTCACGTCGCCGGCGAAGGCCAGCCCGTCCCGGCGGATAGCGACTTCTATCGCGCCCTCCCCCGGGACCTCTGGCAGCACAGCAACGACGAGGCGTTCCGCCGCAACCCCCTCCCATCGATCAGCGGCCACGCCACAGCTCGTGCCCTCGTCCGCATGTACGCCCTCCTCGCCGAAGGCGGCGAACTCGACGGCGTCCGCCTCTGCGGCTCATCGGATATCGCCCGCATGTCTGCGCTGGTCACGAAGGAGCGCGACCGCGTCCTCGGCGGCCGCATCGCGAAAGCCGCGGGATTCATGCTCGGTGGCCCCGGGGCCTACGGCGCGATGCCACCGCGTGCGACCGCGTTCGGCCATGCTGGCGCCGGCGGGTCAATCGCTTTCGCCGACCCCGAACGCCACGTCGCTGTCGCCATCCTCGTCAACAACATGGGCTACTGGCCGTCCGGCAAGGGCCCCATCCAGGCGCTCGTCGATACCACTCTCGCTGCCTTCGAGTAGCGAGGTGCGTCGCCGTTCCTCCCGCGCGCCTGTACCCTAGGCGCGTGCGTACCCTCCTCATCCCGGCCGAATGGCAGGCCGCGCCCGGCTGCTTCGTCTGCGACCCCGCGAACCGCGGTGGCCTGCAGGTGCCCTTCTACCTGGACGACGGTGCAGGCCGCATCATCGCCGAGTTCTGGCCCGAAACGCGCCACGCAGGCCTTCCCGCGCTCACCCATGATGGCGTTATCACCGCGCTCCTCTCCGAGGCGATGTCGTGGGCGGTCATCGCCATCACCCGCCAGCTCGCGGTCGCCCACGAGACGTCATTCCGCTTCGAGCGCCCCGTCCGCATCGGCCAGTCGTACACGCTCAGCGCCTGGCCCGAACCCGCTGCCGGGGAATCCGTGAGTGCTCGTGCCGAATTGCTCGACGGACGCCGCCGCGTTTGCGCGACCGCCCGGGCGACCTTCCACTCCCTCGATCCCGAGACCGCGGACGCTGCCCCCGCCAGCGCGGGCGCCCGCGGACCTG
>JBPPMX010000151.1:0-2541 GCA_051306275.1 Tepidiformaceae bacterium
AGGGCTGCGGCTCCGTCGTGATCATGGGCAGTGGCCGGCAGTCGAGCCGAGTAGCCCGCTGCCTCGACCTCGGCGACGAGGGCGGCGGTGTCGAGGCCTTCGGGAAAGGAGACCCGGGCAGTCTCGGTTGCGTAATTCACCGTTGCCGTGACACCTTCGAGCTTGTTGAGGCGGCGCTCGATGCGCGCTGCGCACGACGTGCAGGTCATGCCCTCGATCGGGAGGTCGATCTGCCGCTCGGCATGCGTGTCGGATGGACCGATCGTGGTGCTCATGGATGCTCCCCTCCCGATGCCTCCGGAGGATCGCCGGGAATGGTCGTCGGCGTTTCGACGTGGTTAACGTGCTCGCGGGTGGGCGATGACGGTTCCGGTCCGAAGGCGGCTCCCAATGCCGCGCCGGCACCGAACGTGACCGCCGCCAGAAGCACGAAGGCGGCGAGACGGACGGGGACGCTCATGAGACCAGGGTGTAGCCGGCCTCGTCGACCGCGTGCCTGACGGCCTCGACGTCGAGCGCTGCGTCGGAGGAGACCGTCACCTTGCCCGTGGTGAGATCGACATCGACCGACGTGACGCCGTCGATCGCGGATACCTCGGTCTGCACGGCATGGACGCAATGGGAACAGGTCATGCCCTCGACCTGATACGTGGACGTGTTTGCCATGGGTGCCTCGTCTCCGGTGGTGGACATCTTGCTTGTACTATACCCCCCTACCCTATCTGATCCAAACAGTGGCCGATCGGCGGTTTGACGCGCCCACCAATCCCCTGACCGGGGGAGGTCCACCGGTGATCGAGTGCGAATAGCAGGACATGGCACTGCGCTACGACGGATTTCCCACCAATGCCGAACGTCGACGAGCCGCGCGTCGAACAGCGCTGCGAGCGACGCAGGCCGCTCACCGGGCCACCCTCTGGGCAGCCGGGACCCTCGACGGTGCGGTGCTCGCGATCGCCACGGGGCACCCGAGCATGCCCGTCCTCGACAACGTGAGATCAGACGCGACGATCATCGATCTGCGCGAGCCCTGTGTGTCAGGGTCAAGTGAGACCAGTGATGTTGTTATCCGATTCACGGGGCGAGACTGGAATTGACCATTATGACGATGCCTTCTGCAGTGGAGGATCCCGGTTCGGTGAGCCGCGGCTCGACGCTTCGGCGTTACCCGGAGGAGTACAAGCGGCGGATTGTCGCCGAGTACGAGGCGTTGCCTGACGGCGGGACCGAGCACGGGTCGTTGCTGCGCCGCGAGGGCCTGGTTCGCAGCCAGGTCTATGCGTGGCGCAAGAATTACTCGATGAGCGGAAACGAGAAACCAAAGCGCGCACCGAAGCGGACTGCCGAGCAGGCCGAGAACGACAAGCTCCGCGCGAGGAACGCGAAGCTCGAGGCCGAGCTCCAGCGCACGAAGCTCGCTTTGGAGATCACGGGAAAAGCACACGCTCTCTTGGGGATGCTCTCCGAGGGGGCGGCCTCCGCGAACGAGCCGCCGAAGTGATCGCCGCGGCGTTCGTCGAGCTGGCGGCACTGACGTCAAAGCGCGAGGCCGCCCGCCTGGTCGGGATGCCCAGGGCGAGCTACTACCGGGGCCAGCGGCCCCCGGTGCTCGGCCCGCCGAGGCCGCGCCCGTCGCCCGCGAACAAGCTCTCCGACGGCGAACGCGACCGTGTGCTCGAATTGCTGCGCTCGGAGGAGCACTGCGAGTCCGCGCCCGCTCAGGTGTGGGCCGCGCTGCTCGACTCGGGCGTGTATTTGTGCTCGATAGCCACCATGTACAGGGTTCTGCGCAGCGTTGGCGAGTGCCGGGAACGACGCCGCCAGCGCACGCACCCGGCGAAGAAGAAGCCCGAACTGCTAGCGACCGGACCGAACCAGTGCTGGTCCTGGGACATAACGAAACTGCGGGGACCGGCCCGCGGCCAGTACTTCGAGCTGTACGTGATCATCGACATCTACTCCCGTTTCGTGACCGGCTGGATGGTCGCCGGGACAGAGACCGGCGAGCTCGCCAAGGGCTTCATCGACCAGGCGGTCCGGCGCCACGGGATCAAGAAGGGCCAACTCAGGCTGCACGCCGACAGGGGCACCTCCATGACATCGAAGAGCGTCGCGCAGCTCCTCGTCGACCTCGGCGTCGACCGCAGCCACAGCCGCCCGCACGTCAGCAACGACAACCCGTACTCCGAAGCGGCTTTCAAAACGCTGAAGTACTGCCCGGCGTTCCCGGAGGCGTTCGGGTCGATCCAGGACGCCCGCGTGTTCTGCGAAACGTTCTTCGAGCACTACAACCACCGGCACTACCACTCCGGCATAGCGCTGCTGACGCCGGCGTCGGTCCACTACGGCGACGCGGAGAGGATCCAAGCCGAGCGCGCCGCCACCCTCACCGAAGCTTTCACCGCCAACCCCGAACGCTTCAACCGCAAACCCATCCCGCTGCTACTGCCCAAGGAGGCCTGGATCAACGACCCAACCAGCGAAGCCAAAATCAAAGCCGCATAAGCAAGCCAGTGGTCTCAAAACCCTTGACACGTTCCG
>JBPPMX010000152.1:0-2566 GCA_051306275.1 Tepidiformaceae bacterium
CTCCCCGTCTTCAAGCGTGTAGTTGAACTGCGCGATAAGGATGTGCATGGTCGACCCTCCAAAGGTGTTGCGAGCACCGTAGTCCCGCGCTCGCCCGCCTCGATTGGCGATTCATGAGATTTCGATGAGGAATCCGGCGTCAGCCCTGGGGTTCGAACACCCGTACCATCGCCGTCAGTACCACCGCCGCCGTCTCCGTCCGCAGGATGTTCGCCCCGAGCGATACCCCTACCGCGCCTCTCGCCCGCGCCTTCGCGATTTCGTCCTCGCTCCATCCGCCCTCCGGGCCGACCGCGAGGCACACCCGGCCCTGTGCGGGGAGCAGCGCGGCTGCGTCTCCCCACGTCCGTCCCCCGGGTTCCCCGAAGAACACGGGCCCCACCGCTCGCCCCAGCATCTCGTCGAAGCGCGCCGGCGCCTCCACCACGGGCGCCGTCAGCCTCCCGCACTGCTCCGATGCCTCGATCGCGATTCGCTGCCAGCGCTCCTGCTTCGCCGCTGACCCCCCTTCACCCCGCGCCGAGTGGTCGCAGATCAGCGGACGGATGATGTCCGCCCCTGCCTCGACGCACTTCTCGACGGCCCATTCGAACCGCTGCGGCCGCACGAGCGCGCACCACGTTTCCACCACCAGCGCTGGTGCAGGCTCCTGCCGCTCGAGCCCGGTCACCTTCGCCAGCACCCCACCGCGTGTCGTCGCCTCGACCACTGCCCGCCACTCGTGCCCGTCGCCGTTGAAGGCGAGGAACTCGTCGCCTGCCCGCATCCGCAGTACCGCGCCCAGCCGCTTCGCCTGCTCCCCATCGAGCTGCAACGGCCCGGGCGTGAGTGGTCCACGAACGTAGAGACGGGGGGTGTGTGCCATGCCGCGAGCGTACATCGCCCGCACCCTCAGGTCAGCGCCGCGTGAACTTCAGCAGACACCAGTCGCGCTCGTACGCGCTCTCGCCGGATTCGAACCCCGCCGCCTCCATGGCCTGCCGCACCCGTCCCTCGTGCGCGTCGAGGATCCCGCTCAGCACGAGGTGACTCCCCCGAGCCGTCACCGCCGCGAACGACTCCGCCAGCCCGATGTTCGCGTCCGTGCTGATGTTCGCGATCACCATCTCGTACGGCCCCGCGAAGCGCTCCGTGTCGAGCTTCCCCGACGCCAGCGTCACGCCCTCCAGCACGCCGTTCTCAATGCAGTTCGCTCGCGCCACCTCCACCGCCACCGGGTCGATGTCTACCGCGTCCACCTGCCGCGCCCCCAGCTTGATCGTCGCGATCGCCAGGATCCCCGAGCCCGTCCCGACATCCAGCAGCACCATCCCCGGCGTGACCAGCTCGTCCAGCGCCTTCAGGCACATCCGCGTCGTTTCGTGGTGCCCGGTGCCGAACGCCTGGCCCGGGTCCAGCCGCACGGCGATCTGCCCCGGCGCGACCTCATGCTCGACCCACGACGGCACCACCACGATCCGCCCACCGGTCTCCACCACCCCGAAGAACTCCCGCCAGCTCACTGCCCAGTCTTCTTCGTAAATCGGCCGCGCCGTCAGTTCCACCGACGGGTACTCCTCCATCGCCCGCCGCAGGTCTTCGGTCAGCACCGCCCCCAGCTCCGAGCTTGGCAGGTAGACCCGCACCAGCAACGGTTCGCCACCCCGCACCCGGAACCCCATCTCCGGCCCGAGGATGTCGATCGGCTCCTCGACCGTCACCCCGCCCGGCGCGACATCCCTCATCAGGGCCGAAACTGCCTCGACTTCGTCCGGCGGCACCGAAGCCGTGATTTCGAACCAGAGCATCCCTCGGGTATGCCTAGCCCGCGACCGCGTCGCGCAGCCGCTCGAAGAAGCTCTTGTCCTTCTTCGGGATCGTCGGGGTCCCCATCGTCGCCGCGAGCTGCTCAAGCAGCGCCCGCTGCTCCTCCGTCAGCTCTTCCGGCACCACCACGTTCACTTTCACGATCTGGTCGCCTCGACCGTTCCGCTGCAGGTGGGGCACACCCTTCCCGCGCAGGACGAAGTCGTCGTCGCTTTGCGTCCCCGCGGGGATCTCCAGCTCCGTGTCGCCATCCAGCGTCGGTACGGTCACCTTCGCCCCCAGCGCGGCCTGCGCGATGTTCAGCGGCAGTTCGTACAGGATGTGGTCGTCGACCCGCTCAAACGCAGCGTGCTTCTGCACGTGGAACACGACGTACAGGTTCCCCTCTTCGCCGCCGCGCTCCCCCGCCTCCCCTTCGCTCGTCAGTCGCATCTGCGACCCATCGTCGATGCCCGCCGGCACCTTCACCTGGATCTTCCGGTTCTTCCGCTCGCGACCCGACCCGCGGCACTGCGTACACGGGCTCGAAATCGTCTTCCCTTCGCCCCGGCAGCGCGGACACGTCGCGACGTTCACGAACTGCCCGAAGACGCTCTGCTGCACCCGCCGGATCTCGCCCTGCCCGTTGCACTCGGCGCACGAAACGAGCTCCGTCCCCGGCTCGGCGCCCTTCCCCGTGCAGCGGTCGCACCGCTCCATTCGTGGGTACTCGACTTCCTTCTCGGTTCCGAACGCCGCCTCTTCGAACGTCACCCGCAGG
>JBPPMX010000153.1:0-3380 GCA_051306275.1 Tepidiformaceae bacterium
CTATCACCCCGACGACGCCGGCCACCCACGCCGCCACGGCCACCACCCGCGCACGGCGACCCCCCATCAAGCCCGGCCACCCGAGTTCCGACGCGCCTCCCGTCTCCACGTCCGGCGCCTGGTTCGCAAGCTGCAACGCGAACCCGAGCACAGCCCCGAGCGGGAACACGAACCACAGGAAGTCCTCCCACTCCCCCACCGAAACGAACGCCCACACCGGCACCATCGGTAACGCGAGCGAAAGCGGCAGCCAGCTCAGCGCCGTCCGTTTCAGCCTGAGGTCGTAGACAACTCCCATCAGCAGCCCCGCAACCCCGACGAACCATCCTCCGTTCGGCAAGCCCGCCGTCAACGCCATCCCGCCTCCCGCATACACAACCACAAGCCACGCCGCTCCTCGCCGCGAAATCGCCCCGCTCGCGATCGGCTTCGACGGTTTCGCCCGCCGGTCGTCCTCGGCGTCGACGACGTCGTTCAGCGTCCCGATCGCGAACTGGTACAGCAACATGCCCACCCCCAGCATCGCGGCGACTCCCCGCTCCTCACCCCCACTCGCGATCAGCCCGAGCGCGGCCGCAACCGTCGCCACCAGGAACGACGGGAACGGGTGCGCCGCACGGAAATAGCCGATCACTGCCCGGCCCACGGCCCCTCCTGTTCGCCTTTCGCGCTTCCCGTATAGTGGCGCCTGTGAAGGCCGAGATCATCGCAATCGGAACCGAAATCCTCCTGGGCGAGATCGTCGATACGAATAGCGCCCATATCGCCCAGCAGCTCCCTGAGCTCGGCATCGACCTCAACTACACCACCGTCGTCGGCGATAACCGCACCCGCATCGTCGATATGTTCCGCAAGGCGTGGGAGCGCTCCGACCTCATCATCACCACCGGCGGCCTCGGCCCCACCGATGACGACATGACCCGCGAAGGCATCGCCGAAATGCTCGGCGAAACCCCCTACGTCGACCCTGCCCTCGAAGACCGCGTCCGCTCCTTCTTCGCCTCGCGCGGGTACCCGATGCCCGAGAACAACCTCAAGCAGGCCTGGCTCCTGCCGAGCACCCGCGCCATCGATAACCCCCGTGGCACCGCCCCCGGCTGGTGGACCGAACGCGACGGCCACATCATCGTCTCCATGCCCGGCGTCCCGACCGAGATGGAGCGCATGTGGGCCAACGAAGTCCGCCCCGAACTCGCCCGCCGCTCCACCAACGAAGTCCTCGTCACCCGCACCCTCAAGACCCTCGGCATCGGCGAAGGCACCGTCGACGAGATGGCCCGGCCGCTCTACAACACCCCCGGCATCGGCATCGGCACATACGCCCGCGCCGACGGCGTCCACCTCCGCATCGGCGCCAAAGCCGCCACTTACGAAGAAGCCTGGGAGCGCATCCGGCCCGTCGAACAGGAGCTCGAAGTCATCTTCGGCAACGCCATCTGGGGCCGCGACGACCAGACGCTCGAAGCCATGCTCGGCGACATCTTCCGCGAACGCCGCGAAACCCTCGCCACCATGGAATCCGTCACCGGCGGCATGCTCGCCGCCACCCTCACCGACGTCCCCGGCGCCAGCGAGTACTTCCTCCAGGGCATCGTCGCCTACCAGACCGAGCAGAAGATCGCCGCCGGCGTCGACTCCGACATCATCCGTGAATTCGGCGTCATCTCCCAGGAGACCGCGAAAGCGATGGCCCGCGCCGTCCGCAAGACCCTCGGCGCCGACTACGGCCTCGGCATCACCGGTGTCGCCGGCCCCGACGAGCAGGATGGCGTCCAGCCCGGCACCGTCCACGTCGCCGTCTCAACCCCCGACGACGTCGAATCCGTGATGAGCATGACCATGAACCAGGGCCGCGCCGCCGTCCGCCGCCGCGCCGTCACCACCTCGCTCCTCCTCCTCCGCCGCGCCCTCCTCGGCCAGATCTAGCGCGCCGCGCGTCAGTACGTGATCGGCGTCGGCGCAAGGAGGTACGTCCGCCGCCCGTGATCCGGCAGCACCCGCAGCGTCTGTCGCTGCAGGTCTGGCTCGAGCCCCAGGCGCTCAAGCGGAATTACTCCCAGCAGCGGCTCCGTCCCCTCAGGCAGCGCGATGCATTCGAACGTCCCCGTCCGCCCCATGATCGTGATCCGCGCGTCGTCATACACCCTCGCGGTGGCGATTCCCGTCGCCGTAGAGACCGCCACCTCACCGGCAAAGTGCAGGCCGAGTTGGTCAACGACGGATTGAGGCAAACAAAGCGTCGTTGCGCCCGTGTCGACGAGAACCTCGTCTAACGCGACGCTTCGGACAAGCGCATCGGTCACCAGCCCTCGCTCAGCGACGATCTCATCACCGCGATTCACCACGACGATCGCCGTCGTCACTTTGCCCATGATCCGCTCCCGGCCTGCTCGCTTCGACTCAACCTGAAGAACCATGCGTCCAGTATATCGGCCCGTCAGCCTACCCCGTCGCCTGCTCGTGAAGCATTTCGACGGCCCTTTGCGCGATCTGCACCATCACCTCGACCCGCGACCCCGGGAACACATGCTCCTCCGAGACCACACCCTTCGGCCCCGCTACCGCGATCACCACCGACCCCACCGGCTTCACCGACCGCCGCCCATCCTGCGGTCCGGCCATCCCGCTCTCAGCGACCCCGTACGCGGTGCCAGCCGTCGCGCACGCCGCCAGCGCCATCGCCTCCACCGCCGGGACGCTCACCGATCCGTGCTCGCGCAGGATGTCCGCGTCCACCCCCAGGTTGTCGACCTTCGCCCGGCCCGTGTACACCACGAACCCACGGTCGAACCAGCGCGAGGCACCCGCCACGCTCAACATTCGCGCCGAGATCAGCCCTCCAGCGGTCGTTTCGGCCACCGCCACCTTTGCCTGCTGGGCCACCAGCGCCTCACCGATTGCGGCTGCGAGTTCGTCGTCTGCGAGCGGGTATGTGTCCATGGCCGCCGAGTCTACCCGGTTGAGTCCCGCCCCGCGACGTGCCACGCTCAGCAAATGCCCGACTACGCCATCACCATCGTCGATGCCTTCACCCGCGTGCGCTATGCAGGGAACTCCTGCGCCGTCATCACCCGCGCCGAAGGCCTCGACGACCCGCGGATGCAGGCTATCGCCCGCGAGATGAACCTCAGCGAGACCGCCTTCGTCACCCCCAGCGACGTTGCCACCTTCCGCGTCCGCTTTTTCACACCCGGGAAGGAGATCCCGCTCGCCGGCCACCCCACGATCGCCACGATGTTCGCCCTCGCCGAAGAGGGCCGCATCGACCTCACCTCCGGCTCAGCCCGCGTAACCCAGGAGATCGGCGCCGGCATCCTCCCCGTCGACCTCGCCCGCGACCCCGACGGGTCCATCCGCGTCACCATGACCCAGGCCCGGCC
>JBPPMX010000154.1:0-2433 GCA_051306275.1 Tepidiformaceae bacterium
CCTAGGGATTCCCGGCCCCCGGTGGCCGGCGGCTACCTCCAATCGTCTGCGCTTCGTACCCTGCCACGGAACCCTGTAGCCGCGCCCCACAGCGGGCGCTGATGGCCCACCAAAGCGGGCTGCCGTCCGCAGACCCCCGTGCAACGAAGGAGCGCCCGGCCATTACTGACCGGGCGCTCTCGAGTTCGTCCCTAACCCGACCCTAGTCGAGATAATCCTTCAGCTTCCGCGACCGGCTCGGATGCCGCAGCTTCCGCAGCGCTTTCGCCTCGATCTGCCGGATGCGCTCCCGGGTGACCCCGAACTCGCGTCCAACCTCCTCGAGCGTCCGGCTTCGGCCGTCTTCCAGCCCGAACCGCAGCTGCAGCACGCGTCGCTCGCGACTCGTCAGACTCGCCAGCACGTCCTCCACCTGCTCCTTCAGGAGCTGATGGCTCGCCGCTTCCGCGGGCGCCAGCGCGCTCGCATCCTCGATGAAGTCACCGAGGTGGCTGTCTTCCTCTTCGCCGATCGGCGTTTCAAGCGACACCGGCTCCTGCGAGACCTTCTGGATCTCGCGGATCTTCTCCGGCGTGAACGCAGCCGAGGCCACGTCCGGCTTGCCGCTGTCCGTCATCCCCTTCGCGATCTCCTCGCTCGTGGGCTCGCGCCCGTACTCCTGCACCAGCCGGCGGCTCACACGCACCAGCTTGTTGATCGTCTCAACCATGTGCACCGGGATACGGATCGTCCGCGCCTGGTCGGCGATGGCGCGCGTGATCGCCTGCCGGATCCACCACGTCGCGTACGTCGAGAACTTGAAGCCCTTGCGGTAGTCGAACTTCTCCACCGCGCGGATCAGGCCGATGTTCCCTTCCTGGATCAGGTCCAGCAGGTTCATCCCACGCCCGATGTACTTCTTCGCGACCGACACCACCAGGCGCAGGTTCGCTTCCGTCAGCCGGCGCTCCGCCTTGTCCCCGTTGTGCTTGATCGTGTCGAAGTGGTACCGGAGCTTGTCCTCCAGCGGCGCAATCTTCTCGACCAGCCCATCGACCGGTGGCACGAGATCCTCTTCCGTTCCCGCCTCTTCGCCCATCTGGCTCACGAGGTCAGGCGTCAGGATGTGCGTCACGATCGAAAGCTGCACGATCATGTGCCCGATCTCTTCCTCGGTCCGCTTCAGCTTCGTCGCCGCGAACTCCCGGAAGTTCAGATCCATCTCCGCGTCGATCAGCCCACGGAACTGCGGGTCCGCGATCGTCTCCGAAAGTGTCGTGTTCTTCAGCTTTGGGCCCTCGGCGTTGCGCCACTTCGGTGCCCGCGGCGTACCCTCGACCTCAGTCTTCGGGACCTGCTTCGCCACGATCTTCTCGTAGTCGTCCACGAACGCCTTCGCCTGCTTGTACACCGGGAGGAGACCCTCCCACTGCTCCAGCAGCGAAACCGCGACGCGCGCCGCGGAAGGCGGGTGCCCATACGACGCCACGTACCCTTCCTCGATCGCCCGGATGTGGATGCCCTCCTCCATCTGGCGCGCAAGGTGCTTCTCATCGTCCGCCGTCAGCAGGTAGACCTTGCCGATCTCCCGCAGATACATCCGGACAGGGTCATCGATGCCTTCCGACTCCTCCGCCAGGAGCGGCATCGGCTCCTCTTCCTCCTCCTCGTCCGCCGTCCACTCCTCGTCCTCCGACTCCTCCTCGTTGGTGGTCGTTTCCTCTTCTTCGTCTTCTCCGTCGGCAAACTCCCCGCTCGAGAGACGGCTCAGTACACTACCGATCATCTCATCCGCGTTCGAAGGTGCCGTACCAGTCAGGGTGTCATCAGCCATAAAAGTTCAGGGGGTCCTTAGTTCGCTCGCGCAAATGCGAACAGATGTGCGGATTCGCACAGGGCAAAATCCACCACTCCCATCTTAGCAACCCCAAATACGAATTGGTAGTGGTTCAGTTTGATTTTGTGTGAAGATCGGCGGCGGCGGCCTCTAGCAGGTCGATCAGGTCGTCAATGCTCCACACACGATCGGTGACTCCGGCAGCCATCGCAGGGGTTCGCCCCTTGAGGGTCTGGTGAGGGCGGCAGAAGTTGTAATACTCAAAGTGTAGCGCGACTGCATAGGCCAGGTTCTCCGCCTTCTTGGAGAACCCGTTGGTCAGGCGGGTGAAGCGCCGCATCGACATTCGCATGGTGAGGTTCTGGCGCTCTACGTAGCTGGTAGAGATGTGTTCGGGGTTCGGGTCGCCCCGGATGATGCGGGTTTCTGTGCCGGTGAAGATGCTGGGGCTGTAGCGCTTCTCAGGGTTCGCCCCTTCCCCGTACTTCTTGATGAGCTGGGCAAAGTCCACATCGAACCGGAACGCCCCGGCCACCGCGTCGAGGTAGACCCCGTAACCGTCTGTGGTGAGCTGTACGCGGTGTGAGAGCCGCTGAGCGACCGAATCGAGGAAGAGG
>JBPPMX010000155.1:0-3654 GCA_051306275.1 Tepidiformaceae bacterium
GTTCTGATATTCCCCTCTCAGCGGTCGGTGGGCTCGTGCTTCTGGGTGCGGTGCTCGCGTTCGCGGGAGGCGCGCTCAGTCGCGGCCGGTTAGTCGTATCGCCCTCCGGGACGTTTGCGGCATGGACCGCTGGCCCGGCGACCCCGCCCCCCCGCTTCGCGCTCTCCGCTTCGGTCTGATTTGTTCGCCAACCAGTGAAAGGAAGTACCACTGTGCGTACTCGCACATCTCTCGCGGCCATCGCGGTCGCGCTGTTTTCCCTTGCCCTCGGCGCTGCCTGTAGCAGCGAATCCGTGACGACCGATGCTGACATCGTCGCGATCATCAACGTCATCGATACTGCCGGGCTCCATGATATCGACGACGCCATCAACGAAGACGACGAGATCCCGGCTGGCGCCGCGAACACGGCCCAGAAGCTCCAGGCCACGATGGGACTCGTCGATTGGCCGTCGGACCTGGAGGACATGGCTGAGGAGCTCTCCGCGGCCTTCGAAGAGATGCACGCGACGCTTTCTGCGGAGACGCCGGACATAGCGGCGGCCGGCGAAATCGCCGCGAAGGTCCACGACATCGCCCACGACTTCTCCCACGACGTGTGGGTCTACCTCTACGAAGAGGCCGGGATTGAAGTAGGTGAAGGGGGCGACGGGCACTAGGCTCGTCGTCGGCCACCAGATGCTCTGGGGCTGTCCGAAAGGGCAGCCCCATGTTGTTGTTCGCTTCGCGGTCTAGCGGTCTGGTACCCGGAGCGTTCGCATATAGTTCACGAGGTGCCAGATGTCTTCGCTGGAAAGGAGCCCTTCGCGGCCCCATCCGATCATCGCGCTCCCGGCGACTCCCTGGTCGACGAACGTGTAGAGCACCCCGTCGGAGTGCTGGGGGACGTGGATCGTGAGGTCGAGCGGGTAGGGGTTCAGGTCGAGGCCCTGGGGCGGGACGCCGTTCACGCCGTGACAGCTCGCGCAGTTCTGCTGGAAGATCCGCTGGCCGACGCCGATCGACGCCTGGTCCGGGAAGATGGGGTTGTTGAGCGAGGCCTCGGGCGGGGTGTGGGCATGTACCCCGAAGAAGAGCAGCGTCCCGACCGCGAAGCCGGCGACCGTCATGACGTTTGCGGTCCAGAGGCCGCCGCGTCCAAGCCGCGTTAGCGGGTCACGCCAGAGAGCGAAGCCGAGCCCGATGGTGGTCACGATGAACCCGCCGAGTTCGTTCCAGGTCAACCCCGGCGCCGGGTTGTCGAAGCGCGATCCCAGGTCCACGAAGGTGACGGGCTGGCCCGCCGGGCGCACATCGAAGAACGCGGTGGCGTCGTCCATGTCCGGGCGACGGATATCGACTTCTACGCGCCAGTTCCCTTCGAGCGGAAGGTACGGGCCGCGACCGCCGTAGATCCCGGGGGTCGTCCCCTGTGCCAGCGCCAGCTCTGAAGGCCCGACCGCGCTGTCCTCCTGGTATCGGAACCGCAGCCTTACAAGGTCTGCTTCGACGAGTTCGCCGGCGGCATCGCGCAGGGTTACTTCGAACGTGTTCAGCCCGGTTTCGTTCGGGTCGATGCTCAGCGTGACGCTGAGGTCCGCGGCTTCGAATGCGCGCTCGTAGGGGCCCGCGCGGGTGTCGTCGACGACGAGCTTCGCCGCGGTCGTCTGGGAGAGCGTTGCTGCGAGTGCGATCACCGCGATCCCCAGCATCGCCTCGGCGCCGGCAGTCGCCATGAAGCGGCGGGGCTCGCCTTTGCGCAGCTCGATGAGCGAGCGTTTGCCGCGCGTGGCGTTCCATGCGGCCAGGCCAAGGAGGGGGACGGTAACGGCGAGCTTCACGAGAGTCGTGATCCCGTAGCGCGTCTCGGTCAGGCGGCCGGGGGTATCGATCTGGACGAAGGCGTTGAGGAGCCCGGTCACGATGAGGACAAAGACCGCGATCGATGCCATCAGCGAGAACCGTGGGATGAGCTCCCGGTATTCGGCCTTTCGCCCGGCCAGGCGTGCGAGGAGCACAAGGCCGATCACACCGCTCACCCAGATCAGCGCGGCCGACCCGTGGATGATGTCGAAGACTGTTGCCCATGCTCGTCCCGGACCGACGCCCGCGTGGCTGGTCAGGGCGAAGGAACCCATGACGCCAACGCCGCACGCGACGAGGCGGAGTGCGGCTGGCCCCGGCCAGTGGCGCATCCCGAGGAGGGTGATCCCGGCGAGGAGTGCGGCTCCCACGCGCGCCCACCATGCCCCGCCCGCGCGGGTGCCCATGAGGGTGTCCCAGAGTCCGCGCGTGCCGTACTGGGTGCGGAGAAGGTCGAGGTTCAGGAGGAGGCCCAGGACGAGGAGGATGACGCCGGCTATCGCGATCCACTGCAGTCCACGCTCGACCGTTGGCGGGAACCTGTCCTTCGAAACCAGGATTACGACGCCGGGGGCCATCACCATCAGCAGGGCGAGGAAGATGAGGGCGCGGACGGCGACGCTATCGGCGATCGGCGCGGGGTCATTGCCACTCCCGCCGCCCCCGACGGCGTTCGTCCCTTCGGGCACGGATCCGTCGGGGTTCAGCACCGTGAAGGGATAGAGCCCCCGCAGCGGGTGGCCATCGACGGTCGACACGTTCACCCAGAGGACGTTGTAGATGCCCGGTTCGAGCGCGGGAAGCGGGACCCGCATCGTGGTGGGCGAGCCTTCGGGGAACTCGATGGGTGCGAGCGGTATGGGCTGGCCGCGGGAATCGAGGAGCTGGATGCCGCTCGCTTTCTGGTCCAGTGGTTCACTGAATGTGAGCGAGATCTGCTGGGGCGGGGTCTGGAGGAATCCGTTTTCGCCGGGGCTTGCCGCAACCAGGGTCGCGTGAGCGACCGCGCCTTCGGGCCTGAGGGTGAGCGCACCAAGGCACACCACCAGGAGGAGGAACAGCCCGGCTCGTTTCACGTGCGCTTCTGGATGGCAATGAACGTCACGCCACAGCCGAGCGCGAACATTGCCGCACCGACCGCGGTCACGAGGATCCAGCTTGCGCCGTCATCGCCACTGGCGATCAGGACCGGCGGCGCGGCCTCGCCGCCCTCAGTGGTCGGGGCGACGACCTCTTCGCGCAGGTTCTCCTGCCCGGCGAAGGCTGGCCCGGCGGGGTCGTACTTGAAGGTGAGTTCACCGTCTTCGGTGTCACCGTCTTCGTCGCTCAGGGTCTTCCAGCGGATGCGGTAGGTACCCGGCTCGAGGCCGATGGGGAGGGGGACGCTGAGGACGCGGCGGGTCGCGTTGTCGATAACGGCAGCGATCCCGGTGACTTCGTTCCCCTGTTCGTCGAAGACATCGATGTCGTTCGCGCCGGGCTGGCGGGCCATGTCCTGGGTCATCTGGATAACGACTTCGCCGGGCGCCGTGGTTACGACCGCGCCGTTTCCCGGCGTTACGCGCTCTGGCTCCGCGTGCGCGAAGACTACCGAGGCGACGATCAGGGCCGCGAGTCCACCAGCGCACGCAACAACGAACCGCATGACCTCCAGTCTATCGAGGAACGCCCGTTCAGGCCGCGAGCAGGGCAGCGGCTCCGTTCAGCCGCCTTTCCGGTCGGGCGCGCGGAACCGTGTAAAGCCTCTGCAAGATCTCCCCGACTGCCAGCGGATCGCCTTGACCTTCACAGAAACGGCCGTGTTATCGTCAC
>JBPPMX010000156.1:0-6778 GCA_051306275.1 Tepidiformaceae bacterium
GACTCGGTCTCGTACTCCACATGCGCGATGGCGATCGTGATGCCGCGGGCGCGCTCTTCCGGCGCGTTGTCGATCTGGTCGAACGCGCGGAACTCGGCCTCGCCCTTGAGCGACAGGACCTTCGTGATCGCCGCCGTTAGCGTCGTCTTGCCGTGGTCGACGTGTCCGATCGTCCCTACGTTTACGTGCGGCTTCGTCCGCTCAAATTTCGCCTTCGCCATCTCAGTACCCTTTCTATCTTCGCTGCAGTTGGTGTGGTCTAAACGCCGACGGCTTGCTTGGTGAGGGCAGCCGCGACGCTCTTGGGGACTTCTTCGTAGTGGTCGAACTCCATGCTGTAGCTCGCGCGGCCCTGGCTCAGCGAGCGCAGGTCCGTGGAGTAGCCGAAGGTTTCTGCGAGCGGAACCATGGAGTGGACGATCTGCGTCTTGCCCATGGACTCGCTGCCGACGATGATGCCGCGCCGCGAGTTGAGGTCACCGACGATAGCGCCGTAATACTCCTCGGGAGCGCGGACTTCGACTTTCATGATTGGCTCAAGGATGACGACGCCGGCCTTCTTGGCGGCTTCCTTCACGCCGATTGAGCCAGCGTTCTTGAATGCCATTTCGGACGAGTCGACGGCGTGGGTCGATCCATCGATGAGGGTGACTTTCACATCGAGGACGGGGTAGCCAGCGAGGAGGCCGCCCTGAAGGGCTTCCCTTGCGCCTGCCTGTACGGGCCCGACGTATTCCTTAGGGACGGAGCCACCGACGACCTTGTTCTCGAATACGAAGCCCTGGCCGCGTTCGAGCGGCTCGATTTCGAGTTCGACGACACCGTACTGGCCGCGGCCACCGCTCTGGCGGACGAAGCGGCCTTCGGCGCGTGCCTTCTGGGTGATGGCTTCGCGGTAGCTCACCTGGGGGCGGCCGACGTTCGCGGCAACTTTGTGCTCGCGAAGCATGCGGTCGACGATGACTTCGAGGTGGAGTTCGCCCATGCCCGAGATGAGGGTCTGGCCAGTCTCTTCGTCGAAGGTCCAGTGGAAGGTGGGGTCTTCCTCCATCATCTTCATGAGCGAGTCGCCCATTTTGTCCTGGTCTTCCTTGCTCTTGGGTTCAAGGGCAACGCGGATGACCGGCTCGGGGAAGCTGATGTTCTCGAGGATGACGGGGTTCGCGGGGTCACAGAGGGTGTCGCCCGTGAAGGTCTTCTTCAGTCCAACGGCGGCAGCGATGCCACCGGCATAGATGGCGTCGACTTCTTCGCGCTGGTTGGCGTGCATGCGAAGGACGCGACCGATGCGCTCGCGCTCATCCTTGGTCGAGTTGTAGATGTTCTCGCCAGCCTTAAGGACACCGCTATAGACGCGGAAGTAGGCGAGGCGGCCGACGTACGGGTCCGACACGATCTTGAAGGCGATGGCGCTCAGCGGTTCGTCATCAGCAGCGCGACGCACGAGCTCGCCACCGTTCTTCGGGTCTATCCCCGTGACCGGCGGGATATCGATCGGGCTGGGGAGGTAGTCGACTACTGCATCGAGGAGGGTCTGGACACCCTTGTTCTTGAGGGCAGAGCCGCAGAGAACGGGGGTGGCGAGGCTGGCGAGGGTCGCGCGGCGGATGGCCGACTTCAGCTCGTGCGTGGTGACCTCGTGGCCTTCGATGTAGGCGAGCATGATCTGGTCGTCAACGCCACCGATGCCCTCGATGAGGCGTTCGCGACCGGCCTTCGCGGCATCGAGCATATGGGGGGGAATCTCGCGACGCTCGGGGGTAATGCCCTTTTCACCACCGAACCACCACCAGCACTGCTCGACGAGGTCGATGATGCCGTCGAAGTCGGCTTCGGTGCCGACGGGGAGCTGGATCGGGACGGGGTTCGCGCCGAGGCGATCGATCATCATTTCGATCGTGCGTTCGAAGTCGGCGCCGGTGCGGTCCATCTTGTTGACGAAGCAGATGCGTGGGACGGCGTAGCGGTCGGCCTGGCGCCAGACGGTCTCAGACTGGGGCTCGACGCCCGCTACGGCGTCGAAGACGACGACGCCGCCGTCGAGGACGCGGAGGCTGCGCTCGACTTCAGCGGTGAAGTCGACGTGGCCGGGGGTGTCGATAATGTTGACCATGTGGTCATTCCACTCGGCGGTGGTAGCGGCGGAGGTGATAGTGATACCGCGCTCGCGCTCCTGCTCCATCCAGTCCATGGTGGCAGTGCCTTCGTGGACTTCGCCGATCTTGTAGGTCACACCGGTGTAATAGAGGACGCGCTCAGTCACCGTCGTCTTGCCGGCGTCGATGTGGGCAATGATCCCGATGTTGCGGATCCGCTCGATTTCAATAGGGCGGGGCATGGGTCTCCTGTCGCTTTCCCTGGCCGGCGCTTACCAGCGGTAGTGGACGAAGGCGCGGTTGGCTTCTGCCATCCGGTGGGTGTCGTCCTTGCGCTTGATTGCGACGCCGGTGCCGTTGGCGGCGTCCATGAATTCGCCGGCGAGTCGCTCAGCCATTGAGCGGCCCCCCCGGGCGCGGGCGGCGTTGATAAGCCAGCGCATCGCAAGGGCGACGCGACGGTCCGGGCGGATTTCGACCGGCACCTGGTAGGTGGCGCCACCGACGCGGCGGGGCTTCACTTCGAGGACGGGGGTCGTGTTGCGCATGGCCTGCTGGAAGACATCGATCGGGTCCCGGCCCGTCTGGGTCTGGATCCGGTCGAGAGCGGCGTACATGACGCGCTCAGCGGTGCTCTTCTTCCCCCGGGTCATGATCTTGTTGATGAAGATCTGGAGGTGGACGTTGCCATAGCGGGCATCGGGTGCGATGGGGCGCTTTGCGGGGCGGTTACGACGTGCCATGAGTTAGATACCTCGCGCCCTTACTTCTTGCGGCCAGCGGCCACGCCACCCTTACGGGTGCCGTACTTGCTGCGGCCCTGCTTGCGGTTGTTGACACCGGTAGCATCGAGAGCGCCGCGGACGATGTGATAGCGAACACCCGGGAGGTCCTTCACGCGGCCACCGCGGACGAGGACAACGGAGTGTTCCTGGAGGCTGTGGCCTTCGCCGGGGATATAGGCCGTGACTTCGATCCCGTTGGTGAGGCGAACGCGGGCGACCTTGCGGAGGGCCGAGTTCGGCTTCTTCGGGGTCTGCGTACGGACCTGGGTGCAAACACCACGCTTCTGAGGTGAGCCGCGGCCAGCCGACCGGCGGAGGCGGCCATTCAGCGAGTTAAAGCTGAAGAGCAGCGCCGGAGCGCCAGACTTATTGGTCTTTGGCTTTCGTCCCTTATGGACGAGCTGATTAATGGTCGGCATCCCTGCTCCCCTTAACTGTTGACGGCCCGGCACGGACCGGGTGAGGGCCCTCTAAAGCGTATTGAACCGGGCTCTGTGAACTGGGCACGAAAACAGGCCGAAAAGCCTGTTCGTGAACAGCGCCCCGAATACTCAGGGCCGTCTTCAAGCACTCAGCTTCGCGACCTGCCGAACGACACGCTGGCTGGCCAATCAAGAAGCGCCGACTGACAAGGTTAGCAGACGCGGGGTGAGTGTCAAACAAATTCAGGCGGGGAGGGAATCCACCAACGGATGACGGGCCCTGCGGGTCACCTGTCTGGAGCGGGGGTTCTCACCGGTTTGCCACTTAACCGTCCACTGCCGGGTCTCCCGGCGCAAGGGGCGGCGGCCGAAGCTGTACGTAGGCGACCTCCTGACCAGGGGAAGCCGGCGACATTGTCCTCCCCGTCGCAAGCGGAGCGGCCGTCCCGGAAACGGGGCGGCTGTTCCCGTATGCCGGGCGGTGATTGCCCGACGGGGGACGCCGTGCCACGATAAGGCCGGTGACCGCACCACGGGGGACACTGTGACGTATCAGCCCGACGAGGGTGGTTTTCCGCAGATCTGTCCTTTCCTTGGACTCGGCGACGATGCAGATTCGCACGCGACGTACGCTACTGAAGCGCATCGGTGCTACAACCTCCAGAATCCGACGAAGATTGCGCTGCAACACCAGGAAACCTATTGCCTGGTTGAGAACCATGTGACCTGTCCGGTGTACCAGGGCCAGGGCGTCCCACAGGCTGGGGCAGCCGCAGCAGCTACCCCGGAGCCGTTCGGGACGCCGCGAACACGGCCAGCCCAGCCATCGGCCCCCGCAGCGGTCGCAGGCGCTGGCGCTGCCCGAGGCGCCGCGTCGAGCGCAGGGGGCGGCCGAGCAGGGACTCCCCCGAACCGACGGCAGCCGACGCTTTCGCCGAAGCCGCGAGGCGGCGGGATCAGCATGCCGGTAGCGACGATCGCGTTATTCGGACTCGCGGTGCTGGTGATCGCTGTGGCGGTCCTTGTGACCCAGCTGGCGGATGGCGGGGACGGGGACGACCTGACGCAGGCGGAGATCTTCCAAACGACGCAGGCCCAGCGGACGCAGGCGCCTGCGGAGACGACCACAGCAACTGGGGCGACGACACCGGGAACCGGCCCCACGCAGGCGGGCGCCAGCCCGACAACTGGAACCCCGGCGGCACGGACGGCGACTATACAACCGAACGGTGGCGGCACGACTCATATCGTCGAGAGCGGCGAGTTCTGCTCGACGATCGCGAACCTGTACGACATCACGCTCGAGGAACTGCTCGAGGCGAACGACATGACCGAAGACGATTGCACGTCGCTCCAGGTGGATGACGAACTCGTTATCCCGGACTAAGCCCGCGGCCGGGGAAGCCCGCTACTGGGGTGGGGTGAAACTCACAGGACTCGAGACGAACATCCAGTAGGTATCGTCGCGCCGGAGCTCGGTGAGGGTATTGCCGAAGGTTGGGCCACCGGGGATGTAGACGCGCCAGAGGCCCTGCGCGGCGTCGTATGTGAAGACACCAGTGATGTTCGGCAGAATCGGCGCGAGGCCCTGCGCGGGAGTGGTGTCGCGTCCGGTCCAAACGATGAGGTTCGCGCCAGCACGAAGGTTGACGCGGAGTTCGTCTGCGGATGGGGTACTCGCGGGGCGTGGGGTTTTGCTGGGCGCGGCTGTAAACGTGCGTGGTGGCGTTGCCGTGTTCACCGCGGCGCTGCTTGGCGCGAGGGTGGCGGAGCGGGTCGGGGTGGGGGTGTTGACCGTGGTGCTGCTGGGAGCTGGCGTCGCGGTTCGCGTGGGCGTAGCCGTGTTGACCGCTGTGCTGCTGGGGAGCGTAGCGGTGCGGGTGGGCGTGGCAGTCCGGGTCGGCGTCGCAGAATTGGTCGGCGTCACGGTACGTGTGGCGGTGGGGGTATTCGTTGGCCCGGATTGAGTTGGCGTGCGGGTGGGGGTATTGGTCGCGGTGGGGCCTCCGGAGGACGCGCCGTAGTGCGCGATCAGCGCTGCGACGTCATCCGCGCGTGGGGTGCGTATCTGCGTGACGTAGTAGGCGCACATGACCGGCTGAGAAGTGGAGCCGCACGACGAAGCGTTGGAATGGCCAATACCAGCGGCGTGACCGAATTCGTGAAGCGAAACGGTCTGTAGGTCGATCGTTCCCCAGTTGCGATCGCTGTTGTCGAAGACCATGTCGAACTCGACGCCGTTGCCTCCGGAGTACGACCAACAGGTGACGCCGAGCGTGCTTCCGTCGAGCGCACCCCAACCGACAACGTTCTGGCCATCGCGACCCTGGCCGAGGCAGAGGCTGGCGGCGCTCGAAGAAGCGCTACCGCCGGTGAAGGAGAAGTTTGCGCCGACGTTGTTCCATGCGGTCGCGCCCGGCGCGATGGCGCTGGCGGACGCACTCGATGAGCGACCAGCGTCGTTGTAGCGCCAACCGACGGAGCCCGCGGCCCATTTGAAGTTAGAGAGGACGTACTGGGCGCTCGGGCCGTGGGCGCTCAGGTCGATGGCGCCGGGGAAGCGGGAAAGCATGTCGGCGCGGGCGAGCTGGGCCTCGGCGTCGAAATCTTCGACGAACGGGTCGAGGAGCATGACGATGCCGACGAGTTCCCAGCCGCCCAGGCCGTCTGGGACGGCGAGGTTGAGGTGGATTTCGTGCTCATCGAGGTGATTCTCGGTGGCTCGGGCGCCAGGGTCGCCGAGGAACATCGTCGCCCAGGCGACGAAGCCGGCGAGGTAGAGGGCTGCGATCAGAAGGGTGAGCGGGGCGCGGCGGTGAGCAAATGCGGGGGCGCGCATGGAGCGACTCCTCTGAGTAAATGGGCGAAGACGCCGTACCCAGTGGAATCATCGGCGGAAGGGTAGCTAGCCTTGAGCGTCGAAACGGTAACCGCACGGTACGTTTCGTGACTGTGTTTGCCGGGGGCCCTAGCGGAAGGAGGCGATGGTGCGGGCGATGCCGTCGGTGAAGTCCACAGTGGATTGCCAGCCGAGCTCGGCGCGGGCGCGCGAGGTATCGAGCCAGACGTTACGGACGTCACCGGGTCGCGGGGGGCCGAAGTTCGGATCGAGGGTGTACCCGACGGCATCCTTGAGGGTCGCAAAGATGGTGTTCACCGAGGTGCCTGCGCCCGTCCCGATGTTGATGGCGCGACCGGAGCCCGCATCGAGGGCGAGGAGGTTCGCACGGGCGACGTCCTCAACGTAGATGTAGTCCTTCTTCTGTTCCCCGTCGCCATCGATGGTGCAGGGTTGGCCAGCGAGCATGAGGGCGGTGAAGATGGCGATGACGCCGGCTTCGCCGGCCGGGTCCTGGCGGGGGCCGTAGACGTTGGCGTAGCGGAGGATGGTGTAGTCAAGGCCGCGCATGCGGCCGGCGAGCTCGACGTACTGCTCGCCGACGCGCTTGGAGAGGCCGTAGTTCGATGTGGGGAT
>JBPPMX010000157.1:0-15562 GCA_051306275.1 Tepidiformaceae bacterium
GGGAGGGCGATGCCGCCCGCAGCCGTGATCTCGTCAACGACCGATTGCGCTGGGGTCGAGTCGGTGCCTTCGCCGGCGACCGAACCACCGAGGTCGTTGACGATGACGCGGGCGCCCTCCGCCGCGAACAGTTTCGCGATTCCGCGCCCGATCCCACGCCCGGAACCGGTGACAATGGCGGTCTTCCCTTCGAGTTTTCCTGGCATCATTGCTCCTTCTGCTACGATTTCTGGTGAGGGCCGAACGGAACGGTTCCGGCGGCCCGAAACGGACGTATCCTACACGCTGCTGCTTGTGCTCGGGGGCTGCTGCCCGACGTTGACCGGCTGCGGCACTCACCGCTAGACTTGAGTTTCGTCTGCATACACTGGAGTAGGGCTGTGGAAGCGATCGTTCGCGCCGATGGGCGCCAACTGCGCCTCGCTGAGGGGCAGGAATTTGAAATCAGTCACGTTGCCGGTGAACCCGGGGACTCAGTCTCGTTCGATGTCCTCATGCTGCTCGATGGCAAGGACCTCACGGTAGGCACACCCGTCGTCGCTGGCGCGGCGCTTACCGCGAAGATCTCGGCACATGGACGCGCGCCCAAGCTCGTGTTCATGAAGTACAAGAACAAGGTGCGTTACCGTCGCAAGATGGGGCACCGCCAGGACATGACCCGGCTAATCGTCGAGTCGATCACAAAGGGCTAGTAATGGCACACAAGAAGGGCGTCGGCAGCTCCAAGAACGGCCGCGATAGCAACAGTCAGCGCCTTGGCGTGAAGCACTTCGATGGCGAAGTGGTCAAGCCCGGGTCGATCATCCTCCGGCAGCGCGGCACGCGGTTCCACCCTGGGAACAACGTTGGCCTCGGCAAGGACTACACCATCTATGCGCTCATCGATGGCCAGGTGAAGTTCGAGCCCTATGCCAAGGGCCGCCGCAAGAAAGTTAGCGTCTACGCCGGCGAAATCGCCGCCGTCTAATGGGCAGGAGCCCGGGAGTCCCCAGTGAAAGCCGATCTGCATCCGAATTACGCCGAAGCAACGATCCACTGTTCGTGCGGCAATGAAATCAAGACCCGCTCGACCCGCGATCGCATGCAGCTCGATGTTTGCAACGCGTGCCACCCGTTCTACACGGGCGAGCAGCGCATTGTTGACACGGCTGGCCGCGTGGAGCGCTTCAACCGCCGTTACCAGCGCCGTTAGCGCGCTTCTGCGATTCAACACCAGAGAGGGCGCCGTCATGGCGCCCTCTTTCGTACCCAGCCCATGAGCGACACGCCGGCCACCCCAGCAAACGTGTACTACGGCGGCCAGGCCGTAATGGAAGGCGTGATGATCCGCGGCCCGGAGCACATGGCGGTCGCCGTGCGGCATCCGAAGGGCCACATCGTCGTCCACTCCGAGCATCTGAGCGGGATGTACACGGGCCGAGTTCGGAAGGTACCGCTGATCCGCGGCGTGCTGGTGCTCTGGGAGACGCTGGCGCTCGGCATGCGGGCGCTCACGTTTTCGTCGCGAATCGCGCTCGAAGAGGAGAACGAGGACGGCAAGGTCGAAGACTTCCCGGAGACGGTGTTTTGGGGATCAATGGTCGTCGCGATGGCGTTTGTCATCGGCATTTTCTTCGCCGGGCCAATCCTGCTTGCGAACCTCCTCGAAGCGTTCGATGTGCACCGGTTCTGGATCGTGGCGGTCGAAGGCGTCCTGCGGATGGTGCTGTTTGTCGGCTACATCGCGCTGATCGGGCTGATCCCGGATATCCGGCGGGTCTTCCAGTACCACGGCGCTGAGCACATGACGATCCATGCCTACGAGGCGGGCCGGCGCCTGACTGCCGAGAACATCCGGCCGTTCCCGAAGGAACACACGCGTTGCGGCACGAGCTTCCTGCTTATCGTTGTCGTGGTAGCGCTGTTGACGTTCTTCGCGTTTGACCTGCTTGTGGACCGGGGGCTTCTCGTCCGTACTGCATCGCGGCTGGTCTTCGTGCCGCCGATTGCGGGGGTCAGCTACGAGATCCTGCGGCTCGGCGCGCGCTACGGGGGGAACGGGTTCGTGCGGGCGATGTTCAAGCCGAACATCGCGCTCCAGGGGCTCACCACGAAGGTCCCGGACGACAGCCAGATCGAAGTCGCCATCGCCTCGTTCGAAGCGACGCTGGAAGCCGCTGGGCTCTCGTCAACGCCGCACGGCGACGACGCCGTCGAGTCCGTCGAGGCCACGCCGCCCCTCGATTAGTCGCCGGCGACGCGTTCGATGAACTGCGCTACCTCGTCCTCGTAGAACTCCGGATCGACATTCCAGGCTTCGACATGGCCGGCCCCGGCGACTTCGATGTAGGTCACGAGGTCGCGGCGAAGGCGAGCCAGTTCGTCGCTGGTCGACTTCGGGACATCCTGGTCTTCGTCGCCGTGGATGAGCAGGATTGGCGTCTCGAGTGCATCGGCCCGCGCGAGGTAGTCGAGCCTGTCCCAATCGATGTCGAAACGGATGGTGGCGAGGAGCTGGGCGGATTCGACCAGGGTACGCGGCAGCCGGATCCCGACCAGCGGAAGATCCTCGTCGGCGGCCTGGAACTCTACTGTGCGGTTGAAGTCGAGCATCGGGGCATCGAGCACGACGCCCGCTACCCGGTCTGCGAGTGAGGATTCGAGCAGGAACGAGAGGATCACCGCGCCGCCCATGCTGTAGCCATGGAGGACCACGGTTTCGGCGCCATTATCGAGTGCGTACCCCACGGCGGCTTCGAGGTCGCGCCATTCGGTCCGGCCGTACTGGAGTTTCCGCGATGGGTCGTCGGGTGCGCCTTCGTCTCCGCGGTAGGTGATCACCAGTGCCGGCATGCCCGCGTCGACTGCGATGGGGATCGACCGGAGGGCGTCGCGCCGGGTCATCCCATTCCCGTGGACGAAGATTACCCAGGAGTCGTCATCGCCGTCGATGAACCAGGCCGGGAATTGGCCAAGATCGCCTTCGAAGACGACATCCTGGAATGGAATGCCGAATCCCTCGTTTGGGTCACCGGGGAACCCGCGCCGGTCGAGCTCGGCGAGGACGCCTGGCGCGGGTGGTTCGCCCCGTAGGACTTCGAACGACCGGACAACGGCGCCTGCGTCCTCGGAAAGGATGTCGCGGAGCTGGCCATAGCCGCCCTCCCAGTCGAGGCCCCAGACGCCCTCCTGCCGGAGGGCATCGTGCTCGTCCGAAAGGGCGATTGTTATCGTGCGGTCGTCCACCGCGACGATGCGGAGGTCATAGTCCGGCGCGAGCGATTCCCTCCGCTCAGCTGCGGAGAGCGCCCGCCGATCGAGCTCCGAGGCGAAATACCATCCGCCGCCGATGTGAAACGCCGCGACCAGGAAGGTCGCGGCGCCCGCGATCCAGATCCCGATCGACAGCCACCGCCGGTGCCGGTGGCTGGCTTCACTGGAAAGCGGATCGGGCGATATAGCCGGGGGTCGCTCGTCGTCTTCGTCCACGGGGCGAACTATACGACGGGCCGGCTGGACGCCGCCCGGTCTGCTCAGGCTTCGCTGATGGTCACACTGGTGATCGTCACGGGGTCAACGGGCCGGTCCTGTGCGCCGGTCTTTGCCGTCGCGATGGTGTCCATCGTGTCCTCGCCGCTCGTCAGCTTTCCGAAGACGGTGTAGTTCGGCGGAAGCTCATAGTCGGCGTGCATCACGAAGAACTGGCTTCCGTTCGTGTTCGGGCCGGCGTTAGCCATTGCCAGGGTTCCCCGGTCGTAGGCTCGCTTCACCGGCTCATCGTCGAAACGATAGCCAGGCCCGCCACGGCCCGTCCCGGTCGGGTCGCCACCCTGGATCATGAAGCCCTTGATTACGCGGTGGAAAATCACGCCGTCGTAGAAGCCGTCCTTCGCCAGGAAGACGAAGTTGTTGACGGTCTTCGGTGCGTCATCGACATAGAGGTCGGCGACCATCTGGCCGGCGCTCGTTTCAATCGTTGCGGTGTAGGACTTCGCCGGGTCGATCGCCATCGCGGGCGGGCCTGCGTACTGCTTCATTGGGTCTCCTGTATCTGTTGTTGTGTCTCCAGACTACCCGAACTCCTCGATCCAGACCCGCGCATTGCCCTCCGCACGCACCGCCGTAAGAATGGCCAGACGTGACAGACTCACCGCTCGTCCTCCGTAACCTCGCAGCCTTCGATCACGACGCGCGCCGATTCGATGCGGGCGTCGACATCGTCTGCGACCGCGGGCGGATCGTGGCGATCGGGCCGGGCCTGACCGCGCCGGCGGGGGCGCTCGAAGTCGACGCGTCCGGGCTATTCGCGCTCCCGGGTCTCATCGATTGCCACGTACACATATCGAGTTCGGGGGCACCCGGAGACCTGAATCGTGCTGGAGAGGATCCGGTTGCGATCAGGGCGTTAAAGGCGGCGCAGTACGCCCGCACCACGCTCGATGCGGGATTCACCACGATTCGCGACCTTGGCGCACCCGCTCACCTCAACGTCCACCTCTCACGCGCGATCGCGGACGGGCTGATCGAGGGGCCATCGATCCTCGCGGCGGGCATGGGCGTCACGATGACTGGCGGTCACGGCCACGGGTTTCTCGCTCGCGAAGCCGACGGCCCGGACGACGTCCGCAAGGCGGTTCGCGAGCAGCTCCGCGCCGGGGCGACGGCGATCAAGCTGTTCGCGAGCGGTGGGGTGATGACTGCCGGTGTCGACCCCCGTTCGCCCTCGTTCACGCTCGAAGAACTCACGGCGGGCGTGGAGGAGGCGCATAAGGCGTTCCGTGTGGTCGCTTCGCATGCCCAGGCTGCCGACGGGATAAAGAACGCTGTCCGAGCGGGGGTCGACTCGATCGAGCACGGCGTCTGGCTCGACGAAGAGGCGATCGGGCTGATGCTCGAACGCGGGACGTACCTCGTCGCCACCCTGACAGCTCCGTACGTGATGGCGGCGGCGACCGCCGAGGACGGTGTGGCGGACTACATGGTCGAGAAGTCGGTCGCGGTGCTCGATGCGCACTTCGAGAGCTTCCGGAACGCGGTCCGTGCGGGCATCCGGATCGCGATGGGGACCGACCAGGGCACGCCACTCAACCGCCCGGGCGAGAACGCCCAGGAGATCCTCCGGATGTGCGAGAACGGCCTCTCTGCCGGGCCAGCGCTGCTCTCGGCGACTGCGTGGGCGGCGGACCTCCTGCGCATCGCGGACGATCGTGGCCGTCTCTTGCCCGGGCTGGCCGCGGACATCATCATCGTCAGAGGCGATCCGCTCGCCGACATCTCCATCCTCGCCCGTCCGGCGCAGTTCGCCGCGGTCATCAAATCTGGCCGTTTCATCCGCGCCGCCTTCCCGGGCGTTCCTGAACGAGGCACATCGTGAGTCAGCTCCAGAAGAAGATCGAACGCATCCAGCGCCAGGAAGGCCCCGGGATCGGGTTCGCGCGCATCACCCGCGAAAAGCCTCGTGCGATGCTCCTCGCGGCGATCGCCGAGACTGCTGCCGAAGCGCAGTCCGCCCTCGCCGGCGGGGCCGACTTTGTAATCGTCCGCGCAGAGGACGCCGCCTCCGCAGCGTCGACCGTCACCGATTCTGTTGGCGAGGGCGCGTGCATCGGCGTACTCGTCGAGTCGCTGGATGAGGCGGGAGCCGCAGCCCTCGCGAAAGCCGGCTGTGATTTTGCGATTGCCGCGCTGGAATCGACTGCCGCTGCCGCGGTTGATACTGCGGTGATGGGGCATGTCGTCGATCTCCCGGTCGCGGCGGCTGACGAGCTGATCCTGCGCGGGCTCGCCCCGCTTGGCCTCGATGCGCTCTATGTCAGCAATGTGCCGGGGTCACTGACCCTCGCCGCGCGGCTCGACTATGTGCGGGCTGCGAGTATGACGGGTACCCCGCTGATCGTGGGGGTAGGTGGATCTCCTGCGGTCGCCGACCTCCGCGTGCTGCGCGATTCTGGCGTTGCTGCGGTGGTCGTGCCGGCGGGGACGCCGCTGGCGGCCATCGATGAAGCCCTTCGTGCGGTCCCGGCGCCCGCGAAGGCCCGCCGTTCGGGGCGCGACCTTGCTATCGTCCCGGCGAGTGGTGGCCACGGCCACGACGAGCACGATGATGAGGGCGACGAAGCCGACGAGTAACCCTGCCGCCCTCCGGCGAGTGCTCGGGCGCTGGTACCGGGTAAACGGACGCCACGCACTCGATTGGCGACTGACCCGCGATCCCTACGCTGTCCTCGTCTCTGAGGTCATGCTCCAGCAGACGCAGGTCGACCGTGTGCTGCCCTACTACCGTTCATGGCTCGCGCGCTGGCCGGACGCTGCCGCGCTCGCGGGTGCGCCGACGGCAGAGGTCATTCGGCTATGGTCGGGGCTTGGCTACAACCGGCGCGCGGTGCAACTCCAGCGGGCAGCTGCGACGGCGCTCGAACGACATGGCGCGATCCCGACAGCGTGTGCGGATCTACTCGCGCTCCCTGGGGTTGGCCCGTACACCGCGTCGGCTGTTGCCTGCTTTGCCGCCGGGGCACGCCTAGCCGTGCTTGATACGAATATCGCCCGTGTCCTCGCCCGACATCGGTTGGGTGTGGACGCCCACCGGGCGGCGCTCCCCGCTCGGCTGTCGGAGGTCGCAGAGGCGCTGCTTCCCGCACGGGGGGCACGCGACTACAACCTCGCGCTGATGGACCTCGGCGCGCTTGTCTGTCGTTCGCGCGGGCCTGCATGTGAGGCCTGTCCCATCGCGAATAGCTGCGCGTGGCGCTGCGCCGGGTCGCCGAACGCTCCTCGGCCGCCGTTGACCGCACTCCCGTTCGAGGCGACGGCGCGGTTCGCCCGGGGGCGGATCGTGGAGGCGCTCCGGCAGGCGCTGGTGCCGCTCACGCCGAGCGAACTGAGCGAAGCGCTGCCCAGGGAGCATCGGGAACGCGTCGGGGCCTACCTCACCGCGCTACAGAGGGATGGGCTCGTGGAGTGCGTGGATGGCGCGTGGGCGCTCCCAGTCACGGCAGGATGAGCATCGCGTCCCCGAACGAGTAGAAGCGGTACCGCTCGGCGACAGCCCGCCGATACGCTGCCATGGTCGTCTCGAAGCCAGCAAACGCTGCCACCAGCATGAGCAACGTGGATCGCGGCAGGTGGAAGTTCGTGATCAGGCCGTCGATGGCGAGGAAGGGGTCGCCGGGCAGGATCTTGAGCCCGGTCTCGCCCTCCCACGCCGCGTATCCGCCGGCCTCGCGGGCGACATGTTCGAGCGTCCGTACCACGGTCGTCCCGACGGCGATGATTCGTCGCCCTTCGTCACGCGCCGCCTGCAGCCGCTCGGCAGTCCCTTCGGGCACGCGGACGCGTTCCGAGTGGAGGCGATGGTCCCGGGGGTCGTCGACGGATACGGGCTTGAATGTCCCGGGCCCGACCTCGAGGGTCACGTAGGTCATCCCGACACCCGCTGAGGACAGGGCCGCGAGCAACTCCGGGGTGAAGTGCAGACCGGCGGTGGGCGCGGCCGCGCTCTTCGGCTCGCGGCTGAATACCGTCTGGTAGCGCTCGGCATCCCCCGCGAACCCGCGAATGTACGGGGGCAAGGGCACCTCCCCGGCCGTTGAGGGGTCGAATCCGGGCGCGAACGCGAGCCGTACGGTGTCCTCATCGCGGGCCAGGCACACTGCAGCGGACTCACCCGTTTCCGTGATGAAGACGAACCGCCTGCCGGGTAGTGCGGCTTTCGCAGGCTTGAAGAGCGTCTCCCAGGCTCCATCGGCTGTTTCGCGGACGAGGAGGGCTTCCACCTTGCCGCCGGTATCTTCGCGCCGGCCGTGGAGTCGCGCCGCCATCACGCGAGTGTCATTCGCCACGAGCAGGTCGCCCGGACGGAGCAATGCTGGGAGGTCGCGGAAGACGTGACCTTCGAACTCGGCGCCGCCGCGACGGAACACCATCAGCCGTGATGCGTCGCGGGGGTCAGCCGGGGTCTGCGCGATCAGGTCCGCGGGAAGGTCGTAATCGAAGTCGCTGGTCCTCATAGGCGGGTTTGCGCCTTCGACCCCACCGTTCTACGGTGACTTTCAGGCCCCAGGGAGAGTGGAATGCGTGTAAACGGCTCTGCGTCCGATGTCACCGGCGAGCGCCTCTCGGGTCTCGAAGGGTCACAGGTCTTTGTCGACCGCAGTGCCATCCGCGCGGTCCACGCCGAACAGGCACAGGTCGAACGCAGCGCGGTCGGATTCGCATCGTTCGAGCAGGGCACCATCAAGCAGAGTTCAGCGGGGGTCGTCGTGGCGCGCTCAGTCGCCTGCGACGAGGTCCGCACATTCGTCCTCGCGTCCCCGGTCGTGCGCGGTGAAGTCCACACGTTCATCGATCTCCGGACGGCCATCGCTATCGGATTTGGGATGGCGCTGGGGAAGGCGTTTCTGTCGCTTGTCCGGTTGGCGGCCCGGCGCGCTTTCTAGACGCGGCCTCAGTCGTCCGTAGCTGCCCACAGGCCGCTGAGATCTCGCTTCCTTTTTCCACCCGGATCGTCGTGTTTACGCCCGCGTCCCGCAGTACCCGTTCGAAGGCGAGGACACGCTGACGGTTCGGCTTGCCGTAGCCGCCGGCAGTTGGGTTCACCGGTATGAGGTTGACGTGGGCGCCCGTCCGACGCATCAGCTTCGCGAGCGCTTCCGCCGTTTCGAAGGAGTCATTCTGTCCGTCGATGAGGGCGTATTCGAACGTGACCCGGCGACCGGAGGCCTTGAAGTACCGCTCCGCGGCCCCGATCAGGTCGTCGACTGAGCGGGGCCCTGCCGTTGGCACCAGTTCGTGTCGCGCGTCGTTGAACGGCGAGTGGAGGGAGATGGCGAGGCCGATCTGCATGTCTTCTTCGGCCAGCCGTTCGATCCCGCGGATCACCCCGACGGTCGAGATCGTGATGTGCCGCTGCCCCAGGCCGAAGGCCTTCGGGTGGGTGAGGACGCGCACGGCCCTGATCGTCTCGTCGTAGTTGGCGAGCGGCTCGCCCATGCCCATGAAGACGACGTTCGTTACGTGCTGCTTTCGCGCCGCGAGGATCCGTGCGAAGTGGACGACCTGCGTCACGATCTCGGCCGCCTTCAGGTTTCGCTCAAAGCCCATCTGGCCGGTCGCACAGAAGACGCAGCCCATCGCGCAGCCAGCCTGGGTGGAGACGCAAACGGTCGAGCGGGGGTGGGAGCCATCGACGCCGGTGTATTGCATGAGCACGGTTTCGATGAGAGTCCCGTCGCCCATGCGGAGGAGCAACTTCGTCGTCTCGCCGTCATCACTCACGGCACGGCGGATCTCTTCAGCGGGGCCGAGTGTGTAGCCGGCCTCCGTCAGCCGCGTGCGGAGCATTGCCGGGAGGGTCTGGATCGCGCCGATGTCGGCCTCGAAGGTCTTATAGGCGGCGTTCAGCAGCTGGTCGGCGCGGTACCGTGGTTCGTCGAGGCCGGTGACGACTGCGGCGACTTCATCGGGCGTTAAGCCGTAGAGCGAGGTCATGCCAAGCCCACGCGTTCCGGAAGCGTCCCGCGCTCGCCGTTGAGGAAGGCCTGGCCGCCCATCCGCTTCCCACCTGTCTTCTGTACCTCGTCCAAAACCAGCCATCCTCCGTCGAACGCGACCGCAGGCGACCGTTCGACTACTCCCATGGTACCTGCAGCGGCGGGAACGTCGCCGGAAACCGCCCGCGCCCGCCAGACGTTCAGGCGCCCGCCGCGGTATTCGACGCTCGCCGTCGGCCACGGGTTGAAGGCCCGCACGGCCCGTTCTGCCTCTGCGAGGGTCATCGCGGCGCCCAGGTAGCCGTCAGTTTTCTTGAGGAGGGAGCAGTAGGTTGCCAGTGCTTCGTCCTGTGGCTCGGCCAGGCGGTCGCCGCTGAGCCATGCTGGCAGGACCTCTACGAGCAGGTCCGCGCCGAGCCGGGCGAGCGCCGGCTCCAGTTCGCCAGCGGTCACGCGTTGCGGGATCGGGACGGCGGAGCGTGCGATGACAGGCCCGGTATCCATCGCTGGTTCCAGTTCCATGATGCTCACGCCAGTCTCGGCATCGCCCGCGAGGATGGCTGCCACGATCGGCGAGGGGCCTCGCCAGCGGGGCAGGAGGGAGGCGTGGACGTTCACGCAGCCCTTGCGCGGCATCGCGAGTACCGCACGCGGGAGGATTTTCCCGTAGGCCGCGACGACGAACACATCCGCTGCCCCGGCCGCAAGTCGCTCCTGTGTCTCGGGAATCCGCAGCGATTCCGGCTGGAATACGTCGATCCCCAGCTCGAGGGCCGCGACTTTCACGTCCGGTTGGTGGACCTTTGCGCCGCGGCCTGCCGGGCGGTCCGGCTGGGTAACCGCGAGGGTGACCTGGTACCCCGCGCGGACGAGTGCCTGCAGTGAGGGCACCGCGAACGCGGGCGAACCCATGAACACCACGCGCGTCTCGCCGGGTGTCACAGGCCCCACCGGAAGATCTGCGCGAAGCGTTCGGCGGCGGTGAAGAGGATGCCCAGCGGATCGCGCTCAACGCTCCCGCTCTGCACGTAGAGGTAGCGCGGGTAGGCGACGATGACGCTGGGCATCTCGGACTGCCAAACCTGCTGGAGCTGGCTGTAGTAGTCGAGACGAACCGCTTCGTCGGTCGTCGTCCGGGCTTCGCCGATAAGGCTATCGAGGAGGAAGCTCTGGGTGTTGGCGATGTTGCGGCCGTCCGGACCCACCTCGGCGCTGTGCCAGGAGTACGGGTCCGGGTCGGCGCCCTGGTCCCAGAGGACGACCGCTGCGTCGTACTGCCGTTGCTGGAGGAAATCCCTGAGCAAGACCGAGAACGCCATGCTCTGGACGCTCGCGCGGATGCCAACATCTTCGAGCTGGGCCGCGATCGTGCTCGCGACTGCTCGCCGCGCGGGGTCGTCGTCTGTCCTGATCGTGAAGCGGAGCTCGGTCCCGGCCTTCGTCAGTACGCCGTTCGCGCCCGGCTCCCAACCGGCTTCCGCGAGGACATCGCGTGCCTCTTCGAGGTCACGGTCGCCGAAGTCGAACTGCGCCTGGTAGGCCCAGCTTCCCGGCGCGATTGGGGAACTCGAAGGAGTCGCTGTCCCGGAGAACGCCGCCTCCACGATGGCCCGGCGGTCGATCGCAAGTGAGATCGCCGTACGGACGAGTTCGTCGTCGAAGGGGACGTGCTGGTTGTTCAGGTAGAGCACGAGGTAGGCACCCCGCTGGGGTTCGCTGACCTCGGCGCCGCTAATCGCCTGGACTTCGTCGGTCAGGCCTGCGCTCGCCACTTCGCGGAGGAGCAGCCCGTTCACATCACCGTCTTCGAGCGCGCGGACCGCGGCCGGGTAGTCCGGGTAGAAGCGGAGGTCGATCGACGAGATCGCGGCGGCGCCGCCGTGGTATTCGGCATAGGCTTCGAGTTCGGCGCTATCACGGTTGAGGGTGACAAGCCGGTACGGCCCCGTGCCGACAGGCGCCGTGTTGAAGGCGGCGTTCCACATCGCTTCGCCGGAGACCCCCGCCAACAGGTGCTCGGGAAGGATCCCCAGCCCGGTCTGGCGGGCGAGAAAAGGCGCGTATGCCGAGGGGAGCCGGAACACCACGGTCAGGTCGTCCGGGATCTCGACGACGACGTCATCCCACACTGCCGCGAGTTGTGGGTCGCCCCGGTATTCCGGGTCGCGGAGCTGTTCGATCGTGAAGGCGACGTCCGCCGCGCGGAGGGGCTCGCCGTCGTGCCAGCGGACGTCGTCCCGGAGGTGGAAGCGATACGTGCGGCCGCTGTCTTCGACTTCCCAGCGTTCGGCAAGGTCGGGGACAACACGGCCCGTGGCGTCGAATGCTGTCAGTCCGGAGAACACGAGGCGGGAGATATCACGGTCGACTTCGTTAGCATTCGCGAAAACCGGGTTCACGCGCTGCCATGACCCGGCGATGCCTTCTACATAACGGTCGCCGGCGGGGTCGATGAGACTGCCGTCGTCGCACGATGCCATGGTGATGAGAAGAACGGCGGCGATGGCGCCGCCCAGTGCCCGCCAGCGGGTGGCAAGGGCCATTCGGTTGCCTACGCTGCCGAGACGCTCAGGAAGGAGATGGCGATGAATACCAGCGTGAGCAGGATGGTTGCCTGGAAGAGCGTGCGCTCAAGGCCCCGCTTCGTCCGGTAGACGGAACCACCTGACATCCCCCCGAGCGCCGCCCCGAATCCGGAGCCCTTCACCTGCAGCAGGATCACGACAATCAGAATCCCCGACACGAGGATCTGGAGATAGTTCAGGAAGGTTTCAAACGACATCAGCTACCGCGTCAGGAGGAGTGACTGTTCCGCGGTCGGCTCTGAAGGCCGCACCGGGTACAGATTTCGATCATCGTACAGCCGCATGATCGTAGTCGCGAGTTTCACGGAGTCGTGCCGGTACCGGTTCTCTTCCGCGACGACGTCGGCTTCTACGACGTGCACGCCTGTGGGCGCCTCGACCTTCACGGGCGCGGAATGCCAAGCCTCCGGGAGGGCCGGCGCGAGGTTGTTGTTCGCCACGATGACGTTCACGAGGCCCTTCCCAACGTGGCGCTCGAGTGCCACGAGATGGTCGGCGACAGAATAGCCGTCGGTCTCGCCGTGCTGGGTGGCGACGTTGCAGACAAAGACGCGCATCCCGGTCGACGTCTGAACTGCCTTCTTGATGCCGTCGACCAGCAGGTTTGGCAGGACGCTTGTAAAGAGGCTGCCCGGCCCAATGACGATGATGTCCGCGTCGAGGATCGCGCGGACGGCGTCCGGGTGAGCGTCGGCGTGCGGTGGGTTGAGGAAGACTTCCTTAATCACCGAGCCGCGCTCCGAGATGTTGTGCTCGCCGTGGACCATCTCGTTTTCGTGGGTCATGGCGCTGAGCGTCACGTCCTCGAGGGTGGAGGGCAGGATGGTCCCGCGGACGTTCAGGACTCGCGACGTCTCTTCGAGAGCGGCTTCGAAGTTCCCGGTCACTTCGGACATCGCGACGATGAAGAGGTTTCCGAAGGAGTGCCCTTCGAGGCCGGTGCCTTCCGAGAAGCGGTACTGGAACAGCTTGGACATGAGCGGCTCAGCTTCGGCGAGCGCCGCGATGCATTGACGGAGGTCGCCCGGGGCGACCACGCCGAACTCGCGCCTCAGTCTCCCGGTGCTCCCACCGTCGTCCGCGACGGTGACGATAGCCGTGATGTTCGCGCTGTACTCCTTCAGCCCACGGAGCAGGTTCGAGAGTCCTGTGCCGCCGCCGATGGCGACGATCTTCGGCCCGCGGGAAAGTACGCGCTTGTTGTAAATCGCCTGGGCCATGCTGCTCGTCTCGCTCCGATCGGGGCGGACGAAGGCGTAGAGCAGGGACTGGTTGAGTTTGAACACGGCGAGGCCAACGGTTGCGATCGATAATGCCGCGAAGAGCAGACCGCGACCCCAGCGGGGCATGAACTGCAGTGTCAGGTAGTAGAACTCGTCGGGGAAGGTGTAGGAGACGTACGCCTCGCGGAGGAAGTACGAGATGCCGAGGCCCATGAGTACGACGCCGAGGGTGAGGAGCGCCAGCCAGCGCTTGATATGCATCCCGGGGTAGAGCCATTTAAGGGCGTTATGCGCGAACACGCTTCGGACGCTCATGAGCGGCGAGTATACCACCGGCAGCCGATATGGCGAGGAAAAGTAAACATTTCTATCGCAGCTCCTCCTCCAGCAGGCGCTGGGCGCTCTGTGGATTCGCGCGTCCCTTGCTTTCCCGCATCACCTGGCCCACGAGGAACTTGATCGCGGCGTCCTTACCGGCGCGGTAGTCCGCGACCGCGGCGTCATTCTTCGCGAGGACGGCCCGCACGATCCCGCTCATCTCGTCGTCACCGCTCATCTGTGCGAGGCCGGATTCTTCGACGATCTCGGCGGCCGGGCGGCCCGTTGCGATCATCTGCTCGAAGACTTCCTTGGCGACGGTGGAGGTTACCTTGCCGGCTTCCGTCATGCGGATGAGGTCGCTGAGGGCGTCAGCTCCGACGGGGAACTCTTCGATCGTCCGTCCCGTCGTGTTGATCCATCGGCCGACTTCTCCGAGGACCCAGTTCGCGGCGAGCTTGGCCGCGCGGGCCGGCTCACCGCCGACAGCGGCGAGGACGCCTTCGTAGTAGTCGGCCCGGTCGCGTGATTCAGTGAGCGTTTCGGCTTCGTGCTCGCTGAGGCCGAGAGTGAGGAAGCGGGCGCGCCGCGCTTCGGGTAGCTCGGGGAGCGCCCTGCGCCGCTCCTCGATGACGGCTACGCTGAAGGCGAGGGGGGGCAGGTCAGGCTCAGGGAAGTACCGGTAGTCGTGCGCGAACTCCTTCGAGCGCTGGGTGACGGTCTCCTCGCGCTCGTCGATCCAGCCGCGGGTCTCCTGGTTGATCGTGCCGCCAGCGTCCAGGACCGCAGCCTGCCGCACCTGCTCGAACGCGATGGCGTCGTGCACGGCGCGGAAGCTGTTCATGTTCTTCACTTCCACCTTGGTCCCGAATTCCGCCGCGCCGGGCCGCCGCAGGCTGATGTTCGCGTCGCAGCGGAAGTTGCCCTCCTCCATGTTCGCTTCGCTCACCCCGATGTAGCGGAGGATCTGGCGAAGCTGCACGAGGTACTCGCGCGCCTCGGCCGGCGAACGCATGTCGGGTTCGCTCACGATCTCCATAAGCGGGGTGCCGCTGCGGTTGATGTCGATCAGGCTGTACGCGTCGCCAGTGGTGGCATCGACCCGATGCAGGAGGCGCGCTGTGTCCTCTTCCATGTGGACGCGGGTCACGCCGACCCGCTTCGCCTCGCCATCGACCTGCACTTCGAGCCAGCCGTCGTGGCAGACCGGCATGTCGTACTGGCTGATCTGATAGCCCTTCATCAGGTCAGGGTAATGGTAGTTCTTGCGGTCGAACTTGCTGAGCGCCGAGATTTCGCAGTTGAGCGCCAGGCCGGTCCGGACGATGTACTCGATCGCCTTCTCGTTGATGACAGGGAGCGTCCCGGGCATGCCCATGCAAACGGGGCAAACGTGGGTGTTCGGCTCGGCGCCCGAGTAGTCGGCGCTGCATCCGCAGAACATCTTGCTCTTCGTCAGAAGCTGGCAGTGCACTTCGAGACCGATGACCGTCTCGTATCCGGAAACCGTGAGGTTCACTTACACCTCCACCACCCCGGGGCAGTCATTCGAGTATAGGTTTGGCTCCCATCAGGGACAACGATCCGGCTGGCTCCGGGGCCTGCCAGCCCCCGTATCCTCGCTTCGCCCGGCGCGGGAGCCGGAACGCCCATCTTCCAGGAGCCTGCAATGCCCGATTTCATCCGCTATGAGGTCCGCGACCGCGTCGCCTACATAACCATCGACTGCCCCGAAGTTCTCAACGCCTTGAATCCGCCCGCGCTGCAGGAACTCGACGACATCTGGGAGGAGTGCGCGACGAACGATGACATCTGGATCGCCGTGCTCACCGGCGAAGGGGGGCGGCGGGCGTTCTGCACGGGGAGCGATCTCAAGTTGGTTGCCGAAGGCTCTATGCCAACCGTCGCGCCTGCCGAATGGGGCGGGCTTACCCAGCGCTTCGATATCTTCAAGCCGATCATCGCC